>JAFSGG010000034.1 GCA_017434775.1 Clostridia bacterium
AAACCGAAGGCCGCAGCCTGATCTTCGGCGATGTGGTTTGCCGCGTGAATGAAAACTTCGCCCTGGCCATGCACATCGACACCGACGAATCCAACGCCGCCTGCGCTGCCCCCGGCACCATGGGCGAAATCGTGAAGTAATATCAACTGCTAAAATATAGGACACAGCTTTCCGGCTGTGTCCTTTTTTAATGCATCCTTTTTTTCCACACAAAAAGCCCTGCCGAAGCAAGGCTTGATTGAAACAAAACGCTTTACTGCGCCTTCAAGCGGAACGTATTGGTCGCATTGTCCCAATAGACGGTATAGCCATCATTCAGGCAAACCAGTTTCGCTTCATCGCCGGATACATAGGTATAACCAGCCGCAGGCTTGAAATTAAAGTTATTGAAATTTGAATTGCCTTCGTCCACGCGGAAGCTAAAGCCATTGAAGCTTTCCGCAAGGTAAGCAGTGTTGTGGTTTGTGCTCAGATAATAGTGAATCACGCCGTCAATATCCGCTTCACCAATGGTCAAGCCAAGACCGCCGACATAGGAGATATCATCTGCAATGGAACCGCCAGTAATGGACATAGAATTATTCCAAGTATTGAACGCATTGGATTCGCCATTTTGGGTGTTTCCATAGATTTTACCGCCAGTCATGGTGAGCGAAGAATGGTCAGTGAACCGAATGGCACCGGAATTAGCTGCCTTATTGCCATACAATTCAAAATCTTCGCTGATGTTGATCACAGAATAAGTGCCGAGATAGATCGCACCGCCGGTTCCGGCAGATGCATTGTTCGCCATTTCACCGCCATTGAGAGTGTAGGTAGAAGAACCATAGCCCCAAATGGCACCGCCATCACCAGCAGCTTTATTATTGCTGATTTCGCCGCCGTTCATGGTCAGATTACAGTTGCTCACCATACGAATGGCGCCGGCTATGCCAGTGGAGGAGTTATAGTTAATCTGGGATCCTTCATTTACCGTAATGTGACCGCCGCCCCAAATGGCACCGGCACCGGAAGAATTGTTAACAATCTTGGCCTGATTGAGTGTTAAAGTATTACCGGCACGCGTTCCGGGATTCACTGCGGCAGCACCATCATTGTTTTGCAGCACAGTGCCTGCATCCAATACAATCTCAATATTCGATTTATTTGGCTCTGTAACAATCAGCGCACCGGTAGCCACCGTACCCGTATTGGTTGTGCCACGCTTCAACGTTTCGTCTGCATCCCCCGTCCATACAGCGCCGCCATCCAGAACGACGTTCTTCAACGTCAGTTTCACATTGCCTTCAACTTTAATCAAATCACCCGTGAATCCGTCCGCACGAGATACGGTATTACCTGCGCCTTCAATCGTCAAACTCAAGCCTGCGGGAATTTCCACGGTGGAAGCTTCCTTCAAGGAAGCATATACCTTCACAGTGCCGCCACCGTTTGCTTCAGCCATATTCACGCCTTCCTGCAAAGTGGCATATCGAACGCCATTGTATTCCACAGGATGCGTAGCATTAAATTCTTTTTCCGCTTCTTCTTTTTCAACCATATCATCCGCAAAAGGATATTCATTGGTGAAAGCAGCATTCAATGCAGTTTCAGCATTGTCAAACCCTGCAGTCTGCACAGCCTGGGACACAACCAGAATATCATACTTGCCGTTGCCGTTGCTGTCCAGATTTTTTACTTCTTCGTTGCCAGCCGTCTTGTCCAGATACACCTGCAGCAGACTGGGACGCGTGGTTTCACCGCTGGCCAGAACGCCATCGGGATGCACACTCTTGTCTTCACCGGCATTGCCCAGATACGTAGCTACAACAATCTGATACTTACCGTTTCCGATTTCAACGTTATTGGCGACAATATCATAAGACCAATGGTTCTTATTGAAATTGATGCCCAGCAGTTTATTCAGCTCGGCTTCGGTATAATCGCCCTGTTCAAAGGCAAACCAGGTGCGCACATAGGCATCACTGCTGCCGGTGTTCTTAACAAAAACAAACTTGTCAAGCACATTCTTCACTTCATCCGTGAAGAGCTGATTGGAACCGCCGGTCTCCCAATTCTGATACTCATCCGCCCAATCCAGTTTACCCACATAGGGATAAAGGGGCTTGTCATCTTCAAAATCCTTCACGTTTTCCGACGAAGTGTTATCGTCACTCTGTTCAATGCGTTCCTTTTCGATCTGGTCGATATACACATTGCCCAGGGTCATCACGTTCACGTCTTCATCCGTATCCTGCAGATAAGCCATGGTGGAGCCGGCTGCAAGAGCAATGCTCATCACAACAGCCAGGATCAGAATCAGTTTGCGCTGCTTTTTCATGTTGCTTCCCTTCCTTTTGCGTTCTCGCCGGAATTTTTTTGATGCCATTTCAAAGAAACACCGCATACTAAGCCGCATTTGCTTTCCCATTTTGTATACATATAATTCCAGCTATACATAATCAGTGTACCATAAAACATCAAAAGACAACAGGCAGAATTGTTTCTTAAATATTTTGTTTTTATTACGAAATAATTAATTTTTGAACATATAAAAAGGCAACTGCCCTCCGGAAGGAACGGCAGCTGCCTGCTATATGGTACTTTACTGTTTTTCAAAGCGGAACGCCTTGAAATCAAAGGCGCAGCCGGGCAGGAAGATAAAAACCACACTGCATTTTTCCGGCACGGGAGGCAGGATGAACGTCTGCTCCTGCCATTCCGGCGCATGGGTGAATTCCGCCATTTCCCGCTGTTCGCCGTCGGCCGTGAGGAACTGCACATGGATGGTGTTCTTTTCCAGAGCGGTCTTTCCCGTGATGGTGAGCTTCACGCCATTGTTTTTGCCAAAGTTCATGCCGTCAAACACCAGGGACACATTGTTGCCGATGCCGTATACGCCATCCGCCCGCTTATCGAAGGTATCGCCGTACACCGTATCGCAATCCGCCGCCTGCACGGTTTCCCAAGCCCGTTCGTACTTTTTAAAGACGAAGCCCTTCATGTGCATCTTGTTATGCCCCAGAATGAACAGATCATGCTTGCCCTTGAGACGCTCGTTGAGGGTGTAGGTTTCCGGCTGATAGGTATTCCAGATGGAAGGTTTCTGATACACAAAATCGCCAATCTTGATGCCGCCGTGATACGGATCCCCGGAATAGAGGGAAATATCATAGGGCGCATCATTGAGGGTAAAGAAAGGAATGGTGATTTCATCCGAGCCGATGGGGCCGAAGTCCACATTTTCAAAGCCTGCAGCGCTCTCTTCATGATCGGACAGGCACAGACCTCTTTCGTTCCCGGTACCCACATCGCCGTAAGAAACGGTGTATAAGCCGCCGGTCACAAATTCATAGGGGTTCACGCTGGCCATGCCCAGACCCTCCGCCCGGCATTCCATCTGGGAAATGATTTCCGGATGATCACCGCCGTTATTGGCCATGCAGCGCAGATAGAACATCCCGTCCCCAAGGGCTGTGACCGTAGCGGTATGGCCGTCATATGCAACGGCTGCAATATTGGTATCGATGCCCTCCGGCGTGGTAACGCGCCAGGAAAGATCGGCATAGGTGGCATTTTTCGGGAAAATCTCTGCCGTGCAGGTAAAAGCAGAACGTTCTTTGGAAAGGACCGTTCCGCCCTCGCAGTGCAGGGCAAGCTTGCGGATGGGAATTTCCCGGTTTTCCGGGCTTTCAGGGCAGCGGTAGGTACAGGAAACACCGGGGATCTTTTCCGCCGCAACGGCAGGGAGAATCAGGGTTTCGCTGGCCATGCCCTGACTTTCCACGGTAACGGCAATATCGCCGGTTTCTTCCGTGGCAGCAATCATAGCCAGCAGCTTGCCGGAAAACAAGCGCCGGCTGGTGCCCTTCCAGGGATCATAATCCGTGGAATCGCCGTTATCCAGGCCCACAAGCCGGCCGGGGCCTTCCACCTTCACCCGCACCCGGTTATTGGCATTGGCCACAGAATGGCCGTCCTGATCCTGCATGGAAATGGTGATAAAGGCCATGTCCACACCGTTCGCTTTCAGAGAATCCTTATCACAAGCCAGGCAAATTTTTTCTGCATCGCCGAAGGAAGAGAGGATTTCGGAAGCAATCACATTTCCTTCCGCATCCAGGCCTTCTGCCAGCAACGTCCCTTTTTCATAGGGCAATTGCCACTTCGCCACCATTTCCTTGCCATGCAGCCGGTCAAAATGCTGGGTACCCATCCCTTTCCCATTCAGGGAGAGCCGCACAGAGGGTGCATTGGAAGCCACCTGCACGTCAATCAGCTGGCCCTCATTGAAATCCCAGTAGGGGTAAATATGAACAAAGGGCGCCGCATCATGATCCCAGCCGCTCTTGAACACCCAGAACGCATCCTTCTCAAAGCCTGCGGTATCCACCGTGCCAAAGTAGGAATTCTTGGTATGGTAAGGGGTAGGCTCGCCGATATAGTCCATGCCCGTCCAGATGAACTGGCCCATGCAGAAAGCGGCGTCCCGGTCATCCGTGATGCACTTTTCGTAGGTCTTGGCGCCCCAGCTGGTGCGGCTGTTGCCAAGAGCGGAGCACTGCAGATCGTCATCCGCCAGAATGGCTGTGCTCAGGGGGAAATGATAAATGCCCCGGCTCTGAACAATGGAAAAAGTTTCGCTGCCGTAAATGTACCAGTCCGGATGGGCAGCGTGATGATCGTCATACAGCCGCTCGGTGTAGTTATAGCCGGCCACCTTCACAATATCTGCGCAGCGCTGGCCGCCCTCCCAGGGCATATAATTGCTGCCGATGGTGCAGGGAGCATGATGCCGCCAATCATTCTTTTCCACGGCTGCTTTCAGCATACGGGTCACTTCCTGACCCCGTTCGGAAGCATGGGTGTCGTAGATTTCATTGCCGATGGACCACATGATCACGCTGGAACGGTTGCGATCCCGGCGCACCCAGGCTGCCACATCCTTTTCGTACCATTCGGGGAAGAAGCGGGCGTAATCATAGGTGGTTTTGGGTCTTTCCCACATATCAAAGGCTTCGCTGGCCACCAGAATGCCCATTTCGTCGCACAGATCCATCATTTCCACAGAGGGCATATTATGGGAAGTACGCAGGGCATTGACCCCCATGCGCTGCATGATTTGAAGCTGGCGCCGGGTAGCTTCCCGATTCACGGCAGAGCCCAGCGCGCCCAGATCATGATGCAGGCACACCCCATGGAGCTTCACATGCCGGCCATTGAGCAAAAAGCCTTTTTCCGCATCCATCAAAACCGTACGGAAACCAATGCGCTGGCTGACGGTGTGGACGGCGTTTTCCGCCCTCAATTCCGACACCAACGTGTACAGATAAGGATCCTCAATATCCCACACACGGGCGTCAATCCCCCGCATGGTCAGGGTGAAAATGCCTTCCGCCGTTGTTTCCCCCCGGCAGGAAGCCACCTTTTTTCCTTCTCCATCCAGCAGGGTATGGGTGATTTCTGCAGCAAAAGGAACATCCGCCAGCACTTCGCTGTCGATGATCAGCTGCCAGTCTTCATCCCCCTTCACCGGGGTTACATAAATGCCGTCCGAGGCAAAGCGGACGGCGTCCACCGTTTTGAAATACACATTGCGGTAGATCCCGGCGCCGGAATACCAGCGGCTGTTTGGGCTCTGGTGCACCGCCCGCACCACCAGCAGGTTTTCACCGTCCTTGACGGCATGGGTAATGTCCGCTTCAAAGGTGGAGTAGCCGTATTTCCATTCCATCACGGGCATGTCATTGACAAACACCGTGCTGTCCTGATACACCCCGTCAAAGCGGAGGATATACCTTTCCCCTGCTTTTTTGGCCACAGGCAATACCCGGCGGTACCAGCCCGTCTGGGTTTTATACAGATTTTTCGGATCGGCAATCAGAAAATCGTGAGGAATATCCACCCTCTGCCAATTGCCTTCTTGCAGCGCATTTTCGTAAGACACACCTATTTCCGTAGCAGTAAACTGCCAACCGTCATTCATCAGCCGTATACGATGCATAAAAACCTCCGCGGTTCATTTTTTACCATTATATGATATCTTTTGACCATTCTGCAAGAGATTTTTACAATTATCCCTTTTCTTTTTCTGAGAAAATATGATATGATAGGAAAGGAGGGATGAAAAAATGAAAAAAACAATTGCTTTGTTGCTCTGTGCGGTGCTGCTGTGTGGCCTCTTTGCCGGTGCTACCGCTGAAGAACCGGATTTTTCCTGCATCCGTATCAACGAGTTTGTGGCATCCAACGGCGATTCCTTTGAGGATGAAAACGGCGAAAGCCCCGACTGGATTGAACTGTACAACACGTCCGACAAGGATATCAACCTGAAAGGCCTGTGCCTGTCCGACGGCAAAAAGACCCTGGATAAGTTCGTCTTCCCGGACTGGATCATTCCCGCCCACGGCTATGTGATCGTGCTGGCCTCCGGCTATGATACCGTCACCGAAACGGAACTGCACACGTCCTTCAAGCTCAGCGCCGATGGCGAGCGGGTGGTTATCAGCTACATGGGCGAGATTCTGGATATCGTCAGTTTCGACGCTCAGGAAAAGGACATCGCCTACGCCCGGGTGGATAAAAAAGACTGGCAATTCACCCTTGTTCCCACCCCCGGCGCCGAAAACCAGTTTGTTATGGAGTAATCCCACAAAAACAAACGGCAGCCGCCTGCGAAAGTCGGCTGCCGTTTTTTCGCATACAGCAGAAACAAAAAACGACCTGCCAAAGCAAGTCGTTTTCATGGTCTGGGTGAGAAGATTCGAACTTCCGGCCTCTTGAACCCCATTCAAGCACGCTACCAAACTGCGCTACACCCAGTCGAACAAGAAGTATTATAGCACAGTTCGGAAATTTGTCAACACTTTTTTCCACGAAATTTTATTGTTTTTTTCAGTTCCATTTAAACGTGACCAGACCCATCACATAAATGATGACAATGGCCACCGGCACCACATAGCAAAAAATGGGCTTCATCCAGTTTTTCACCTGCAGGCCCTTACCGTTATTGGCTTCCCGCAGCATGTTTTCCCAGCCCCAGCCATAGCGCTTATTGCAGCAGAAGATGGTAAACATCAGTGCGCCCAGGGGCAGAAGGTTGTAGCTGACAATAAAATCCCACAAATCCAGCATGGCGGAATCCGGGGCAAAGGGGTGGAAATCACTCAGCACATTATACCCCAGCGCCGTGGTGGTGGAGGTGATCAGCAGGCCGATGCCGCAGATAAGGCAGCCCTTGGGCCGGCTCCAGCCCGTCATTTCCCGCACGCAGGCCAGAATGTTTTCAAACACCGCCAGCACCGTGGAAAACGCCGCAAACACCATAAACAGGAAGAAGAGGCTTCCCCAGATGCGGCCGCCATTCATGTTTTTGAACACCGTGGCCATGGAATCAAACAACAGCCCCGGGCCGGCTGATACTTCGATATTATAGGTAGCGCAAGCCGGGAAAATAATGAGACCGGCCATGATCGCCACAAACGTATCCAGGCAGATCACATTGATGGATTCCCCCATGAGGGAACGTTCTTTGCCGATATAGCTGCCGAAAATGGCCATGGAACCAATGCCCAGGCTCAGGGAGAAAAAGGCCTGGTTCATGGCGGCTACAATCACATTGGCATTGATCTTACCAAAGTCCGGCTGCAGATAGAAGGAAAGCCCTTCCGCAGCACCGGGCAGGGTGGCGCTGTTGACGGCCAGCACCACCATCAAAAGCAGCAGCACCACCATCATATACTTGGTCACCCGTTCCAGACCGCCCTGCAGCTTAAAGCACAGGCAAAGAAAGCCCAGCACAATGGTCACAGCCATGTAGCCCATATTCACGCCGGTATTGGACAGCATACTGCCAAAGGACAGCTGCCCGGCATGGCCGGTGGCAAACTGCACAAAGTAATACAACAGCCATCCGGCAACTACCGTATAAAAGCTCATCAGGCACACATTGCCAAACAGAGCCAGATAGCCGTGGGCATGCCATTTCTGCCCCTTCTTTTCCAGCTTCTGATACATGCGCACGGGGCTTGCCTGAGAAGCCCGGCCCATGGAAAATTCCATCACCATTACCGGCAACCCCAGTACGATCAGGCAAACAACATAAATCAGCACGAAAATGCCGCCGCCGTATTGCCCGGCCATCCAGGGGAATTTCCACACATTGCCGCAGCCGATGGCACAGCCTGCGCTCAGCAGAATGAACCCCAGCCGGGAAGATAAACGTTCACGGTTTTCCATCGTTTTTCATCTCCTGTTGCAAAATGACAACGCTGCTATTCTATCACATTTCATATAATTGTCAAAATGATTCTGTTTCACTCCAAATATTTTCATTTCCCTGTTGACTTCACCGCTTTACTGTGCTAAAATGCCAAAGTATTCTCTTTGAAAGGAGTTTCCTTATGCATCCTTTACATAATGAATCCACACAGCGGCTGTTTGAAGCCATCTGTGCTTTGAAAGATCCGGAAGAATGCCATCATTTTTTTGAAGATTTATGCACCATCAAAGAACTGCAGGATATGGCCCAGCGTTTTGATACCGCCATTTTACTGGACGAAGGCAAAAGCTACCAGAAAATTGCCGAGGAAGTGGGGGTATCCACCGCCACCATCAGCCGGGTGAACCGCTGCCTGCATTACGGTGCCGGCGGCTACCGCAAGGCCATTGACCAGATGAAAGAGAAGGAGAACCAATAATGCCGAATTTTGATGCCATCATGCAAACCAGCGAAAAAATCATTTTCACCCTGCGGGCCCTGTATGCCAATAACGGCTATCAGCCCTACCGGATGAGCAAATTCGAAGAATATGATCTGTATGCAAAAAATAAAGACTTTCTGCTTTCCGATCATGTGATCACCTTCACCGATACCAATGGGAAGCTGCTGGCCCTCAAGCCCGACGTGACCCTTTCCATTATCAAAAACAGCAAGGACCTGCCCGATGAAACCCAGAAGGTGTATTACAACGAAAATGTGTACCGGGTATCCAGGGGCACCCAGTCCTTCAAGGAAATGATGCAGGCCGGCCTGGAATGCTTTGGCAAGATTGACGAAGCAAACCTGATGGAAGTGCTTTCCCTGGCCGCTATAAGCCTGCAGGCCCTGTCCGAAAAAAGCATGCTCAGCGTTTCCTGCCTGGACCTGAGCGCCGATCTCATTGACAGCATGGGGCTTTCAGGCGCCGATAAGAAGCAGCTGTATCAAGCCGTTTCGGAACGTAATCTCCACGAAATGGACCGCATCTGCCCGGCCGGCGAAGCGCTGGATACCCTGAAAAAGCTGGTGGCAACCGCCGGCGAAATCCCCGCCGTTTTGCCCATCCTGCATGACCTTTATCCCCATTCCGCCGCCTGTGATGCTTTCTGCGGTGTGATGGAAAAGATTGCCCGGACGCAGCTTGCCCCCTTCTTCCGCATTGATTTTTCTGTGACGGATGATGTGAACTACTACAACGGCATTGTCTTCAAGGGCTACATTCAGGGCATTCCGGATGCTGTGCTTTCCGGCGGCCAGTACGATAAGCTGATGAAAAAGCTGCATCGCCGCTCCCGTGCCATCGGCTTTGCCGTGTATACCGATCTCTTGGACCGGCTGGATGACCCCCAGACCCAGGCAAAGGCCAATGACGATTATGTAAACGTAGCGCTGCCCAAAGGCCGCCTCGGCGAAAAAATCTACAAGCTCTTTGCCCAGGCCGGTTATGAATGCCCGGAAATTCTGGAGCCCAGCCGCAAATTGATTTTCGAAAACACGGAAAAGAAAGTGCGCTATTTCTGGGTGAAGCCCAGCGACGTGGCCATTTATGTGGAACGGGGCGCTGCGGATATCGGCGTGGCCGGCAAGGATATTCTGCTGGAATACCAGCCGGACATCTACGAACTGATGGATCTGGATACCGGCAAGTGCCGCATGGCCGTGGCCGGGCCCAAGGATTTCAAAGACGATACCAGCCGTACCCTGCGGGTAGCCACCAAATTTTCCAATATCGCCAGGACCTTCTATCAATCCCGGGGCCGGGATATTGATATCATCCACCTGAACGGCTCCATCGAACTGGCTCCCATTCTGGGCCTTTCCGATGTGATTGTGGATATTGTGGAAACCGGCGCCACCCTGAAGGAAAATAATTTGGAAGTGATTGAAACCATCGTGCCCATCAGTGCCCGGATGATCGCCAATCGTTCCGCCTGCAAATTCAAAAAAGAACAGATTGAAAATATGATGGACAGCTTTATGGCTGCCAGAGAGGAAAAATAAAATGATCAAGATGATGGAATACGGCCAGGTACCCAATACGGAAATTTTCGCCCGGGTACAGCCGAAAGTGAATATTGAACAGGTTGTTGCCGACATCATTGAAAACGTGCGTCAAAACGGCGACAAGGCCGTGAAGGAATACTGCCTGAAGTTTGACAAGGCTGACCTTGATACCCTGCTGGTTTCCCCCGCCGAAATGGAAGAAGCCAAGGCGCTGGTGGAACCGGAATTCTATGAAATTCTGGAAAAAGCCGCCGCCAACATCCGCCTCTTCCACGAAAAGCAGAAGCGCAATTCCTTCATTATTAATGAGCAGCCCGGCGTGGTGATGGGCCAGAAGGTGATTCCCATGGACAAAGCCGGCCTGTACGTGCCCGGCGGCACCGCTGCCTACCCCTCCACCGTGCTGATGGACGCCATCCCCGCCAAGATTGCCGGGGTGCAGGAAGTGGTGATGGTCACGCCTCCCAACAAGGAAGGCAAAGTGAACCCCTACATCCTGGCTGCTGCTCAGGTAGCCGGTGTGGATAAGATTTTCAAAACCGGCGGCGCTCAGGCCATCGCCGCCCTGGCTTACGGCACCCAGTCCATCCCGAAGGTGGATAAGATCGTAGGCCCCGGCAACGCTTATGTGGCGGAAGCCAAGAAGCAGGTGTTTGGCCTGGTATCCATCGATATGATCGCCGGCCCCAGTGAAATCCTGATCGTGGCCGACGGAAAGTCTAACCCCCGGCACATCGCGGCGGACCTGCTTTCCCAGGCCGAACACGATATGATGGCCAGCGCCGTGCTGGTGACCGACTGCATGAAATTTGCCAAGGCCGTGCAGGCGGAACTGGAAGTGCAGATTCCCCTGCTGGAACGTGCTGCCATTGCCCGGGCCTCCATTGACGATAACGGCAAGATCATCGTGGCGGAAAGCCTGAACGCCGCCATCGAAATTGCCAACGAAATTGCCCCGGAACACCTGGAATTGTGCGTGGATAATCCTTTCGATTATCTGGACGCCATCCGGCACGCTGGCTCCATCTTCATGGGCCGCAACTGCCCCGAAGCCCTGGGCGATTATTTTGCCGGCCCCAACCACACCCTGCCCACCGGCGGCACGGCCAAATTTTCCAGCCCCCTGAGTGTGGACGATTTTGTGAAAAAAACCCAGTACACCTATTTCACCCGGGATGCCCTGGCCGCCATAGCCAGGGATGTATTCACCTTCGCCACCAAGGAAGGCCTCACCGCCCACGCCAAAAGCGCCATCATCCGCACGGAGGAAGAAGCATGAGCCGTTTTTTCTCGGAAAAATTTTCGGCATTAACGCCCTATATCCCCGGTGAACAGCCAAGGGAACGTACCTACATCAAGCTGAACACCAATGAATCCCCCTATCCCCCTTCCCCCATTGCGCTGCGCATGGCCCGGCAGGCCGCCGGAAACGTGAACCTGTATTCCGATCCCACCTGCCAGTCCATCTGCAAGGTGGCGGCGGAAAAATACGGCATTGATGCAGACGAAGTGATGTTCACCAACGGTTCCGACGATATCCTGAACTTTGCTTTCATGGCCTTCTGCGATGAACGGCACCCGGTGGTGTTTCCGGATATCACCTACGGTTTTTATCCCGTGTTTGCGGCGTTCAACCGCATTCCCTATGAAACCATTCCCCTGCAGGATGATTTCACCCTTCGGGTGGAAGATTACGTCGGCATCGGCAAAACCATCTTCATCGCCAACCCCAACGCCCCCACCGGCATCGCCCTGCCCCTTTGCGATATAGAACGCATTGTGCAGGGGAACCCGGACAACGTGGTGGTGATCGACGAAGCCTATGTGGATTTCGGCGGCAAAAGCGCCGTTTCCCTGATCCACAAATACGATAATCTGCTGGTGACCCAGACCTTCTCCAAATCCCGGAATCTGGCAGGCGCAAGGCTTGGCATGGGCTTTGGCTGCAAAGCCCTGATCCAGGATCTGAACACCCTGCGCTATTCCACCAACCCCTACAACATCAATTCCGTCACCATGGCCGCCGGCATTGGTGCCCTGACGGATGAAGTGTATTTCATGTCCTGCTGCCGGCAGATTAAAGAAACCCGTGCCTGGACGGAAAAGGAACTGGCACGGCTGGGGTTTGAAACCCTGCCCTCCGCCGCCAATTTCCTCTTTGCCCGGCATCCGAAGATTTCCGGCAAGGATCTGTACCTGACCCTCAAGGAAAAAGGCATTCTGGTGCGGCATTTTGACGATGCAAGGATCACCGATTTTAACCGCATCACCATCGGCAGCAAAGAAGAAATGGAAACCCTCATTCAAACGCTGGAGGTCCTGCTATGCGAAAAGTGAGTCTGGAACGCAACACGCTGGAAACCAAGATACAATTATCCCTGAATCTGGACGGCACCGGCAAAAGCGTGATCGACACCGGCGTTGGTTTTCTGGATCATATGCTGACGCTGTTTGCCTCCCACGGTCGTTTTGACCTGACGGTGAAGTGCAACGGCGATACCTATGTGGACGACCACCATACGGTGGAAGATATCGGCATTGCCCTGGGCAAAGCATTCTATGATGCACTGGGCAATAAAAAGGGCATTCACCGCTACGGCGATATCGTTTTGCCCATGGATGAAACGCTGATTCTGGCGGCGGTGGATTTTTCCGGAAGGGCTCATCTGGGCTTCCTGCTGGAAATCCCCACGGAAAAGGTGGGCACTTTCGATACCGAACTGGTGGAAGAATTTTTCCTGGGTTTTGTGCGTCAGGCTGCCTGCAGCCTGCACATCCGCAAGCTGGACGGCAAAAACAGCCACCACATCATCGAAGGGGCGTTCAAAGCCGTGGGCCGGTGCCTGCGCATGGCCTGTGCCATTGATCCCGAATTTGCCAATGAAATCCCCTCCACCAAAGGAGTGTTAGCATGATCGCCATCATTGATTACGGCGTGGGCAATCTGTTCAGCCTGAAAAGTTCCTTTGCGGCCATCGGCGCGGATGTGATCGTCACCCGGGATGCGCAGGAGATCCGCAACGCCGACCGGGTCATCCTGCCCGGGGTGGGCGCTTTTGAAGATGCAGCAAAAAAACTGCGGGATTTGCAGCTGGACGTGCTTTTGAAAGAAGAAGTAAAAAAAGGCAAGCCCCTCATGGGCATTTGCCTGGGCATGCAGATGCTGTTTGAAAAGAGCTACGAATACGGCGAGCATCAGGGGCTGGGGCTGCTGAAAGGCAGTGTATGCCCCATCAAAGACAGGATTTCTGCCGATCTGAAAGTGCCCCACATGGGCTGGAATGCCCTTCAATTCCACGGGGAAAAGCATCCCCTGTTCCGCTACATCAACGAAGGGGACTGCGTGTATTTCGTCCATTCCTATGCCGCCATCGGCTGCGAGAACAGCCTGATCGCCTCCTGCGAATACGGCGCGCAGATCACCGCTGCCGTGGCCCGGGGTCATGTGATGGGCTGCCAGTTCCACCCGGAAAAAAGCGGCGACGTGGGCCTTGCCATTCTCCGGGCTTTCTGCGAAATGGAAGGAGGATACACATGCTGATCTACCCTGCCATTGATTTATACGAAAAGCAGGCCGTGCGCCTGTATAAAGGCGACTACGCCCAGAAAACCGTGTACAGCGAAAACCCGGTGGAAGTCGCCCGGGCGTTCAAAGCAGCCGGCGCTTCCTGCATCCATCTGGTGGATCTGGAAGGGGCCAAGTTCGGCACCACCCCCAATCTTTCCGTGATCGTGGACGTCAAAAAGGAAACCGGGCTGTTTACGGAAGTGGGCGGCGGCATCCGCACCATGGAAGTGATTGATACTTACCTTTCTTCCGGCATTGACCGGGTGATTCTGGGCACCGCCGCCGTAACGGAAGAAGGATTTGTGGAAAAAGCCATACAGAAATACGGCGATAAAATTGCCGTGGGCATCGATATCAAGGACGGCTATGTGGCCATCCGGGGCTGGACGGAAAAAAGTCCGTGGAATGCCTTTGATTTCTGCGAAAAGATGCAGAAAATCGGCGTGAAAACCATGATCTGCACCGATATTTCCAAAGACGGCGCCATGCAGGGCACCAACCGGGCACTGTACAAGGAGCTTTCCGAAAAGTTCAGCATGCAGATCATCGCTTCCGGCGGCGTTTCCTCCATGGAGGATGTGAACGCCCTGCGGAAAATGGATCTGTACGGCGCCATCATCGGCAAGGCCTACTACACCGGCGCCATCGACCTGAAAGCAGCGATCGAGGTGGCAAAATGATTACAAAACGCATTATCCCCTGCCTGGACGTGCGGGACGGCCAGGTGGTGAAAGGGGTCAATTTTGAAGGGCTGCGCACCCTTTCTTCTCCCGTGGAAATGGCCAAGTATTACAGCGCCAACGGCGCGGATGAACTGGTGTTTTACGATATCACCGCATCCAGCGACGGCCGCAAGCTTTTCACCGATATCCTGTGCGAAACAGCGAAAAATGTGTTCATTCCCCTCACCGTTGGCGGTGGCATCAATACGGTTCAGGATTTTGAACGGGTGCTGGGCTGCGGCGCCGATAAGGTGAGCGTCAATTCCGGTGCCATCCGGAACCCTTCCCTCATCGATGAAGCCGCAAGGCTGTACGGCGATCAGTGCGTGGTGCTGTCCGTGGACGTGAAGCGGGTAGACGGCGTGTTCCGCATTTTTGCCAAAGGCGGAAGAGAAAACACCGGCATGGAAGCCATTCAATGGATCAAAGAATGCGTGGACCGGGGCGCCGGGGAAATTGTGGTCAATTCCATCGATACCGACGGTGTGAAGCTGGGCTTTGACCTGGATATGCTGCAAAAGGTGTGCGACGTGGTGTCCGTACCCGTCATCGCCTCCGGCGGTGCAGGGAAGATTGAAGATTTCATCACCTTGTTTCAATCCCTGCCCAAGGTGGATGCCGGCCTGGCTGCTTCCATTTTCCACTTTGGTGAAGTGAAAATTGCCGATCTGAAAGAAGAAATGCATAAAATGGGTATCCCCAGCAGAAGGAGCGTGTAACAGATGCTGAATATCAACGAACTGAAATTTGACGAAAAAGGCCTGATCCCCGCCATTGTGGTGGACAGCATCACCAAGAAAGTGCTGACCCTGGCCTACATGAACAAAGAAAGCCTGCAGATTTCCATGGAAAAGGGCCTCACCTGCTTCTACAGCCGTTCCCGGCAGGAACTGTGGCTGAAGGGCGAAACCAGTGGTAATTACCAGCACATCGTATCCATCACCGCCGATTGCGATAAGGACGCATTGGTTGTGGTAGTGGATAAGGACGGCCCGGCCTGCCACATGGGCACCGACAGCTGCTTCACCGCCCCGGTGTGGGAAAGCGATGAACGGCAGGAATTTTCCCTGGAACAGTTGATGGATATGCTCTACGGCCGCAAGGTGGAAAAGAAGGAAGGCAGCTACACCACCTATCTTTTCGAAAAGGGCCTGGACAAGATCCTGAAAAAAGTGGGCGAAGAATGCACGGAAGTGATCATCGCCGCCAAGGCCGACGATAAAAAAGAAACCATCTACGAAATTGCGGACCTTTGCTACCATGTGATGGTGCTGATGCTGCAGCAGGGCATTTCCCTGGAAGATATCCACAAGGAACTGGCCGGCCGCCACGTGATCGACAAAAAAGTAAAGCAGGAGAAAATGACCTGATGAAAGGTGATCTGCACGTACACACCCTCTTCAGCGATGGGAAAAATACGCCGGAAGAAATGGTGCTCTCTGCCATCGAAAAGGGCTTTGATTATCTGGGTTTTTCCGATCATGCCCCCATGGATTTTGACGACGGATGCGCCATGAAAGCAGAAAAGCTGCCGGAATACGCGGCAGAAATCCTTCGCCTGAAGGAAAAATACAAAGATCAGATCACCCTCTATCTGGGGCTGGAAATGGATAGCCTGTCCTTCGAGCCAGGCATCCCGCTGGATTATCGCATTGGTTCGGTGCACTATCTGGAAATGGCAGACGGGCATCATGTTTCCATCGACTGGACGGCAGAAAAGCTGAAAGCCGGTGCCGATACATACTTTGGCGGCGATATTTATGCCCTGATCGAAGCCTATTACGAAAAAGTTTCCACCATTGTGCAGGATACCGGCGCAGATATTATCGGACATTTTGACCTGATCACCAAATTTCAGGAACAAACGCCCCTTTTTGATGAAACCCACCCCCGGTACATAGCCGCCTGGAAAAAGGCGGTGGATGCCATCCTGCCCCATTGTCAGCTGTTTGAAATC
The DNA here is from genome assembly GCA_017434775.1 of Clostridia bacterium. Classification (GTDB taxonomy): domain Bacteria; phylum Bacillota; class Clostridia; order Christensenellales; family Aristaeellaceae; genus RUG563. The sequence continues at coordinate 16,491 of JAFSGG010000034.1, forward strand.
AACAACGGCGCCATCAGCCGGGGGTTACGCACCACTCCCTACCCGGCCCCCTCCCTTCAGCAATATATCCTTGCAAAAGGCGGCCGCCTCATCCGCAACAGCGACAGCCACCGCAGGGAAACGCTGGGAAAATGAGCATATGGATTTTCAAATCATGTACATTTATTGTACTTCATCCAAAACACGCTTGACTTACAGGAAAAATTGTGTAGAATAAGGGCATAAATCGGCGAAAGCAATTGCTTTTGCTGCATAGAATAGAGGCGCAGCGATCAAAAGTACCGGCCCGGAGCCTGCTGAAGGCAACGAAGGGCATGGGAAAGGGAAAGCTGCCGAAATGCCGGTGATCAGCTAAGCCGGTGTTGGGCGAAGGGAAAATATCTCTCCGACTGTCACGGGAAAATCCCGTGGGGCGCTATTCGCAACATTATCATGCAGATAAAGCTGCGGGCGTCTTTGAGGCCTCGCAGTTCTTTTATTTTGAGGAGGAGAAGACACATGAAGAACCTGAAGAAGATCGTCGCCGTTATCCTGCTGGTTGCCCTGGCCGTAGGCCTGTGCGCCTGCGCCAAGCAGGAAGAACCTGCCGCCAATACCGCCGCCGAAACCAAAAAGGTGCTGCGGGTGGGCATGGAATGCAACTATGCTCCCTTTAACTGGACCCAGACCGAACCCTCCGCATACACCGTGCCCATCGAAGGCGGCATGGGCTATGCCGACGGCTATGACGTTCAGATTGCCAAGAAAGTAGCCGAAAGCATGGGGATGGAACTGGTGATTGTCAAGACCGAATGGGACGGCCTGCCCATGGGCGTTGTCAGCGGCAAGCTGGATGCCATCATTGCCGGCATGAGCCCCACGGAAGACCGTAAGGCCACCCTGGATTTCTCCGATGCATATTACACCAGTGAACTGGTGGTTGTGGTGAAGAAGGACAGCCCCTATGCCTCCGCCAAGACCCTGGCCGACCTGTCCGGCGCCACCATCACCGGCCAGCTGAACACCTTCCACTATTCCGTGATCCCCCAGATCCCCGGCGTGAAGCAGTCTCTGGCCCTGGATACCTTCCCCGCCATGATCGTTGCCACCCAGTCCGGCACGGTGGACGGCTATGTGGCTGAAAAGCCCGGCGCCGAAGCCGATTGCATTGCCAACCCGGATCTGACCTACATCGTATTCGAACAGGGTCAGGGCTTTGTGGCCAGCGAAGCGGACGTTTCCATCGCCGTTGGCCTGAAGAAGGGCAGCCCCCTCACCGGCGATATCAACGCCGCACTGGCGCAGATTCCCCAGGCTGAACGGGAACAGATGATGAATGACGCCAAGGTGCGTCAGCCCCTGGCCGAATAAAATCAAATTCCACATGCGGACGGAAGGAATTTCTTCCGTCCGCATGCTGTACCAAAAGGAGCAGTTTTTTATGCAAAGACCGGTAGGCAATGACTTTTTCGGGTGGATCGCCTATTTGCTGGACAGTTACGGTTCCCTGTTTCTGCAGGGCGCCGGCTATACCATGTTGATTGCCATCAGCGGTACGGTGCTGGGCTTTTTGCTGGGTTTATTGGTAGCCATTGTGCGCACCATTCCCGTCAATAAGAAAGACAATATCTTCAAAAAAATCCTGCTGAAAACCGTCGGTTTCATTCTGAATGTGTATATTGAGGTTTTCCGCGGCACACCCATGATTGTACAGGCCATGGTGATCTATTACGGTTCCGCCATGGTCGGCATCAATATGGATACGCTGTTTGCCGCCATCTTCATCATTTCCATCAATACCGGCGCTTATATGGCAGAAATCATCCGCGGCGGCATCATCAGCGTGGATAAGGGCCAGAAAGAAGGCGCTCATGCCATCGGCATGACCCACTGGCAATCCATGGTGCATGTGGTATTGCCCCAGGCTGTGCGCAATATTATGCCCTCCATCGGCAATGAATTTGTGGTCAACATCAAAGACAGCAGCGTGCTGAACGTAATTGCCGTGAGCGAACTGTTCTTCGTGGGCAAATCTGCTGCCGGCACTTATCTGCGGTACTTTGAAGTATTCGCCATCATCGCTGCCATTTACTTTGTGCTTACCTTCACCACCACCCGGCTCCTTCGCCTGCTGGAAAAGAAAATGGACGGCGGCAAGCATTACACCATCTACGGCAGCCAGAGCGCGTCGGATGCTTCCATCAAAGTAGAGCAGGGAGAGGCGGTGCCCCATGACTGAAAAGAATAATGTGTCCATGAACATCCTTCAGGTGCAGAACCTGAAAAAGGATTTCGGCAAGCATCAGGTGCTCAAAGACATCTCCTTTTCCGTAAACAAAGGCGATGTGATTTCCATCATCGGCGCCTCCGGCTCCGGCAAGAGCACCCTGCTTCGCTGCATCAATTACCTGGAAGAACCCACGGCCGGCCAAATCCTCTATCACGGCAAAGATGCAGAACAGCTGAACCGGGCGGAATACCACAGCAAAGTGGGCATGGTGTTCCAATCCTTCAATCTCTTCAGCAACATGAGCGCCCTGGATAACTGCATCATCGGCCAGACGCTGGTACTGAAGCGCAGCAAAAAGGAAGCCCGGGAACGGGCCGTAGCATACCTGGAAAAAGTGGGCATGACGCCTTACATGAACGCAAGGCCTTCCCAGCTTTCCGGCGGCCAGAAGCAGCGTGTGGCCATCGCCCGTGCCCTGGCCATGGATCCGGAAATCCTCCTCTTTGACGAACCCACCTCTGCCCTGGACCCCGAAATGGTGGGCGAAGTGCTTTCCGTCATGCGGGACCTGGCCGAAGGCGGCCTCACCATGCTGGTGGTGACCCACGAAATGGGCTTTGCCCGGGATGTTTCCAATCGCGTCATCTTCATGGATCAGGGCGTGATTGCCGAAGATGCATCGCCGGAAGAAATTTTCACGAATCCCAGGCAGCAGCGCACCCGGGAATTCCTCAGCAGGATTCTGGACAAATAATCACCCGAAGCGTTTCCGGAATACGGAAGCGCTTTTTTTCACCCTGTTTTCCCGCTGATCATACGCTGATATGGGAACCCCATCAGCGGCGGCAGCCGCCCGTTGGCTGTCGCCATCGGAGTGTGAACAAGCGTGAAACGCGGTGACATATATTTTGCCGATCTGGATCCGGTGATCGGCTCGGAACAGGGCGGTAAACGCCCGGTGCTCCTGATACAGAACGACCTGGGCAACCGGTTCAGCCCCACGGTGATCATCCTGCCCCTCACTTCCCGCACCGGCAAAAAACCCCTGCGCACCCATGTGCCGGTGGCTCCGCCCCAGGGCGGCATCACAAAACCCTCCATCATCCTGTGTGAACAGGTGCGTACGGTGGAAAAAAGCCGGCTGATCAAGCATCTGGGTACCCTGCCGCCTGAAAAAATGGCATTGGTGGAAAGGGCGCTGGCTGCAGCCACGGGGCAGCTGCCGGAAGAAAAAACGGAAGATGACGAAAACTGATCCAGCAGCGCCTGTGAACATACAGGTGCTGTTTTTTTCTGTTTGAAAGGCCGAAAACCGGGGTATATAGAAAATGTCAGTAAAGAAATTCACTTCAGGGAGGTTTACAAAATGCTGGGTCAGAAAGCTCCGGATTTTACATTACAGGATCAGCACGGAAAGGAAGTGCGTCTTTCCGATTTTCTGGGTAAGAAAGTGGTACTCTATTTTTATCCCAAGGATAACACCCCCGGCTGCACAAAACAAGCCTGCGCATTTGCCGCAGCCTATGAAGATTTTCGCCGGCAGGATATCGCCGTGATCGGCATCAGCAAGGATTCGGTGGCTTCCCATGCGAAATTTGCGGAAAAATACAATCTGCCCTTTGTGCTCCTGGCCGACCCGGAGCGCAAGGCCATTGAACCCTACGGCGTCTGGCAGGAAAAGAAAATGTGCGGCAAAGTGAGCATGGGCGTGGTGCGCACCACCTTTATCATGGATGAAAACGGCATAATCACCCACATCCTGCCCAAAGTAAAGCCGGACACCAACGCCGAGGAAGTTCTGGCATTGGTGAACAAGTAATTCCCCTTTTTCTCGCCTGTGGCAGCCTGCAAGCAGCAGGCTGCTTTTTATGTGCAACAGTTGACGAAACCCTTCTTCCGCGGTAAAATAGTTGCATGCGCAACGATTCAGAAGAAAGGCAGTGAACCTATGCACCCCTTTATGCGGCAAATTGCAGTGACCTACCGCTGTTCCCTGCGTTTTCGGGATAAAGAGCTCATGGACACCGGGCTTTCCGGCTGCCAGACGCCCTACCTGACCGCCCTGTACCGCAGCCCCGGCCTGTCCCAGGAAGAAATGGCCCGGCAGCTGAATGTGAATAAATCCTCCGTTACCCGGCAGCTTGCCCTCCTGGAAGAAAAGGGCTATGTGGAACGCAAGTCCGACCCCAGAGATAAGCGGAGCCTGCTCCTCTACCCCACCGAAAAAGCGCTTCTTTTGAAAGAGCGGATTTACGGCTGCTACGGGGCCTGGAGCCGCTACCTGACGGAAGACTTTTCCGAAGAAGAAAAGCAGCAGCTTTCGGTCCTGATGGGCCGAATGGCCGAAAAAGCCGAGCAATACGTGAAAGGAGGAAACGGGCCGTGCGCACCATTGCAAAATACATAAAACCTTATATCCGGCGCATCAGCCTGCAGATGCTGATCAAAATTTCCGGCACGGTGATTGAACTGTTTCTTCCGGCCATGCTCTCCGTCATCATCGACGATTATGCCCGGCGTCCCGGCGGAGAAAAGGGCGTATGGCTGATGGGCGGGCTGATGGTGGTTTTTGCCCTCCTGGCATGGCTGGGCAATTGCTGCGCCAACCGCATGTCCACCAATATCACAAGAGAGATTACCCGCACCATGCGCAAAGATCTGTTCCAGCGCATCAGCACCCTGTCCGCCGCCCAGCAGGATCGTCTGACGGATGCTTCCCTCATTTCCCGGCTCACCAGCGATACCTATAATGTGCACAACATGATCGACCGCATGCAGCGGCTGGGCGTCCGCGCGCCCATGCTGCTGATCGGCGGCATCATTGTATCCCTGGTTATGGAACCGGTATTGACCCTGGTGCTCATTGCCACCCTTCCCCTCTTGGCCGGAACGGTGATCTGGAGTTCCAAAAAGGGCGTGCCACTGTTTACCTGGGTGCAGGAAGGGCAGGACAAAATGGTGCGCAAGGTACAGGAAAATATGGCCGGCGCCCGGGTGGTCCGCGCCCTTTCCCGTACCAAATGGGAACAGGACGCTTTCGGCGAAGTGAACGACGAACTGGCTGCCCGCCAGCGTAAGGCGGATCTGACCATGGCCCGGGTAAGCCCCCTGACCAGTTTTATCCTCAACGCCAGCCTGGCCTTTGTGGTATTGGTGGGTGCTTATCGGGTGGATATGAAGATCACCGGCCCCGGTAAAATCATCTCCTTCCTGTCTTTTGTGACCATCATTCTCAACGCCCTTTTGATGGTAACCCGTATTTTTGTCATGTATTCCAAAGGCAGCGCCAGCGCAAAGCGCATTGAGGAAGTGCTGCTGATGGAAAACGATCTGGAACAGCAGGAAGCCGACCAGACGGAAGAAAAGGAGCATCTGGTATTCGACCATGTGTCCTTCTCCTACAACAAAAACTATAATAATATAAGTGACCTGCATTTCGCCGTCGGCCATGGGCAAACCCTGGGCATCATCGGCCCCACCGGCAGCGGCAAATCCACCCTGCTTTCCCTGCTCATGCGCCAGTATGATGCCGATGAAGGGGAAATCCGCATCGACGGCAAGCCCATTCAATCCCTCACCAAGGAGGAACTGCACAGCCGGCTGGGCGTGGTATTCCAGTACGATTTCCTTATGGCCGATACCATCCGGGAAAACATCCGTTTCGGCCGGGACATTCAGGAAGATGCCATGCTGGATGCCATTGACTGCGCCCAGGCTGCCTTCATCCATGAAAAAGAAGGCGGACTGGATTTTGAACTGAATGTAAAAGGGCGCAATCTCTCCGGCGGCCAGCAGCAGCGGGTGCTGATCACCCGGGCGTTAGCCGGCGATCCCCGGATTCTGCTGCTTGACGACTGTTCCTCCGCCCTGGATTTCCGCACCGACCGTGAACTGCGCCATGCCCTCAGGGAACGCCATGGCCTGGCCACCACCGTGATTGTAGCCCAGCGCGTTTCCGCCGTGATGGCAGCCGATCTGATTCTGGTGATGGATAAAGGCCACATCATCGGAAAGGGTACCCATCCGGAACTGATGGAAAACTGCCCCATGTATAAAGAACTGTGCGAACTGCAGCTGGGAGGTGACGCCGCATGAACGGAGGACGAGGCGCAGGCCGGGGGCCTGCCTTTGCCAAACCCAAGGAAAAAACCAGCGTGGTGCTCATGAAGCTGTGGCGTTATCTGGAAAAATACCGGTGGATCATTGTTTTCGCTGCACTGTTGTCCATTGTCGGCAATCTGCTGGGGCTGGTATCGCCCCGGCTCTCCGGCGCCGCCATCAATGCCATTGAAAACGAAACCGGCGTGCAGTTTCCCATCGTCATCCGGTATGTGATATTGATGATCGCAGTGGCCGCCGTATCGTCGCTGATCGGCTGGGCCCTGTCCGCCATCATGATCCGCCTGAGCCGGAATGTGGTAAACAAGATGCGAAAGGACCTGTTCGATCACCTGACCGGGCTGCCCATTTCTTTCTTCGATACCCATCAGACAGGCGATGTGCTCTCCATCCTCTCCTACGACGTGGATACCGTGGGTGCTACCCTGTCCACCGATCTGACCCAGATCATTTCCAGCTTTGTGACGGTGGTGGGTTCCTTCATCATGATGGTATCCATTGCGCCCCAGCTTTTGCTGGTCTTTGCCGTCACCATTCCGCTGTCCATTGCCATTACCAGATGGCGCGCAAAAATCGTGCGGCCCCTGTTTTCCAGGCGCAGCCGCATGCTGGGCGCCATGAACGGCTATTCGGAAGAGGCCGTCAGCGGCATGAAAACCATCCGCGCCTATCATCAGGAAGATGAATTCAACGATCGCTTCCGTTACCACAACGATAACGCCGTCCATGCCACCTGGCATGCCGATCACACCGCCGCCGTCACCGGCCCCACGGTGAACCTGATCAACAATCTGTCCCTGGCCGCCGTCAGCGTGTTCGGCGCCCTTTTGTACATGGCCCGCGATATCCAACTGGGCGACGTAAGTTCCTTTGTGCTCTATTCCCGGAAATTTTCCGGCCCCATCAATGAATTTGCCAATATTCTGGCAGAAATCCAGTCCACCCTGGCGGCTGCGGAACGGGTGCTGGGCCTGCTGGACCTGCCCAAAGAACCGGCCGATGCCCCGGATGCCAAAGCCATCCCCCACTGCAACGGCCACATCCGCTTTCAAGACGTTTCCTTCGGCTATGAGGAAGGCCATACCGTGCTGCACCACATCGATTACGAGGCTGCTCCCGGAAAAGTGATGGCTATCGTGGGGGAAACAGGCTGCGGCAAAACCACCATGATCAACCTGCTGATGCGTTTTTACGACGTGACGGAAGGGCAGATTCTCCTGGACGGCCAGGACATCCGCTCCCTGAAACGAGACGAACTGCGCCGGCAGTTCACCATGGTCTTGCAGGATACCTGGCTCTTTGACGGCACAGTGTTTGAAAACATTGCCTACGGCCGGGACGGCGTCACCCGGGAAGATGTGGAAAACGCCGCCAAGGCCGCCCACATCCATGAAATGATCCTGTCCCTGCCCAAGGGTTACGATACCGTCGTCACCGGCAGCGGCAACAGCATTTCCAAAGGACAAAAACAGCTGCTCACCATTGCCCGGGCCATGTTGATTGATTCCCCCATGCTGATTCTGGACGAAGCCACCTCCAACGTGGATACCCAGACCGAAAAGCGCATTCAGGATGCTATGCTGCAACTGATGAAAGGCCGCACCTGCTTCATCATTGCCCATCGCCTGTCCACCATCACCGGCGCCGATTGCATCCTGGTGATGGATAAAGGCCACATTGTGGAAAGCGGCACGCATCAGGAGCTATTGGAAAAGAAAGGCGCCTATTACGAACTGTACCACGCCCAGTTTGATACCCCCCGGGAAGCGGCGTAAACGACCAAAGGAACCCTTGGCCCTGCCCCGCACACCGCAGCGAAACAGAGTCCTCTCAAGGATCATCTGCAACATTTCCCCGAACCATTTTCAATCAAAAAAGGGTTTGCAGCTTCCACAAGGAAGCTGCAAACCTTTTTTCTATATTGGATACGGTGATTGAAAAACGGCCGTCCTCCGTCTGAATTTCCGGGAAAATTCCCCCTGCCCCAAGGCTTACCCCTTGTAAATCATCAGGCTGGCCTCCACATACCGCCCCCGGGTATAGAGGTTGAAAAGAATATGATTGTGCTTTTTGATTATCTTGCGCAGGCTTTTCAGCCCCAGGCCTTCGTGGCCTTCTTTGGAGCTGGCCATTTCTGAAGTGAACACCGGCATTTCTTCGCCGCCGCAGGTATTGCGGATGGTGATGGACAAGGCATCCTCCACATTCCGGGCTTCAAAGCTCACAAAGGGCGCAGCCGATTCCCGGGCGGCTTCCATGGCATTATCCAGCAGGATGCCCAGCACCTGCACCATTTCTTCATCCTTGAAGCCAAACCAGCGGATATCTTCATCCACGGTGATGAACATGGGCAGCTTTTCTTCGCTGGCTGCGTGCACTTTGTGCAAAAGCAATGTGCTGACGGCAGCGGAGGGCACCCGCTGCAGCGCTGAAACGTTTTCATTATTGATCATCTGGCAGGCGGTGGTCATGTTTTCATAATATGCCTTGATGGCATCCAGATCCCCGCTGAGCAGGGTGCCCTGAAAGCCATAGAGCAGAATGGAAATATTGTGACGGAACACACGGGTATCCTGCAAAATAATATTCTGCAATTCCTGCTGATGCTGCAGGGATTTATTTTCTTCCGCCTGTTTATACGCCCGTATATCCTGCAGCACATAGGTCACGCCGATGACCAACAGCAAAAATGCAATAATGAAATCCGGCAGCATCTGCTGGAAACGCAACACCTGATCCGTCTGGGTGGCGTGGCGGAAAGCATTCACATACACCATGCACACAATACCCATCAGGAAAGCCGGCCGCAAAAGGTACCCCAGGTGCAGGTTAATCCGCCGGTGCTGGAAGAAAGCCAGTATCATCCGGTACAGCATGGCAAAACACACCATGCTGCCGCCGCAGACTGCTTGCAGCAGAATGGTACTGGGTGCTGTCATATAGCGCATGGCGGCCACGGTCTGAGAATCAAACAGGTTCAGAAAAGCAAAGCCGGTAAACATATCGCCGCCAAATTCAATGGCCATAGCGGTGAAAGTGCGCAGGATCAGCTTGCGCCCCCTGAAGCGATAAATGAGCAGGTAGGAAGCCAGAATGCCCAGCACCGCAAAGATCATCTTCAGCGGCGAATCCATATCCAGCGTGAAGATATTGATGATCAGCACCAGCCACAGGATGCCGAACACTTTCATAAACGTTTTCAGCCGGATGGGTTCACCGGAAACCAGGCAACACGTAAGCGTTGTGAGTGCGCAGATAACCAGAAGGCTTGCAAACGCATACAGAAAATGCAGCCCTTCTGCCGTCATACCGCTTCCTCCAGCTGCTTCAGCACAGTTTTCAGTTCAGCCGTGCGGCGGCGGGATACGGGAAGAACCGTATGGCCATCCAGGTAAATCTGATCGTTTTCCCAGTCTATTTTCGTCATCCGGCGCAGATTGACCACATAGCTGCGGTGGCAAAGGAAAAAATCCTTCGTTGCCAGGCGGTTCAGCAGATGATCAAAGCTTTCACGCCATTCCAGCGTGCTGCCGTCTGCGGCGTGCAGGCGGATGGTCATCCGATCCCGGGAGAAATAAAGAATCTGTTCCGGGTCTACCATGATGGTGCGGCTGCCTGTATGCACCTGCAGAAAATACTGCTTTTCTTCTTTTGTCTGGGCTTTCATCACGGCAGAAAGACAATCTTCCAACTGCGCATCGCACAGGGGTTTGAGCAGAAAATCGAAAGCATGGGTGTGCAGGCATTCCATGGCGTACTGGGAATGGGCGGACACATAGATGATATAGCTCTGCACCCGGCTCTTTTGAATGATAGCATGCAAGGGCAGGGATGTTTCATTCTTGCCCAGCTCAATATCCATAAAGTAAACAGTGGGCTCCGTGCAAGCGGCGGCATAATCAGCCACATCCTGCGCATTGGTGGTTTTCAGGGAGATACATCCATGCCAACCCCTTTTTTCGCAAAGCAAAAGCACCTTGGCAGCAAGGGTTTCGTTGTGCTGTTCAATATCATCGATCAGAACAAAATTCATGGAATGCCTCCTTTACATACTTATGTATTTTACCAAACATTGACATAAGTGTCAAATACAGGAAGACAAAATTCAAGCGAGTTTAACTTTTTGTCCAATATTTGGTGTTTGATGACAGATATCAGCGGTCAAACACGTTCCTAATCTCCAGGCCGGCAATGTGCCGGGCATCATTGAAGATTTCAAAACAGGGCGTTACCAGCTGGTCGGGTTGATTTTTCAGTGTAACGGCGGTGATGCCGGTATAATGGATGCCCATGGAGTGGCATACAAACAGGAACGGCAGATTGAACAGATGGCTGAACATGGCAGCTGATGCGCCTCCGTGGCCAAAGGCAGCAATGGTCTGGTATTTTTCACCCCGGCAGCGGTAGTAATGGCCCTCCCGGTCAAAGCCCAGACTGCTCAGCCAGGCGTCCGCTTCTTTGGCGATCATCTGCACATATTCCCTGGTCTGGTTTCGGCAGAACGGCTCTTTTTCAAAAACATCCGGATCCGCCAGCGGAATATTTTCCAGCACCATCCTGTCCGCATTGTCCCAGGGATGCCCGTCCCGGTACAGAGGTTCGCCTGTCAAGGTACCCCAGCCAATCTCCCGCATAAAATCAAATTCCGTGATGTTTAGGCCCAGCTTCCGGGCGGTGTACCCGGCTGTTTCCAGTGCCCGGCCGCAGGTGGAGGAAAAGATTTTTTGAATGCCTTCGTGCTGCAGCCGCTCCGCAGCAGCCGCTGCATGCAGATGACCAAGGTCGGTCAGGCAGTCTTTTTCATAATTGGGGTGACCATGACGAACAAACAGAATACGCATCATTCGTTCTCCTTTTTATGGGTTGTGTTTGGAAACAGTATACCAAAAAAGGATGTTCGGTTCAACACTTCCGCCTTGCACAAATATGCCGCCTATTTATAGAAGTGCACAAAAAACAAAAAATGCACGGTATTTTGTCTTCATTCTAAAAATATTTCACACGGATACAGGGAAACGCTTATACCGCCGGCAACCGGCTTCGTTCATCCATCCTTCCCGTTCAGCTTCCTGTGGCGTATGTGGCAGCGCCCCTGCATCGTTTCCTTTCATTCCGTACAGAAAAAGCTTGAAAAACTGCAGGAATATAGTACAATAGAAGCAGAAAATACAGCACTTGAGGTGTGGCAAATGGATATCAAGCATATTGTTTCCCAAATGACCCTGGAAGAAAAATGCTCCCTTTTATCCGGCCTGGATTTCTGGCACACAAGAGCGGTGGAACGCCTGGGCGTAAAGAACGTCATGGTGTCCGACGGCCCCCACGGCCTGCGCAAGCAGAACGATAAGGCGGATCATCTGGGCGTAAACGAAAGCATCAAGGCCGTCTGTTTCCCCACAGCCAGCGCCACGGCCGCCTCCTTTGACCGGGATATGCTTCGGGAAATCGGTGAAAATCTGGGCGATACCTGCCAGCACGAGCAGGTGTCCATCATCCTGGGCCCGGCGGTGAACATCAAGCGCAGCCCTCTTTGCGGCCGTAATTTTGAATACTTCAGTGAAGACCCCTACCTGGCCGCGGAACTTTCCACCCGGTTCATTCAGGGGGTGCAGAGCCGCAACATTGGCGTCAGTGTAAAGCACTTTGCTGCCAACAGCCAGGAACACCGCCGCATGAGCAGCGATTCCGTGGTGGATGAACGCACATTGCGGGAAATTTACTACCCCGCCTTTGAAAGCGCTGTGAAAAAGGGCAAAGCCTGGACGGTCATGTGCTCCTACAATAAACTCAACGGCGAATTTGCCTCCCAGAATAAAGCCCTGCTCACGGATCTACTCCGGGGCGAATGGGGTTTTGACGGCTATGTGATGAGCGACTGGGGCGCTGTCAGCGACCGGGTGAAGGGCGTGCCTGCCGGGCTGGATCTGGAAATGCCGGGCAGCGGCGGCACCAATGACCAGCGGGTCCTGAAAGCCGTGCAGGAAGGCCGGCTGGACGAAAAATACGTGGATATCTGCGTGGAGCGCATTCTTTCCGTGCACCAGCGGTATTTTGACAACGCAAAGCCAGATACTCCCTGGGATATGGAAGCTCAGCATGCCCTGGCCCGGCAGATGGCCGCAGAATGCATGGTACTTTTGAAAAACGAAGACAATATCCTGCCCCTGAAGGAAGACGAAACGGTGGCCGTCATCGGTCGGTTCGCCAAAAAGCCCCGTTTCCAGGGCGGCGGCAGCAGCCACATCAATTCCTTCCGCATTGAAAGCCTGATGGATGCCCTGAAGGGAAAGGAAAACATCCTCTATGCCCAGGGGTATGATATCGCCACCGAAACCCCGGACGAAGCACTCATCGCCGAGGCTGTGGAAACCGCCAAAAAAGCGGACAAGGCCGTCATCGTGGCCGGTCTTCCGGACAGCTTTGAAAGCGAAGGGTATGACCGCACCCATATGCGCATGCCCAAGTGCCAGGTGGAACTGATTGAACGGGTGGCGGCAGCTAACCCCAACACCATTGTGGTGCTGTATAACGGCTCCCCCGTGGAAATGCCCTGGATCAGCAGTGTCAAGGCTGTGATTGAAGGATACCTGGGCGGCCAGGCTGTGGGCGGTGCCACCAAAATGGTACTGTGGGGCGATGTGAACCCCTGCGGCCGTCTGCCGGAAAGCTTCCCCCTCCAGCTGGAAGATAACCCTTCCTTCCTTTCCTACGGCGGCGAAGGCAATACAGCTGTCTATAACGAAGGCGTGTTTGTGGGCTACCGCTATTACGACAAAAAGAAGATGCAGGTGCTGTTCCCCTTCGGTCATGGCTTGAGCTACACCCGGTTTGCCTACAGCAATCTGCAGGTGGATAAAGCTTCCCTGAAGGATACCGATCCCCTCACCGTCACCGTGGATGTAAAGAACATCGGTGCCACGGCCGGCAAGGAAGTAGTGCAGCTGTACGTTTCTGACGTGGAAAGCGAAGTCTTCCGCCCGGTACGCGAACTGAAGGGCTTTGAAAAAGTGTTGCTGCAACCCGGGGAAGAAAAGACCGTCACTTTCACTTTGGATAAGCGTGCGTTTGCTTACTGGAACGCCGAAATGCACGACTGGCACGTGGAAAGCGGCGCCTTCCGCATCCAGATCGGTAAGTCCAGCCGGGATATCGTGCTGGAAAAAGAAGTGCAGGTGGAAAGCACCGTGGAAGTTCCCCGGCATTTCACCGCCGATTCCATTATGATGGATCTGGAAAAGAGCGAAAAAGCCATGCGGGTGCTTTCTCCCCTGTTCCAGCAGGCTGCACACCAGCCCGGCATGGGCGCCGAAGAAGGCCAGAGCGAAACGGCCTCCGAAGCCATTACCGAAGATATGAACAAAGCCATGATGATGTACATGCCCCTGCGTGCTATGGCTAATTTCTCTCAGGGCCATCTCAATTACGATATGATGACGGAACTGGCAGAAAAAATCAATCAGGAAACATAACAGATAAAAGCCGTCTGTCTTTTGGGCAGACGGTTTTGCATTGCAAAATCGGGGGTATATTCATCCTGTACACAGCATAGGCTGCACTACGGTACAAGCCGTTGCTCCTTTCCCCGGCGTAAATGTACGAATATAGCTTAATTTGCAAAAAAACTGAGGAAATTGAGGAAGTTTGGTGTTCCAAACAAGCGCAAAGTATGCTATAATGCATGTACATGGGTTAATTTTATTGAATTGAAGAACTGGAGGAAGTATCATGCACATTTATCCTGTCACCGATCCTGCCTTCAAGCCCTACGGCCGCATTGTGGAAGGCTATCCCGTTGATGGCATCCTGGCTGCGCTGAAGGGCTGCAACAAGCCTGAAAATGTGGAATACATCCCCAAGGTGGACGTGCTGCACGCTGCTGAAAATGCAGAAATGATCGGCGAAGCCCTCTTTGGCGGCATGCCCTTCCAGCTGGGCTACTGCAACGGCCACAACACCAAGCTCAACTGCCTGGAATACCATCGCGACAGCGAATTCAACCTGGGCACGGAAGATTTTATCCTGCTCATCGCCCTGCAGAGCGAAATTGAAGACGGCATCCTGGACACCTCCAAGGTGAAGGCCTTCAAGGTGCCTGCCGGCGTGCTGGTGGAAGTGTACGCTACCACCCTGCACTATGCCCCCTGCCACGCGGATCCCGAAAAGGGTTTCCAGGTGCTGGTGGCCCTGCCCCTCAATACCAACACCGATTACCGGCCGGAAGGCGGCGCCAATAAAATGGATCGCCAGCTGTGGGCCCGGAACAAGTGGCTGCTGGCCCATCCCGAAAGTGATGAAGCATCCCAGGGCGC
>JAFSGG010000035.1 GCA_017434775.1 Clostridia bacterium
GTTCATTTTTCCACTGTTTCATGGGGATGATTGTTCCTGAGAAACGGACAACGATATTCCCAGTTGGTTTTCGGAGGGGGAGCGGGGGAACCGCGTTTTCCCTCAAAAGCGGTTCCCCCGCAGATTTCCCTTTGTTGGAGGTATTGCCATGGCCAAGAAGCCGCCGGAAGTATTGACGCCCGATATTATCCAGACGCCGCTGGAAGAGGTCATGCATCAGAGCATGATGCCCTATGCCGAATACGTTATTCTGGAACGTGCCATTCCCCGGGTGGAGGATGGCTTAAAGCCGGTGCAACGGCGTATTTTGTATACCATGAACGAACTGGGGCTCACCCCGGACAAACCCCACCGCAAGTGCGCCCGCATCGTAGGCGACTGCCTGGGCAAATTCCATCCCCACGGGGACAGCAGTGTGTACGATGCCCTCACTCGTCTGGCGCAGCCCTACACCATGCGGGGTATGCTGGTGGACGGCCACGGCAATTTCGGCTCCATCGACGGAGACAGTGCCGCCGCCATGCGTTATACCGAAGCGCGTATGGCCCCCCTGGCCATGGAAATGCTGCGGGATATTGAAAAAGACACCGTGCCCTTCCGGCTGAACTTTGACGACACATTGAAAGAGCCGGACCTGCTCCCGGCACGCTATCCCAACCTGCTGGTGAACGGTGCCAGCGGCATTGCCGTAGGCCTGGCCACCAATATTCCGCCCCATAATCTGCGGGAAGTGACCGAAGCCGTCTGCATGCAGATTGATAACCCGGACGTTTCTCTGGATGAACTGATGAAAGCCGTCCCGGCGCCGGACTTCCCCACTGGCGGCGTTCTGCTGAACACCCCGGAACTCAGGCAGGCCTACGAAACCGGAAGGGGCAAACTGACCCTCCGGGCCAAGGTGGATATGGAGCCGGGCAACGCCGGGCGCACATTGCTTGTGATCTCGGAAGTGCCCTACGGCGTGCCCAAGGCCGCCATGCTGGAAAAAATCCTGAAGCTGAGCGAAGAAAAGAAAGCGGCCCTTGGCTGCATCCACGATATCCGGGACGAAAGCGACCGTACGGGCCTTCGTGCCGTGATCGAACTGAAAAAAGATGCCGATCCGAAAAAAGTGCTGGCTTATCTGTATAAGTACAGCGATTTGCAGGTTACCTTCGGCGTAAACATGGTGGCCGTAGCCGAAGGCAAGCCCGTACAGATGGGGCTGAAAACCGTGATTGGCCATTTCATCCGTCACCAAAAAGAAGTGGTCACCCGGCGCACCCAATACGAACTGGAACAGGCAAAAGCCCGGGCTCATATCCTGGAAGGCCTCATTGTGGCTGTGGATAACCTGGACGAAGTGATCGCCCTGATCCGCGCCAGCAAAAACGGCAAGGAAGCCAAGCAGCGCCTGATGGAACGCTTCGGCTTTACCGATATTCAAGCCCAGGCCATTCTGGACTTGCGCCTGCAGCGCCTCACCAGCCTGGAAATTGAAGCCCTGCGCAAGGAATACGTCGATATCCTGAAACTGATCAACACGCTGGAAGGCATCCTGAAAAGCGAAAAGAAGCTGCTTTCCGTCATCAAAAAAGAACTGAACGAAATTGCCCAGGAACATGGGGATGACCGCCGCACCGTGATCATCACCGAAAAGGCAGAAGATGCCGTTCAGGTCACCAACGAAGCACCGCCGCCGGAAGAAGCCGTGGTGTTCCTCACCAGAGGCGGCCAGCTGCGTCGTATGGCGCCCCGGTATTTCGAAAAGCTGGATATGCCGGAAAACGAAAGCGAAATGGCCCGGTATCTTTTCCATACCCAGACGGACCATACCCTGCTTTTCTTCACCGACAAGGGCAATTGCTTCCCCTTGAGCGTAGGCGCCCTCAACGAAAGCAACAAACCCAAAGAGCGGGGCGGCCTGCTCTCCGGCGTGCTGGCCGGGCTGGAAACCGGGGAAAAATGCGTGTCCCTCATGCTCATTACCCCCGGCAGCCTGAACGCCATGGGTGATCTTCTCTTCTTCACCAGGAACGGTCAGGTGAAGCGCACTTCCGCCGCAGAATACGATATCCGCCGCAGCAAATTTGCCGCCATTAATCTCAAGGGCGATGACCAGCTGCTCACCGTCTGCCCCGAAGAAGACGGCGCCGATATCCTGCTGATCACCCGGCAGGGCATGTGCATCCGCTTTGCCGCCGATGCCGTGCCGCCCATGGGCCGTGTCAGCGCAGGTGTGCGGGGCATGAAGCTGGAAGAAAAGGACGAAATCCTGCTGGCCTGCCCCATCACCAATCAGGATCAGGTTCTGCTCTTTACAGAACGGGGCTACGGTAAGCGCCTGATGGGCGCCATGTTTGACGTGCAGGGCCGGGCCGGCAAGGGCGTAAAATGCGTTTCCTTCAATAAATCCGGCTCCACCGGCACCTATGTGGCAGCCCTCTGCCGCATTCAGGCGTCCAGAGCTTTCACCGTGCTGCAATCCGGCGGCCTGATGACCCCCATGGTCAGCGATATGCTGCCCTGCCAGAACCTTGCCGACAAGGGCAAACCCATGGTGATGGCGGTCCTGGACGACGTGGTGGAAGATCTGATTCTGTAATCCGGGCAGCGCCCCGGACCCCATTGCGGCCAGGGCAGTGCCCTGGACTCCATTGCGGAAGTGGTTGTCTTGACGAACAAACAATTCCCCGCCGGAGCTTGGGGAACGGATTGTGGGGTTTCACCCCACACCCCACAAGGGACGACGTTCCGCAACCTCAATCTACGCCTTGGTCGCTGGCGCTCCCA
>JAFSGG010000036.1 GCA_017434775.1 Clostridia bacterium
CCTCCACGGGCTGGCGGCCTTCGCCGCCTGCCGGATGCTGAGCATCCGGGGAAAACAGAAAAAGGCCGGGAGAAAGCTTGCTTTCTCACCGGCTCTTTTTTATGTTTTCATTACGCCCGTGGAGGCGTGGATTTGCTTTTACATGCTTCGTATTTCAGCGCACAAGATAAACAGGAGGGGTACCTTCCCTACGGTATTCGTTACCTTTTGCTTCGCGCGGAAAATTGTTTGTTCGATAAGACAACTGCTTCGCGAAAATGGGTGCAGGGGCAATGCTCCTGCCGGGGGGTACAGGGGGCAAGCAGCCCCCTGCTCCGGTCATCCCTCACACATCGTGCGGAAACCTGTTTGTTTCCCAAGTTGTCGGCTTTGCATTATTTGCTCAACGCTGCGTGCACGGCATCGAAGGAGGTTTTGATTTCGTAGTGTTCGGTGATCAGGCCGCAGTAGGGGCCGTTCTGGCGGTAGGAATAATCGGAAGGGGTGGGGTTATCCTTGATGCCCCAGAACGCCACGCAGGTGAGGGGTTTATTGTCCCCGGCGTTGATGCGCTTGAACACCTGGAACAGCTTGCCGCAGAAGGCGGCATGCTTTGCCACGGTGACTTCATCCGTTTCATAATTACGCACGGCCATTTCGGTGATATGCACTTCCACGCCCAGATCGGCATACATGCGGATGGATTTTTCGATACGACTCAGATCGCCGTCGTTCATGCAGCCCTGCTGCTTGCCGTAGCCGCCGATGTAGCCCTGCATGCCGATGCCGTCGCAGAGCTTGCGGTATTCACCGTTTTCGTCCGTGGCATAGCTGTTGATGGACTTGATGAGGAAGATAGCAGCCTGGCATTTGTTGGTGGAAAACAAACTGTAATCGTTATAGAACAGCTTGATATCCGCCCCCAGGTGTTCCACAGTATCCTTGGCACACAGGAAAGAAAACTCCACATAATCATCGCCCAGATGGGTTTTGAACAGGTTATCCTTCCCGCTGCGGGAGGTGCGGATGTGGCGGCCGTCTTTGGTATCCATTTCGTTGATGTTGTCGGCAATGGCTTCGTTGACCACGTCCCAGCAGTAAATAACGCCGGGGAACTTTTCTTCAAAATGGGTAATGACCTGTTCAATGTAGCATTTGGTGCGGGCGCGGACTGTTTCCTGATCGGCATAGGGTTTATTGGGATCATAATCCACCCGGAAGAACCAGTCGTTCATATAGGCATCCCATACCAGCACATGGCCGCGCACTTTCAGGCCGTTATCCCGGGCCCATTCCACCATTTTATCTGCCTGGTAGTAATTCATCCGGGGCATGCCGTCTGCCGCGGCCTTGCTGGCTTTGTGGTCCAGCAGGGAATAGGCCTTGGTTTCGTTGGTGCAGGTGATGGAATTGAAATGCTGCTTCATAAAGGCCAGGTAATTTTCATCCTTCAGCTGGCTGTAGGAAAAACAGCCGCCCATCATAAAGCCGTGGTCATCGGCCAGGGCATACAGCGGGCTGTATGCATCCATGGCCTTGCCGGCTTCGCCAACGGCCAGAGCAGACAGGGGGAGCATGGAAAACAAAAGCAAAAGAGCAAATAGGCGTTTCATAAGGAATCCTCCGTATGATTATTTGTTGAGCACGGCGTGCACGGCATCAAAAGACGTTTTGATCTGGTTCTTTTCGGTGATCAGGCCGCCGTAGGGGCTGTTCAGGTTATACACATAGCCTTGAGCGGTGGGGTTGTCCGTCAGGCCCCAGATGGCCACGCAGGTGAGGGGCTTCACATCGCCGGCATTGGCATCGATGAACACCTGGAACAGGCGGGCGTAATAATCGGCATGCTTGGCAGCCATTTCATCGGTCTTGACGAAATTACGCACGGCCATTTCGGTGATGTGCACTTCCAGGCCCTTTTCGCCATACATGCGGATGGCTGTGGCGATATTTTCCAGATGGCTGTCTTCCAGGCAGCCGTCCTGCACGCCGTAACCGCCGATGTAGCCCTGCATACCGGCACCGTCGATGAGCTTGCGGTATTCGCCGTTTTCATCCTTGGCGTAGTGATTGATGGAATCGATCAGGGCCAGGGCGGCATCCCGCTTTTCGGGGAAGAACATGTTGTAGTCGTTGTAGAACAGGGTGATATCTGCGCCCAAAGCTTCTACGGTATCCTTGGCGCACAGGAAAGAAAATTCCACATAATCATTGCCCAGGTGGGTTTTGAACAGGTTATCCACGCCGCTGCGGATGGTGCGCAGGTGGCGGGCATCGCTGGCATCCCATTCGGAGGCGTTATCGCCGATGGCTTCGTTCACCACGTCCCAGCAGTAGATGACGCCGGGAAATTTTTCTTCGAAATGGGTGATCACCTGTTCGATGTAGGAACGGGTGCGGGCGCGCATGGTTTCCTGATCGGCATAGGGTTTATTGGGATCATAATCCACCCGGAAGAACCAATCGTTCATATAGGCATCCCATACCAGCACATGGCCGCGCACTTTCAGGCCGTTATCCTGAGCCCACTTCACCATTTTATCGGCAGCCCAGTAGTTCATGACCGGCATGCCGTCTTCGCTGGCCATGCAGGCTTTATGATCCAGCAGGGAATAGGCCTTGGTTTCGTTGGTGCAGGTAATGGAGGAAAAATGGGTCTTCACAAATTCCAGATAGGAAGATTTGCCCATGGTCTGGTTATAGGAGAAGCTGGCACCCATAACGAAGCCATGCTCCCGGGCCAGGCTGTCCAAAGACACATAATCATCCTTGGTTTTGCCGTTTTCGCCAAAGGCCAGGCCGGTGGCGGGCAAAAGAGACAGGCACAGAACCAGTGCCAGCATCAGGCAGAAAAAGCGTTTCATCACAGAATACCCTCCCAGAATGTTGATTTTGCAATGATTGTAGCACAGAACGAAAAAAACGACTGTTTTTTATTTGCTCATTTGGGTGTACACCGCATCAAAAGATGCTTTGGTATTGTAGTTTTCGTCGATCAAGCCGCAGTAAGGGCCGTTCATGCGGTATCCGTAGCCCTGAATGTTGGGGTGATCCTGCACGCCCCAGATGGCCACGCAGGTGAGGATGTTCTTTTCTTCCGTATTCACGTCCCGGAAAGCTGCGTAAAGCTTGCCGCAGAAATCGGCGTGCTTTTGCAGGGTGACCGCATCGTTTTCATAATTGCGGATGGCCATTTCAGTGATGTGCACTTCCAGCCCGGGAGCGGCATACTGGCGGATGGATTCGATGATATCGGGGATATCGTTATCATCCATGCAGCCCTGCTGCTTGCCGTAGCCGCCGATGTAGCCCTGCATGCCGATGCCGTCGCAGAGCTTGCGGTAATGACCGTTTGCATCCTTGGCATAATGATTGATGGAATCGGCCAGCAAGATGGCGCTTTTCCGCTTCCAGGGGTAATACATATTGTAATCGTTGTAGATCAGGCGGATATCCGCGCCCAGAGCGTCCACCGTATCCTTGGCGCAGAGGAAGGAATATTCCACATAATCATCGCCCATGTGAGTCTTAAACAGGTTGTCCACGCCGCTGCGGACGGTGCGGATGTGCATTTCGGTTGAGCCGTCCCATTCGTCGGCGTGATCGCCGATGGCTTCGTTGACCACGTCCCAGCAGTAGATAACGCCGGGAAATTTTTCTTCAAAGTGGCGGATCACCTGATCGATATAGTACTGGGTGCGGGCCCGGATGGTTTCTTTGGAGGCAAAGGGTTTTTCGCTGTCATACCCTTCGTGGAAGTACCATTCTTTCATGAATGCATCCCACACCAGCACATGGCCCCGCACTTTCAGGCCGTTCTCCCGGGCCCAGGTGATCATCTGATCCGCCATGAAGTAGTTCATCCGGGGCATACCGTCTTCCGCTTCCTGGCAGGCTTGCTGATCCAACAGGCAATAGGCTTTGGTTTCGTTGGTGCAGGTGATGGAATTGAAATGATCTTTCATGAAGGCCAGATATTTTTCATCCTTCAGCTGCCAGAAAGAAAAACAGGCGCCCATTTTGAAGCCGTGCTTTTCAGCCAGGGAATAAAGGGGTGTTTCATAAACTTGGTTGCTCATAACAGTATCTCCTTTATGTTTTACGCCCAGTGTACCTGGGGATATTGGGGAGCAGCTTTTTTCAGCTTCCGTTTGCCGTTGACGATGATGGGATTTCCCACCAGGTTCATGATGTGTAAATCGCTTTTGCTGTCGCCGAAAGCGCAGGAGGAATCCCAGTCCGCTTCCAGCTGTTGTTTCTTCAGGTATTCCTGCAGAAGGGTTACTTTGTTTTCCCCCTTGCAGTTGAGGATCACCCGGGCATTTTCGTCCAGCCGGGTGCAGACGAGGCCGTCTGTTTCCAGGGCTTCATGCACATACTGCATATAGTTTTCCGTGGAGGCGGACAGGAGCAGCACATGATACCCTTCCTGTTTCTTGGCTTCCAGGGCGGCCTTGCCCTGCTTGAAAAGGTTTGGCAGCAGCACTTCATCCACAAACACCCGGTCCAGCGCCACTTTCCGCT
Organism: Clostridia bacterium; assembly: GCA_017434775.1. GTDB lineage: Bacteria > Bacillota > Clostridia > Christensenellales > Aristaeellaceae > RUG563. The sequence continues at coordinate 4,504 of JAFSGG010000036.1, forward strand.
CCGGGGAAAGGCCGGCGTAAAACTGCAGGGAATGGGTTTTGTAGGCGGCATCGGAAAGAAGCCCCACTGCATACAGGGGGGCACGCAAAAGAATGCCCAGAAAACGGGGCAGGGAAACGGCTTTCAGATGCCGGGCCAGGCGCAGGTAAGCAATGATGCTGTCTCCCTTGATGAGGGTGCCGTCAAAATCGAAAAGGGCAAGCTTGATGGGTTCCATGGGTCACACTCCGTGAAAACACCGCCGACACCCGGCCGGCGGTGGAGGATTACAGGTTGTAGAGGTCCTTGTATTTCTTTTCCAGATAATCGGTGTATACCTGGGGATCAAAGGATGCGTCCAGCGCCTTTTCCAGCAGCTGCTTCGGGGGGTAGAGGCAGCCGTGCTGCCAGATATGCTCCCGGTTCCAGCGGTTGATGGGATCCAGCTTGCCTTCCTTGAGGCAGGTATCCACATCCACGGTTTCCTTCATTTTATTGAGCAATTGCACGCCGTAGGCGCTGCCCAGCGCATAGGAGGGGAAGTAGCCGATGGAGCCCTGGCTCCAGTGGCAGTCCTGCAATACGCCGTGGGTATCGTCCGGCACGGTGACGCCCAGGTATTCTTTATACAGTCGGTTCCATTCTCTGGGCAGATCGTGAACGGAGAGCTTGCCGCACATGACTTTCTTTTCCAGCTCGTATCGGATCATTACGTGGAGGGAATAGGTCACTTCGTCGGCTTCGGTCCGGATCAGGGAGGGCTGTACTTTGTTTACCGCCCGGTAAACATCTTCCGCACCCACTCCCTGCATCTGCAAGGGGAAAATGCTCTGCATGATGGGGAAAATGTGCCAGATGAAGGGGCGGCTTCTTCCCAGCAGGTTTTCGTAAAAACGGCTCTGGCTTTCGTGGATGCCCATGGATACGCCGCCGTCAAGAACCGTGTAGGCCAGGTCATCCGCACTGCCGGTATCGTAAAGGGCATGGCCGCCTTCGTGGATGACCGAGTACATGGAGGATGCCACATTGTTGGGGATATAGTGGGTGGTGATGCGGGTATCAAAATGGGAACCCAGGGACGTGGTGAAGGGATGTTCGGTGGTGGCAATGGTAACGTGATTGCGGTCCAGCCCCATCACTTCCATCAGCCGGTCGGAAAACTGGGCCTGCTTGCTTTCCGGGAAATTGCCAAAGAGGCAGGTATCGTCGATGTTCTGCTTCTGGCGGATTTTCTGGATCAGGGGCACAATGCGGCTGCGCAGCGTGGCGAAAAACACGTCGCACTGGCTCATGGTGAGCCCGTCTTCGTATTCGTTCAGCCAGTAATCGTAAGGCTCCATATCCGGCGCGCAGTATTTGGCAAAGCGGATATTGGTTTCGAAGATCTTTTCCAGGTACGGCTCAAAGAGCGGAAAATCGTTTGTTTCCTTGGCAGTGTGCCATACGTCGTCTGATTGCACCAGCAGCTCCTCATAGGCCACATATTCATCCATGGGGATTTTCTGCATCTGGCGGATGGAGCGCAGCATCAGAAACACCATGCGCTGTTCCTTTTCCGTCAGTTCTTCTTTCACGCTGTCCAGGTATTCCAATAATTCCACCGTTTCCTGGCCGGTGGACAGCTTATACATTTCTTCGGACAGCACGGACAGGGAATGCCCCCGGTTTGCCGCCGTACCCTTGGGGGCTGCGGTGGAACCGTCATAATACATCAGGCCCATGGCGTGGCTGTAGGCGCTCATTTTGGCCTGCAGTTTCATCAATTGTTCCCGGGCGTTCAGGAGATCCATGATTATTCCTCGCTTTCCGGTATGCTTTTTATCATTCTACCATAAAAGAAACGGATTTGCCACTATCTTTTTCCTTTTTTGCCGAAAAATACATGTTTTTCATGGAGAGCCGGGGCACCTTCCCGGGCAAAAGCCTTTACAAATCAAGGGTTTGTGGTATAATAATGAAATCGTTACCGAACAAAGGAGGCATGTTTCCATGCACGTTGCGCCTTACATCCCCGGTGAAATCGAACCCAAGTGGCAAAAAATCTGGGAAGAAAAACAGGCTTTTGCCGCCACTGATGATTATTCCAAGCCCAAGTTTTATGCGCTGATCGAATTCCCCTATCCCTCCGGTGCCGGCCTTCATGTGGGTCACCCCCGGTCCAACACCGCCATGGATATCATTTCCCGCAAGCGCCGCATGCAGGGCTATAATGTGCTGTTCCCCATCGGCTGGGACGCTTTCGGCCTGCCCACGGAAAATTTCGCCATCAAAAACAACGTGCATCCTGCCGTTGTGACGAAAAAGAATGTGGATCATTTCCGGGAACAGCTGAAAAAGATCGGCTTCTCCTTCGATTACAGCCGGGAAGTGGATACCACGGACCCCAACTACTATAAGTGGACCCAGTGGATTTTCCTCAAGCTCTTCGAACACGGCATGGTCTTCCGGGATAAGACGCTGGTCAACTACTGCCCCAATTGCAAAGTGGTCCTTTCCAATGAAGACAGCCAGGGCGGCAAGTGCGACATCTGCCACGGCGACGTGGTGCAGCTGCCCAAGGATGTGTGGTACCTGCGCATTACGGCCTATGCCGACAAGCTGCTCCAGGGTCTGGAAAACGTGGAATACCCCGAAAACATCAAGCAGCAGCAGGTGAACTGGATCGGCAAATCCACCGGCGCTTTTGTGAAGTTTGCTTTCGCCGGGCTGGATGAAAAGATTGAAATCTACACCACCCGTCCTGATACCCTGTTCGGCGTAACCTTCATGGTCATGGCTCCCGAACATCCCCTCATCGATAAATATGCTGACAAGATCAGCAATATGGATGAAATTCTGGCCTATCGTGAAGAATGCGCCAAGAAGACCGAATTTGAACGCACCCAGCTGGTGAAGGACAAGACCGGCGTGGAAATCAAGGGCCTCAAGGGCATTAACCCTCTTACCGGCAAGGAAGTGCCCATTTTCGCAGCCGATTATGTAATGATGGGTTACGGCACCGGCGCCATCATGGCCGTGCCTGCTCACGACCAGCGCGACTGGGAATTTGCGAAAAAGTTCGGTATCGATATCATCGAAGTCATCAAGGGCGGCGATATTGAAAAGGAAGCCTATACCGGCGACGGCGAAATGGTGAATTCTGCCTTCCTCAATGGCTACACCAACAAAAAAGAATCCATCGCCCGGGTGCTGGAAGAAATCGAAAAGATGGGCATCGGCAAGGCCGGCGTCCAGTACAAGATGAAGGATTGGGCTTTCAACCGTCAGCGCTACTGGGGTGAACCCATTCCGCTGGTGCATTGCGAAAAGTGCGGCGTGGTGCCCGTTCCCTATGAAGAACTGCCCCTCTTGCTCCCCGAAGTGGAAGATTTCCAGCCCGGCACCGACGGCAAGAGCCCCCTGGCCCGGATCGAATCTTTCGTCAACTGCACCTGCCCCAAGTGCGGCGCTCCCGCCCAGCGGGAAACCGATACCATGCCCCAGTGGGCCGGATCTTCCTGGTATTTCCTGCGCTACTGCGATCCTCACAATGCGGAAGCCTTTGCTTCCAAGGAAGCGCTGAATTACTGGATGCCTGTTGACTGGTACAACGGCGGCATGGAACACGTGACCCGCCATCTGCTGTATTCCCGCTTCTGGCATCAGTTCCTCTATGACATCGGTGAAGTGAACTGCCCCGAACCCTATATGAAGCGCACCGCTCAGGGCATGATTCTGGGTGCTGACGGCGAAAAGATGAGCAAGAGCCGGGGCAACGTGGAAAACCCTGATGAAATCATTGCGGATATCGGCGCCGATGCCTTCCGTATGTATGAAATGTTCATGGGTGCTTTCGACCAGGCGATTCCGTGGAGCACCAACGGCGCCCGTGGCTGCCGCAAGTTCCTGGACCGCGTGTGGCGGCTGCAGGAAATGCTGGTAGACGGCGATGAATACTCCGCCGAACTGAAGGTTACCGTGAACCAGACCATCAAGAAAGTGTCCGAAGATATTGAACAGATGAAGTTCAATACCGCCATCGCCCAGATGATGACGTTGGTGAACGAAGTGTACGCCAAGGGCACTTTGAACCATGCGGAATACAAGACGCTGCTGCTGCTGCTCAGCCCCGTATCTCCCCACATCTGCGAAGAAATCTGGGAAAAGCAGGGCTACGGCGCACCTGTCTATACCCAGAGCTGGCCCACCTGGGATGAAAACAGCCTGGTGAAGGATGAAGTGGAAATCGCCGTACAGGTGAACGGCAAGGTGAAGGGAAAACTCATGATCCCTGCCACCCTCACCCGGGAAACCGCCCAGGAAGAATTGCCCAGGCTGCCTCAGGTCCAGAAGATTGTGGACGGCCGCACCATTGTGAAAGTGGTGTTTGTGCCCGGCCGCCTGCTGAACATTGTGGTGAAATAAAAGGATGTGCGCATAATGGGCGGAAAGAAAAAATGGATACTGCTGCTGGTGCTGGTTGTGGTGATTGTGATAGGCATTGTGCTTATTGCGACGGATCGGCCTGCCAAGCCGGATCGTTTATCCGATGCCGCCATGGCAGCAGCCCTCTTTTCTGGTTTTTATGATGAGGAAGAATTCCATCAATCGTCCGGGTCTTATCCGGGAACGAATTCTTTCTATGGCTACGATGATTATTTTGGCTATGATGATTATTACAGCTATGATGATCCGGTTGCCAGCAGTGATTGTTACTGGTGCAATGATACCGGCAAATGCCCCGAATGCCGCGGATTGAAAGACTGCCAGTACCTATACGGCGCTTCTCATCGTTGCATTAACGGGAAGATTTATTATGGCGGCGATACCATTCCCTGTTCTTCCTGTGGCGGAACGGGTGATTGCAACAAATGCAAAGGAACGGGGCGTTGCCCCTACTGTCGCTGAAGGCACATCCATTATAAACAGCCCTGCACGCAATCAAATAACAGAAAGACCGGAGACGGTCTTTTTGTTTTTGCGGCAGGAGCAGTATTTGATAGGATATGCTTCTGTTTTTGTCACTGTTTGGTATATTCTTGCTATTGTAAAGTTACACTGTATGTGATACCATGAAGAAAAAGCACAGGAGATGTGAATATGAACATATTGGAACAAGGAGTCCATATCGCCCTTCCTTACATCATTTCCGCATTGGAAATCATGGGGATTCTGGTGGTGGCCTGGAGCGCCATTCATGCCTTCTGGGAATACATTCAGAATGCGTTTTTCAAAAAAGAACTGGATCTGCAACATCATCTGGCCACGGGTCTGGCCACCGGCCTGGAATTCAAAATGGCGGCAGAGATCCTCAAAACCGTGCTGGTGCACGATATGAGCGAACTGATGGTGCTGGGCGCCGTGATTCTTTTGCGTGCCGTGCTGAGCCTGTTGATCCATTTTGAAATGAAAAAACCGGAACATGAACTGAAAAAATAAAGGGAGTAAAACCATATGCAAAAAGTTATGCTGGGCACCACCGGTCGGGAAATGCCGGCGGTTGTGGTGGGTTGCATGCGTCTGGCCGGGAAAAACTGCGATGAGATGCAGCGCTTTATCCATGCCGCACAGGATTTGGGGGCCACCTATTTTGACCATGCGGATATTTACGGCGGCGGTCAGAGCGAAAGCATTTTCGGACAGGCCATGGCGGCGGATCCTTCCATCAAACGGGAGGAAATGTTCCTGCAGTCCAAGTGCGGCATCCGCAAGGGGTTCTTTGATTTTTCGAAAGAATACATCCTTTCTTCCGTGGATGGCATTTTGCAGCGCTTGCAGACGGATTATCTGGATTGCCTGCTGCTGCACCGCCCGGATGCCCTCATGGAACCGGAAGAAGTGGCGGCGGCCTTTGATCAGCTGGAACAAAGCGGCAAGGTGCGTCACTTTGGCGTTTCCAACCACAGCCCCATGCAGATGGAACTGATGAAAACCTGTGTGAAACAGCCGCTGATCATCAACCAATTGCAGTTCTCCATTCCGGTGTCCAATATGGTGGCCGCCGGGCTGGAGGTGAATATGACCACCGCCGGTTCTTTCAACCGGGACGGCAGCGTGCTGGATTATTCCCGGCTGAACAAGATTACCATCCAGGCCTGGAGCCCCTTCCAGATGGAAAACTGGCAGGGCTGCTTCATCGACAGCGATAAATTTCCGGAACTGAACCGGGAAATGGCCGCTCTGGCGGAAAAATTCGGTGTCAGCAAAACCACCGTCGCCACCGCTTGGATCTTGCGCCACCCGGCGAACATGCAGGTGGTGTCCGGCACGGCCAACGAACAGCGGCTGGCGGAAATCGTGGCTGCCGAACAGGTAAGTCTATCCCGGGAAGAATGGTATCGGCTGTATCTGGCTGCCGGGCATATTTTGCCGTAACGAAATGAGGCAGGGGCTTATGCAGCCCCTGAACCCCGCACCAAAGGACACTGTCCTCTGGACACCTTTCCCGCGAAGTAGTTGACTTGTGAAACAAACAGGTTTCCGCGCGAAGCATGGGAAAACGAATACCGTAGGGGCGGCCATGGGCCGTCCTTCTTTCTTCGTTCCTATTTTCGGAAAACTTATGCACCCACAAAGCAAATCAAGCCCTCCACGGGCGTAATGAAAATACAAAAATGGCGAAGGAGAAAACTCGTTTTCTCTCTCGCCATTTCTGTATTTTCACCGGATGCATAGCATCCGGCAGGCGGCGAACGCCGCCGGCCCGTGGAGGATGACTTAAATTCAGAATTTAGAATTAAGAATGCAGAATTTAGTTAGAACATGAATTTGGAAGAGATAAAGGTGTGCTTATCCGTTGGAGGGTTGCAGTTCTCTTCCGATTTCTTGGAATGTTTTAGCTTCGGCGGCACAGGGTTTGTGTGAACCGTCTACTCCATCCGCAGGAAGGGTCAAGGGTGAATGAGGCGACCGGCCCTCCAGTGGAGGGAGCGGCTGAAAGCCGCAGGAAGCCGAATGAATCAACCGAAACAAGCATTGGGAGCGCCAGCGACCAAGGCGTAGATTGAGGTTGCGGAACG
>JAFSGG010000007.1 GCA_017434775.1 Clostridia bacterium
CCCAGCCGGAGATCATTGCCGATGTACCCCGATGGCAGAAAATATTAAAAGAGATCGCCCAGCTGGAGCCGGCTGTGACGGCATTCCGGGCCTATCGCCAATTGCAGGAAGAGATCAGGCAGGCGCGGGAAATGCAGGGCGACCCCGATATGGGGGAAATGGCGGAGGAGGAATTGAAAGCCCTTCTTCCCCGGGAGGAAAAAGAGCGGGAACAGCTGCGATTGTTTCTCATTCCCCGTGACCCCAATGACGACCGCAGCGTGGTGATGGAGATCCGCCCCGGGGCGGGGGGCGAGGAAGCGGCGCTGTTTGCGTCGCTGCTGCTGAGGATGTATCAGCGCTATGCCGAGCGCCACGGCTTCCTCTTTGAAGCGGTGGATATCAGCGATACGGAACTGGGCGGCGTGAAGGAAGCCGTGTTTACCCTGAACGGCAACGGCGCTTTTTCCCGGATGAAATATGAATCCGGGGTGCACCGTATCCAGCGGGTGCCGGTAACGGAGGCGGGGGGCCGCATCCATACCTCCACGGCCACTGTGGCCGTACTTCCGGAAGCGGAGGATGTGGAAGTGGAGATCCGGCAGGAGGATATCCGTATCGATACCTACCGCGCCTCCGGCCACGGCGGCCAGTATATCAACAGAACCGACTCCGCCGTGCGCATCACCCATATGCCTTCCGGCCTGGTGGTCACCTGTCAGGATGAAAAAAGCCAGCTGAAAAACAAGGAAAAGGCTATGAAAGTGCTGCGCAGCCGGCTGTATGAATTGTATCGTTCCCAGCAGGATGCAGCCTATGCCCAAAACCGTAAAAGCCAGGTGGGCACAGGCGAGCGGAATGAGCGCATCCGCACCTATAATTTCCCCCAGGGGCGGGTAACGGATCACCGGGTGAACCTGACCCTCTATAAAATCGACAGCATCATGGATGGGGAAATGGACGAGATCATCGATGCTCTGATGATGCAGGAACAGCAGGAAAAAATGGCAGCACTTGCCATTTGAAATATTTTTTTCCAAAAGTGCAACAAAATGGATGGGAGTTTCGTCTAATAAGTAGAACACGAAAGGGAGCGAAAACAATGAAGAAACTGACCGTATTGCTTCTGGCCCTGATCCTGCTGTGCGCAGTGGTGCTGCCTGCCCAGGCGGCGAACCTGGATCAGTATGCTTCTGCCAAGTTTGGCAAGAATTATCCTGTGTATTCCGGCCCCGGTGAAAATTATTACCGTGCCAACAGCGGCAAGGCCCTCTATGGCAGCGGCGGCACCGCCCGGGTGTACGGCGTGACCGGCAACTGGATTCTGATCGGCTATCAGCTGAGCAACGGCGATTACCGCATCGGCTACATTGCCAAGGAAGCCATCAATTACATGACCAATATCAAGGGCGATATCAACTATAACCTGACCTTTGATAACATCCTCATGTACACCAAAACCGCCGTGCCCATTACCGATGACCCCATCATCAAGTGCAAGGGCATCACCACCCTTGCGGCCAATACCCCGGTTACCCTGCTTGCCACCATGGAACAGTGGGCCTATATTGAAGTGCAGGACGGCCCCCAGAAGATGCGCGGCTTTGTGAAGGCGGATTATCTGGTTTCTGCCAATGGCGCCGGCATTCCCACCGCCGCCCCCGTGTATCCCATTGTGACGCCCATGCCCACCGTCCGGCCTTATGTGACCCCTGCGCCCACCACCCCTGTGTATTACGGCAATTCCATGCTTTCTTCCCTGAAGCATAACTGCCCCAACACCGGTGTGATGCTGCCCAGCTACTTCAGCCCCTATCAGGATACCTATCTTCTGACCGTGGCGGACTGGGTATCCCGGGTCACCTTTACCCCCACTGCCTATGATCCCAATGCGGTGATCACCGTCAATGGCCAGACCGTCAAAAGCGGCAAAACCTCCCAGATCATCAACATGACCGATAAGCCCCAGGCTGTAACCATCAAGGTGCAGAGCGGCGGTTCCGCCACCACCTACACCGTGTATCTCCAGCGCCGCCCCAGCGAAAAGCGCACCCGGGTGTCCGCCGGCTACATCAGCAATATCTACAGCAAGAATAACGAATGGCATCTGGTGGCCGATCTGGGTACCATCAGTTACCTGAGCGAAGATTATTCCACTGGCAGCCGCTCCACCTTTGAAAACAAAACTGCTGACAGCTATGATTATGTGCTGTCTCCCAATTGCCTGTTCTATTACGGCAACGCCCAGAACCCCATCCGGCTCAATACCGTAAATGAATTCATGGCGTACTACCGCACCTACGGCAGCACCCTCTACACCATCGTCTATATCGAAGATGAAATCGTGGCCGTGATGCCCTACAGCCCCGATGGTGCTTACTACTATTAAGCGAGGGAAAACGATGGAGGGGCTTTGCCCCCTCCACCCCCACAAGGGACGATCGTCCCTTGACCCATTTTCGGACATGGTTGTGTGCATTTTCTTGCTCTTTTCCCGATGGGATAACAGGCATGAAAGGATTTGCGCATGAACGATGATTGCCGCAGCACAGCCGTCCACGGGCAGGCGATGTACCATCGCCTGCCGGATGCTGTGCATCCGGGGAAAACAGAAAAAGGCAGGGAGAAATTTTATTTTCTCACCTGCCCTTTTTCATGTTTTCATTACGCCCGTGGACGAATTGAGTGCTTTAACATAGGTTTATTGTACCGAAAGGAAAGCAGAACGGTCAATGGCCGTCCTGTGATATCCGTTCTTCGTGTTTCGCGCGGGAAAGCATTCGTCCTGTAAGTCAACCACTTCGCGGAAAAGGGTGCAGGGTGAATGAGGTGACCGGCCCTCCGCTGGAGGGAGCGGCTGAAAGCCGCAGGAAGCCGAATGAATCAACCGAAACAAGCATTGGGAGCGGCAGCGACCAAGGTGTAGATTGAGGTTGCAAAACAGTGCTCCTGCTGCGGGGTACAGGGGCTGCATAAGCCCCTGCTTCGCTTTATGCTTTACGCTAAAAGCGTTTGTTTCATCATTCAAACTGCATGATGCCCAGCTTTGTCAGCAGGGTGTAATCGGCGGTATCACCGGTGGGCAGGCCAAAGTGCTGCCTTGCGGCGATGACCGCTTTTTTTGTATTTTCGCCGAACACGCCGTCCGGCCAGCCGTGAAGAAAGCCGTGGCGGATGAGCCGCAGCTGCATCTCCTTCACGTCGCTGCCCCTGTCCCCGGGGGAGAGGGTGCGCAGGCCGTTGGTAAAAGCGCCGTAGGGGCCGCCATCAATAATTACTTTGGTGCCGTAGCCGGTGAGGCTGTAGAGCTTCTCCGCATCCGGGATGCGCATGCGGATGCAGCCGTGGCTGAAATGGCCGCCGATGGAGGCGGGCTTGTTGGTGCCGTGAATACCGAAATCCCCAAAATTCACATTCAGCCCCATAAACCGGGTGCCAAAGCCGGAAAGTTCCGTCACATAGCGGCGGTTGATGTGAAAAATGCCCACGGGGGTGGGGCTGTTCCGGGCTCCGGCAGCAATGGGAAAGCGGGCCATTTCTTTTCCGTTTTCGTAGAGGATCAGCCGCATCCTGTCCAGCTCCACCCAGATGATTTTCCCGGAGGGGGCGAGCGCAGGTTGTGCCGGTTCCGCTGCGCAGCCACCAAGCACCAGTGTCACAACCAGTAAAAGAAAAATCCGCTTCATGCCCTGCCACCTCCCCCAAGGATATGCAGCGGATGCAGCGGATATGAAGAAGGAGAACGCGGCGTGCGTTCTCCTTGAAATTCAGCCATTGCCGGGTGCGCTTGAAATATCCTTTTCCAGAATTTCACCGGTGTGGGCATCGATATGAATGAGGCTGTCGCTGTATTGTCCGTCATCAAATTGAATTTGTATATCAAAACGCCATACATGAGCGACAATCTGACCGTTATCTACCTGATAATGGAAATTTGGCGGCAGAATATTCATCCGGGACAACTCTTCTTCTGTAAAGAGGGAAGGAGCTTCTTCCATGAAGCAATTCCGGGCAATCTTTTCCGCTTCTTCTTTGGAAATGTGTTCTCCTTCCACCGGGATGCCCGGCACATGACAATTGATATTCTGAAATTCCGGATTCATATCCCACCACCAGAAAACAGCCTGATGGGCATAGGGCCATTGATTGGTGGCGTTGCCGTACTGGCTGTCCCATTCTGCGATGCGCTGTTCCCGGGTTTCGGCGTTGTAATCCAGTGCCTCCAGGGCATCCCAGTAATCATCGGTAAAAATGGGGCTGCGCCAGTTTTCCGGTTTTTCATAGATGCGGGGCGTTTTATCCTCTGCAATGCTGGCATGAAGATCGGCACTGACCAGTGGTGCATACCAGGGCGCGCCGGAATAATCGCCGGCATATTCCGTTTCACCGGTCCTGCCGTCGATTTGGGCGTAAAGGCGGAATTGCATGCTCTTTTCCGTGCCTTCCCAGAAGGAGATTTTCCAGTGCATATTATTGGGGCCATCCCCGAAATAGATCACATAGGGCTGCAGGCTTTCGTCCGCCTTGCAGACTTCCCTGGCCAGGCGAATGGCCTCTTCTTCCGTCATGTAAGTGTAATGGCCGCCGGGCAGCAGAAAACATGTTTGCGCCACAATGCGGATGCCGGGATCCGCTGTTTTCTTTGTATGATCGCACATGGCGAAGCTGTGGTAAAACTGTTCCAGCACCTCCATGTTCCACTGCAGCACACTGTTGCCGAAGTAATGACGGAAGGAATTTACCACATCATCTTCTGTCAGGGCATGCAGGCTGGCTTCTGTGCCGGGCTGATAGCGCCAGGCCTGGGTGATCAAGCCGTTATCCAGCATCATGAAGTTGTATTGCGCTCCTGTTTCCAGATCTTCATAGCCTACATCCCATCGCTTGAAGGTAACGTTGGGATTATTGGTATCCATGCCGAAAGTGAAAAAGCGTTGGAATTTGGTTTCGTCGGCATAATCCGGAGGCAGTTCCAGTTTTTCCACCATGAGGGTATTGGCCATATGAAGCACTTGCTCCTGTGTGAAATCATTTTCGCCTGGCAGAAGATTGCCCACACCGTCCGCCAGTCCGCATTCCACCAGCATTTGGCTATACCAGTTCTGATCTTCCAAAGACCAGCTGCCGGGATAAAAGCCAAGTTCCGTTTTAACCAGCGCGCGCATCAATTCTTCTTTGTATTCACCGCCCCACTTTTCCCAGCGTTCCCGCAGGTATTGCGGTACCGGAATGCCGTTTTCATCCGCCAGGCGCAGAATTTCTTCCACTTCCTGAGCGGAAAAACGCTCGCTGTCTGTCTGCATGGCTATGGGAGCTACCACATCTTTTGTAAACGCCTTTCCGCCCAGCAATACGGCTGCTACGGCACCGACGGTTACTAATATCAACACAATAGCGGCAATCAACCCAAAGGAGAGACGGAAAGTTTTGGGTGCAGCGGCCTTGTCGTTCTGTACCCGATATAGCACATTCATTTTCATTTCTTTGGTCATATACAAGCCGGAAAGATTTTGATCCATGGCACTGCCGATCATGTGTTCACGCATTCTGTTTCACTCCCTTCCAGTTCCATTTTCAGCAATACTTTTGCTTTTTCCAGCCGGTGGTGTACCGTGGATTTACTGACGGAAAGAACCTGGGCGATGTCTTCCAGTGTCATTCGCTGCCAGTAATACAGCAGCACGCATATTCTGTATTTTTCGGGCAGTGCCTTCACGGTTTCATATACATCCCGCACGATGGGATCCACCGGTTGGATGGGCAGGGGAAGATCATCGATGCTGCGCCGCATATCCACAAAGCGCAACCACCGGCTTTTTTGATAATCCCGGCAGGTATTGATGGCAATGTGGCAAAGCCAGGTTTTTTCGCTGCTGCGTCCTTCAAAGGTGTCCATCTTTTTCCAGGCTTTCACAAAGGTGTCCTGAACGGCATCCTGAGCCATTCCGGCATCTTTCAGATACAGGTAGCACAGCCGCAAAAGGCTGTCGCCATATTGGTTCATCAGCTGTTCCAGATGCATTTCTTTTTCGGCATCCGGGCTGAATTGGGTGCTCATTTGCTATCGCCTCCTTCACTTGTATAGACGACAAGTGAACGGTGTTTTTCCAATGTGTTCTCCATTTTTGTGAAAAAACCTGCATATTCATGAAAAAGAATATTCTGGGGATGTATGAAGGGGCTGTAGCCCCTTCATGTGAAATCCGCAGCAGGGGCTATGCTCCTGCGAGGAACGCCCATGGCGTTTCCTCTATCAATTTACGGCCGAAAAAATAGGGTTTGCAGCTTCTTTCAGGAGGCTGCAAACCCATTTTTACAGTAAATGTGATGTTTCCGAATGAAAGAGCGTTTACGCACTTTCATTCGTTTTTAATCTTCCCAGACGAACAGTTCGTCTTCGATGGGGGAGGCAAAGGGACCGGGCAGGGGAGCAACGCCCCGGTGGGAGCCGAAGAAGTCCCGGTCGAAAACGATGGGGGAGCCGTCGTTGTTTTCGAAGCGCTGATCGGGCTCAAAGGCGCGGCCCAGCACGTCGCTGTCGATGGTGTTGGTTTCAAAGCCCTTCAGCAGGCCGTACACGTTGGTTTTCAGGGTGTACTTGCCGTCCTTTTCGATCAGTTCCACCCGGGCGCCGTCGGCCATCCGGTTTTTCTTTTCGTGCTGCCAGGGTTTGGCGCCATTCAGGTACACATTGCCTTCGCACCATACGGGCAGGTGAGAACGGTGGTATTTATCCAGCTTCATCATGTCGGGGCGCTTCACGTCCAGATCAAACCAGCTGATCCATTCATCATAAGTGGGGTATTCGTCAAACTGCCAGGTGCCGCAGATGCGTTCCTTTTCGCCCGGTTCGCCCCGGCGGACTTCGGCGGCGGGATCAAAGCCCTGCACGAAGATGTTGTTATAGAAACGGTCATCCCCGTGGAGGAAGGTCATGAAGCCGGCTACTTCCGTGCGGTGACGGATGTGGTAGGGGGTGTAGCGGTCCCCGGTGCCGCCGCCCACGAAAGTGAAGGTGCCCATCATCAGGTTGTGCACCATGGCTACGCCCTGGGTGGCAATGCGCAGGGAAACCTGAGACAAAAGGATGTTGTTGTCAATCAGGGTGGGGCCGTGGCTCACTTCCACAAAGATATCCTGGCTTTCCATGCCGCCTTCCGCCCAAGTGCAGCATGCCGGGCGCTGGTTATGGTGCAGGAAGTTCTGGGAAATGCGGGTGCCCTGGGCCTGCCAGTCGCACCAGATGCCCATGGTGCAGTGGTGGATGTGGTTGCGGCGCATGGTCACGTCGATGGCGGCATGCAGCTTGATGCCGGAAATTTC
>JAFSGG010000037.1 GCA_017434775.1 Clostridia bacterium
GCCCGCAGAGAAATGCAGCAAAGGTCCGTTTTCCCCAGCATGAATTTATCCACCGCCGCTTCTTTCTGGGCAGCGGTTTCCCGGCCGGTAATGAAAACAGGCCTTTCCATCTTCAGTTCTTTTTTGTATATATCCATCACCCCGTGATGATGGGCAAAAAGCAATACCTTTTCACCGCTTGCCAGCAACGCTTTCACAAACTGGCACACATAGGGGGCTTTGGCAAGGCCGGTGGCCTGCCGGGCTTCCTGGGAAATCTGATCTTCCAGCAGGGCTCTTTGGGAAGCTGTGAGCTGCTGATCTTTCTGCCAGCGGTACAGCTTCTCCCAGATGGGGGCCATCAGGTGCTGGTACACGCTGTCGTCTGCATCAATCTGCTGCACCAGCCGCCTTTTTTCCGGCAGTTCCGGCAGCACTTCTTCCTTGGTGCGCCGCAGCATCAGCCCTTCCTTGCGCAGGTATTCGCCCAACAGCTGGGGTTTTTGCACAATGCGGTTGCCGTAACCCATGCACCATTCCCGGGAAAAGCTTTCCCAGTCCCCCAGAAAATGATAATCAATCACATTGACCACATTCCATATTTCGCCGCCGTAATTGTAAATGGGTGTGCCGGAAAGGCCCATTACCCTTTCGCAGCTTTCGGACAGCAAACTGGCTGCGGAATACTTTTCGCTTCCCGCTCTTCTCAGTTCCTGCACTTCATCAAAGATCACCGTATGGAAATGCATGGGCGGCAGCGCTTCCTTCCACCCCCGCAAAAGCAGATAATGGAGAATGTACACGTCTGCATCCGGAAGCGAATAAGGCGTCAGTCCTTTGATCACATGCACCTTCGGCTCCCTTCCCTCAATACGCAGAAAACGCAACGTTTCCGCCAGCCAGTTCCTCGTCAGATGGGCAGGCGGCACAATCAGGATGGGGAAAATGCCTTCTTCTGCCGCACAGGCCAATGCCTGCACCGTTTTGCCAAGACCCATTTCATCCGCCAATAAAGCCCTTTCCGTCAGTTTCAGCCAGGAAAGGCCGCTGAGCTGAAAAGGCCGCAGCGTGCCGTTAAACTTCGCCGGGGTCAATTGGGCCGCCGGTGCCGCACGCCTTGCTTTTTCCAGATTTTTATAATAATTCCGGGCAGACGAAAGTGCGTCGTTCCATCTTGTTTTATCTTTCTCCGCAATCTCCAGAGGATAGCGGATCATCAGCCAGTTCACATCCCCCACAATTCGCTTGTGCGCCGTAAACCGGGCTTCTCCGCGCCTGCCGCCGTCGCTGCCGGGAAAGAGCCGTTTGGCAAGCTCTGTTACGCCGGGATCTCCTTTGATCACCCAGCATTTGCGCCGCGCATTATACGAAAGAGTACCGTATGTTTTTCGCCCGTCCCGATTGGAACGCAGAAAAGAAGGAATTTCTTCTTCCTGCAGTGATTGCAGGATATAATCTTCCACTGCAAAAGGCTGTTCCTCTTTTTGCGGAACCGGCATATCATTTTCGGCAATGCTTTCCGTTTCAGCCGTCACACGATTTCCAGTCGTGCGCCGTACGTCCGCTTTTTCTTCCATTTCTCCCATATCATCCGCAATGCCCCACAGTTTATGCAGGGAAAGGGTATATACCGGAACGCCTGCAATCTGCATGGGAACAGATGCGCTTTTTTCGCTGACCAGGATCAAAACGCGTATTTTTCCGGTGACAGCATAGCGTTCCAGCTGCTTTGTCACCGTCTTTTTGTCCGGTCGTCCCCGCTTTACTTCAAGGCCGATATCGCCGCACAGAAAATCAATGCGGCAGCGGATGCCCAGCTTTGCTTCGTGGACAAAATCAATATCCGCTTTCTGCAAAGCATCGGCAATCAGCCCGTGCAGATCATATTCGTCTTTTGGCAGGGGCGCACGGATGCATCGGAGCGCCTGCATCACCACATCTGGCATCCTTTTCCCCTCCCCGTCACTTTATCTTGTGTTCTATTATAACTTCTTTTTGCTTTTGTTACAAGAAAAACCTTTTGCTTTTCCGGCGAATGTGTTATACTGTAGAGTGAGGTGATTTATGTGCAGGAAACTTTCCTGGCCGTTGACGGTAACAGCCTGATGCATCGTGCTTTTCACGCCCTGCCCCTGATGGACGTGAACGGAACCTACACCAATGCGGTGCATGGTTTTTTGTCCATGCTGCTCAAAGCCCATCAGGAACTGAATCCCCGCTATATTGCCGTGGCCTTTGATACCAAAGTGCCCACTTTCCGCCATACCGCTTATGCCGATTATAAGGCCGGCCGGAAAGCCATGGCGGATGAACTGCGCTCCCAGTTCCCCATCATCAAGGAAATCCTTTCCGCCATGCAGCTGGGCGTCATCGCCGTGGATGGTTATGAGGCCGACGACGTGCTGGGCACCCTTTCGAAAAAGTGCCAGGAAAAGGGACTGGATTGCGTGCTCCTCACCGGCGACCGAGATGCCCTGCAGCTCATCGGCAACGGCACCAAAGTACTCTTTACCCGCAAAGGCATCACCGAAAGCACTCTTTTTGATGCTGCCGGTGTGAAAGAATATTTCGGCGTCACGCCTGAACAGGTGACGGACCTCAAAGGCCTCATGGGCGACGCCAGCGATCATATTCCCGGTATTCCGGGCGTGGGCGAAAAAACGGCGCTGAAACTGCTCAATGAATATCATACCCTGGAAAACGTGCTGGCCCATGCCGATGAAATCAAAGGTAAGCTGGGCGAAAAAGTACGGGACCATCGCGATATGGCCGTTTTCTCCAAGGATCTGGCCACCATCCGCCCCACGGCGCCTTTTGCTTTTGATCTGGATCATTTTGAAGCAAGCCGCATGGGCGCCGCCCTGCCGGTGCTGCGCAAATATCAGCTGAACGGCATTGCCAGCCGGCTGGAAAAATCGTTTGCCCTTCCGGAAGAAACGGTTCAGGAAGAATCCTCTGCCGCTTTCACCAAAGATACCCTTGCTTCTCCTGCCGCTATTGCTGCGCTGATTGAAAAAATACAAGATAAGCCCTGCGCCATCCATGCCGCGCCCACCCACCTGACGGTGGCCTGCGACGGCGTTTGCTATGAAATTCTGCTGGCATACGATATGCTTTCCGATGGTATGAGCCTGGAGGAAGCCTGGGAAGCCCTGCGGCCCCTGATGTCAAAAAAGCTCTATGTGCATGACGGCAAGCGCCTGTGGCATGCCCTGAAAGAGATGAACCTGCCCCTGCCTCCGTATGCCTGGGATACCATGCTGGCAGCCTACCTCATCAACCCCCAGGAAAAATCCTACGCACTCCACACTTTTGCCCAGGATGATGCATCCGGCGTTCTTTCCCTTGCCATGCAGCAGAAAAAACAGCTGCAGGAAATGGGCATGCTGCCGCTGCTTGAAAACCTGGAAATGCCCCTGATGGAAGTGCTCTTCTCCATGGAGACCGAAGGCTTCCGGGTAGACACACAAGTGCTGGAGGAACTGGGCCGGGAATTTACAGAACAGACCGAAGTTTTAAAAAACAAAGTATACGCCCTCACCGGCGTCACCGGTTTCAATCTGAACAGCACCCAGCAGCTGGGCAAAGTATTGTTTGAAACCCTGGGCCTCCCTGCCGGAAAGAAAACCAAATCCGGCTATTCCACGGATGCGGAAACATTGGAAAACCTCAGGGACAAGCATCCCTGCATTGATGCCATTCTGAAATACCGTCAGGTGGTAAAACTGAACAGCACCTATATTGACGCTTTATTGCGCAAAACGGATCAAAACAGCCGGATTCATTCCTCTTTTGATCAAACCGGCACCGCCACCGGCCGCATTTCTTCCAGCGAGCCCAATCTGCAGAATATTCCGGTGCGCACCCCAATGGGCCGTGAAATCCGCCGGGCCTTTGTGGCAAAGCCCGGTCATGTGCTCATCGACGCCGACTATTCCCAGATCGAACTACGGGTACTGGCCCACTTTTCCGGCGATCATGCCATGGTGGATGCTTTCCAAAAAGCCCAGGATATCCACACCCGCACGGCTGCCGAAGTCTTCGAAGTGCCCATGGATCAGGTAACGCCTTCCATGCGCAGCGATGCCAAGGCAGTAAACTTCGGTCTGGTTTATGGCATCAGCGACTTTGGTCTCAGCCGGAATATCGGCATTTCCCGGAAGGAAGCCGCCGCTTTCATCGAACGCTATTTTGCCCGGTATCCCGGCATCAAGCATTTTATGGACGAAGCCGTGCGGCTTGGCTATGAAAACGGCTATTCCGCCACCATGATGGGCCGGCGCCGCAATCTGCCCGAGCTCAAATCCTCCAATGCCAATATGCGCAATTTCGGCGAGCGCGCCGCCATGAATACCCCGGTGCAGGGCACCGCTGCCGATATCATTAAAATGGCCATGGTAAAGGTCTATAACGCCCTGAAAGAAGGCGGCTATGCAGCCCGGCTCATTTTGCAGGTGCATGACGAACTGATCATCGAAGCACCGGAAAACGAAACAGAAGCCGTCAGCCGTCTTTTGCAGGAAAGCATGGAACAGGTCACTTCCCTTTCCGTGCCGCTGGTTGCGGAAGTAAAATCCGGTGAAAGCTGGTATCAAACCAAATGAGCTTTTATGTGATTGGCCTGACAGGCGGCATTGCCTGCGGCAAAACCAACCTCACCGATGCCCTGCGTTCCATCGGCGTGCCGGTGGTAGATGCGGACGAAGTTTCTCGTGCCGTTACAGCCAAGGGAGGCGCAGCCCTTCCGGCCATCCGGAAAGCATTTGGGGATAAGGTATTTGACGGCGAAGCGCTGAACCGTCAGGCGCTGGCCGCCCTTATCTTTGCCGATGATGAAAAGCGCGCTTTGCTCAATGCCATCACCCATCCCATTATCCTTTCCGAATGCAAACGAATGCTGGATGCAATCCCCGGTCCGGCCGTTTATTCCGTGCCGCTGCTGTTTGAATGCGGGCTGGAAAAGGAATGCAATGAAGTATGGTGCGCCTATATCCCTCAGAAGGAGCAAATCAGACGTCTTCGGGAAAGAGACGGCATCACCCATAAAAAAGCGCTGGAAAAAATCCGTTCCCAGATGCCCACGCTGCAAAAAGCCCGTTTATCCCAACGTATCATCCGCACCGACGGCTCCAAAGAAGAAAGCGCTGCGCTGGTTATTTCCCTCTGGCAGAAAACCATGCAGCGAATCCAACCATAAGGAGATACATTTTGAACACATTTCCGCCTCCCCCTGAAATGCGTCCCGGCGGTTATCAGAACCTGCCGCCCCGGAATCCCCGTTCCGGACGCACACAACAGGAAAAAACAAAAAAGGCTACGCATGCAGCCAAAGGCAATAGCCATGGCGTGCATACTTCAAATGGCCTGACCGCCCTGTTCCCCAGACCCCAGTTAATATGCCTGGGCGTCCTTGCTGCCCTTTTCGCCATTGCCCTGCTCTTTTTTCTGGTTTATGAAGGCCAGTGCAGCGCCATTGCCGTCCGGCATAAATATCTGCTGAATGAACGTGCCGCCCGGGAAAGAGCATATCAGCAAAATGTGGCCAGCCACAAAACGGACTACCGCGATCTGGTTGAATATTACGCTGCGGTCAACCAGATCGATCCTGCCTTTGTTGCCGCCATCATCAAACGGGAAAGCGATTATGATCCCCGTGCCGTTTCCCGGGTCGGCGCCCGAGGCCTGATGCAGATTATGCCCGATACCGGCGAATGGCTGGCAGGCAAAGTGGATGCATATGATTACAGCCCGGATATGCTCTTTGATCCCGAAACAAATATCAAAATGGGCTGCTGGTATCTGGGCTACCTCAGCCGCAAATTCGGCGGCGATCCCATTACCATCGCCTGTGCCTATCATGCCGGTCAGGGCAATGTGGAAGACCATTGGCTGCCCAAATACGCCGCCAACGGCAAAACCCTCACCCTGGACGAGATTCCCATGGACGATACCAAATACTACGCACGAAAGGTGTTGGAAGCCTATGCGATCTATCAGCAGCATCACTATTAAATGCCTGGCCTTCCTTCTTGGTCTGAGCCTTTTCTTTGGCATCACGCCTGTTTTTGCCGCAGATAATGAACTGAATCTGTGCATGGTATCCACCCAGACCAAATGGCTCAATCCCCTGCAGGCGGAAGAAAGAGAATTTCAATCCCTGACAGCGCTGATCTACGAAGGCCTCTATACCCTGGATGATGATTATAAACCGCAGAAGAACCTGGTGGAGCGCTGCGATATTGACGGCAACCGCTGGCTCATCACCCTGCGCACCGACGTATATTTCCACGACGGTACACCCCTGACGGCCTATGACGTGGAAGCCACCATCAACGAAATTTTGCGGCTGGCTGCGGAAAATCAGGGCCAGTATGCCCAGCTGAAATACATCATCAAATCCGTCAGTGTCAACAGTTCCAATTCCCTGCTGATCACGGTAAACCGCCCCTACTATGGCACATACTACGCGCTTACCTTCCCTATTCTGCCGGCTTCCCAGATCCAGGTGCAAAACCCCGTGGGCACCGGCCCCTATAAAGTGGATTCTTTCGTAGCAGGCAATCACCTGCACCTTTCCGCCAATCCTTACTGGCGCGAAAAGGAACCGGCCATCCGGTACATCAGCGTCAGTTTCAAGGAAAAAAACAACCAGCTGCTGGAAGAATATGAATTTAACCGGGTGGATGCCGCTATCACCCGTTCCGCTTCCGCCGGCCAGTATCAAACCGGTGTGACCAACCTGAACATTCCTTACCGCACCAACCAGTTGGAAGTGCTGCTAATGAACAACCGTAAGGGACCCACCAGTGATGAGCGCGTCCGCACGGCTATTCGCTATGCACTGGACGTTGATGCCATCGCCAATCACTGCTATGCGGGCACCGCCATCCGCACCGATACCCCGCTGCCCTACGGCACCTGGATGTACAGCATGAATGACAGCTATTATGAATACAATCCCGATAAAGCAAAAGCCCTGCTGGCAGAAGCAGGCTGGGAAGACCTGGATGGCGACGGCTTCCTGGACAAATATGAAGACAACGAAAAAGTCACCCTTCATCTGCGCCTGCTTGTGTATGAAGAACAATCCAACGCCGTGCGCATTCCTGCCGCAAACATGATCAAAACCATGCTGGAACGGGTGGGCATCAAGGTAACCGTCAGCAGCATTTCCTTCGGCGAAGCCCAGGAAAAACTGAAAGTCAGCAATTTCTCCCTTTGTCTGGCCGCATATCAGATGGATGTGGTGCCGGACCCCGGTTTCCTTTTGATGAGCTCCAACACCGGTAATTTCGGCCTGTACAAGTCATCCAACATGGATAACCTGTTCAAAAAACTGCGCACCACCATGGATCCGGCCGAATACCAAAACCTCCTGTGGCAGATTCAGGATCAGTTTGGCCAGGATTGCCCCTTCATCTGCTTGTATTACCGCGCTGGCGCCCTGCTGACCCGCAAGGTATTCACCAACGCCCGGGATATCCGTGAACCGGAAATCCTTCGCGGCATTGAAGACATTGTCAACTAACCTCCCCCGGCTGCATAGAATGTGGCGAAGGGAGGAATGGATGATTTGAGTCTTTCGGAACTCCGCGCCAAAGATGTGGTAAACACCCTGGACGGAAAACGCCTGGGCAAAGTAATGGATATTGAATTCAACGCCTGCACCGGCCAGGTGGAAGCACTGGTAATCCCCGGCGAATTCCGCATCAGCGATGTGATCAAGGGAGAAAAGACGGGCATTGTCATTCCCTGGTGCAACATCTGCAAAATCGGTGAAAATGTGATTCTGGTGCAGGTCGATACAGAAAACACCCCGGAAACATAAGAAAAAACTGGACAAAACCAGAATTTCACGCTATAATTTTTCTCAAGAAACACAAGCGAAGGAAGGTACATTTCATGAAATGCCAGTTCTGCAATTGCGCCGACAGCCGTGTTGTCGATTCCCGCCCCACCGATGACGGCAATTCCATCCGCCGCCGTCGCGAATGCATCAATTGCGGCCGCCGCTTCACCACTTATGAAAAGGTGGAAGTACAGCAGCTGCTGGTGATCAAAAAAGATAACAGCCGGGAGCTTTTTGATGCCCAGAAACTGCGCAACGGCATCATTGCCGCCTGCCATAAGCGGCCCGTTTCCGCTGCCGATATTGAAAATATCGTCAACTCCATCGAACAGCTGGCTTACAATAACCTGCAGGCTGAAATCACCACCCGCCAGATTGGCGAAATGGTGATGGAAGCCCTCTGCAAACTGGATCAGGTGGCTTACATCCGCTTCGCTTCTGTGTACCGTTCCTTCACGGACGTACCCACCTTTATGCGCGAACTTAAATCCCTGGTACAGGACAGAGATAAATAAGATTTAATCATTGCAAAACCGGTCATTCGCCGGTTTTTTTCATTATGATGGGAGATAATGATGAAAAATGGGGCTTTCATTGCCTTTTTTTGCATGGACGGCTCTTGACCCTTGTGCTATAATACCACATTGAGTCAGACTGTTTTGGGCTCAAAAAGAACGGAGGTCAATTATGCCTACTACGAAGTTTGATAAGGATTCCATCAAGCAATCCATCATCAGCAAGTTGCTGCGCTATAACGGCCGCACACTGCAGGATGCCACGGATCAGATGCTCTACAATGCAGTGGCTGCCACCGTGCGTGATCAGATCATGCAGAAGTGGACCGCTTACCGCGAAAAGGATAAGCATTACGACGGTAAACGTCTGTATTACCTGTCCGTAGAATTCCTCACCGGCCGCAGCCTGCACTGCAACATCCTCAACCTGTGTTCCTCCAAAGCCTATCAGGATGCTTTGAATGAACTGGGCATCGATTTCAACCGCATTTTCCAGGAAGAACCGGAACCCGGCCTGGGCAACGGCGGCCTGGGCCGTCTGGCTGCCTGCTTCATGGACAGCCTCTCTTCCCTTTCCCTGCCCGCCATGGGCTGCACCATCCGCTATGAATACGGCCTGTTCCGTCAGAAGATCATCAACGGCCAGCAGGTGGAAGTGCCGGATGATTGGCTGGTGAACGGCAATGTGTGGGAAGTGCCCGCCATGGAAGACGTGTGCGAAGTGCACTTTGGCGGCTATGTACACGAAGAAGACGTGAACGGCCGTCGCATTTTCACCCTGAAGGATTACCGCACCGTGGAAGCCGTTCCCTATGATATCCCTGTGGTGGGCTATGATCTGGAAACGGTGAACAGCCTGCGCATGTGGCGTGCCCGCTCCCCCAAAACGCTGGACTTTGCCGCTTTCTCCCAGGGCAATTATGCCCGGGCCCTGCAGGAACAGGAACTGGCCACCGTTATCAGTAAGGTGCTCTATCCCGAAGACAATCACTACGAAGGCAAAATGCTGCGTCTGCGCCAGCACTACTTCTTCACCAGCGCCACCCTGCAGTATGCCCTGAAGGATTTCAAGCGTCGTTTCGGCACCAACTTCCGTCTGCTGCCGGAAAAGATGACCATCCATATCAACGATACCCATCCCGGTCTCGCCATCCCTGAACTGATGCGCCTGCTGATCGACCAGGAAGGCCTGGGCTGGGATGAAGCCAGCTGGATCGTGCAGCACACGGTGGCTTACACCAACCACACCATCATGGCCGAAGCCCTGGAAAAGTGGCCTGAATCCATGATGAAGAAGCTGCTTCCCCGCATCTACATGATCCTGGAAGAAATCAACCGCCGGGTCTGCGGCCGTCTTGCCGATCATTATCAGAACGGCCATGATCCCCGCATTGCCCGTATGGCCATCAACGCTTACGATATGGTGCACATGGCCAACCTGTGCGTGGCCATGAGCTATTCCGTCAACGGCGTATCCCAGCTCCACGGTGATATTCTCAAAAAGAATACCTTCCACGATTATTACGAATTCATGCCCGAGAAGTTCTCCGCCATCACCAACGGTATCACCCATCGCCGGTGGCTGATGAACGCCAACCCCAAGCTGACCCAGCTGATCTGCGATTCCATCGGCGATAAGTGGATCAAGGATCCCCAGCTGCTGAAGGAACTGCTGCCCTATAAGGACAACGAAGCCTTCCGCAAGGAATTTGAACAGATCAAATACGAAAACAAAAAGCGTTTCTCCGATCTGCTCATGCGCCGTCAGAAGATGGAAATCGCTCCCGAATTCATGTTTGACGTGCAGGCTAAACGCCTCCACGAATACAAGCGCCAGCTGCTCAACGCCCTGCATATCATGGTGCTCTATAACCGCATCATGGATGACCCCACCTTCACCATGACGCCCCGTTGCTTCGTCTTCGGTGCCAAGGCCAGCCCTGGCTACTACATCGCCAAGCAGATCATCCGCATGATCGTGGCCATTTCCAAGCTGATCGAACGTAGCCCCCGGGCTAAGCAGTTCCTGAAGGTCGTATTCCTGGAAAACTACGATGTTTCCAGCGCTGAAATGCTCATGCCCGCCGCCGATCTGTCCGAGCAATTGTCCACCGCCAGAAAGGAAGCCAGCGGTACCGGCAAAATGAAGTTCATGATGAACGGTGCGGTCTCCATCGGCACCATGGACGGCGCCAATGTGGAAATCGCCGAACAAGTGGGCATGGATAATATCTACATCTTCGGCATGCGTTCCGATACCGTGGTGGATCTGTACCGGGAAGGCACCTATTCCCCCATGCACATTTACGAAACCAATGCGGAAATCCGTCGTGCCCTCACCCAGATCATTGACGGCACCCTCTTCCCCGAAAACCCCGCTACGCTGCAGGATATCTACCACAACCTGCTCTTTAGCGATCCCTACTTCGTGCTGAAGGATTTCGGTTCCTATTCCATGGCCCAGCGTCGTGTGGACGAAGATTACCAGAACCGGGAAAAGTGGCTGAAGATGGCCATCACCAACACCGCCATGTCCGGCATCTTCTCTTCCGACCGCACCATCCAGGAATACAACGACCAGATCTGGCACCTGAAATAATAAACCGAAAGGAAGCCTTTCATGCTGGAAGATATTCTGCTGCAGCACTTTGAACGCTACCCCAAGATGCAGCCCCAGGATGCTGTGAAGCTGGTATATCAGCACACCTTCGGTCCCGGCCATATGATCCGGGATGCCAGGAAAGCAGCGCTGATGCTGCAGCAGGAAATGGATGCCGTGCAGCCGGGCATCAAAGAACCTTTGTACGAATCCATTGGCAACGGCCTGTGCCGGTTGAATTTGCGTCCCTGTTTGGAAAAGGGAATCGGCAATGAATTCATCCTGCGTCTTTTCCTGGAAGCAGCCCAGTCCACCACGGCCACAAAAAAGGAATTCCGTCAGAATCTGCATGTGCTGCAAAAGCTGGCCGAGGAAGACGAAACGCCTTTTGAGCCGATAGAACTGGATATGTTCATGCTGCAGTATGAAGAAAAAGGATATCCTGCCGTACACCATTCCGATGCTTACCGGGCGGCTTATGCTCCGGCATACCGTGTGGTCATCCAGAAAAAGCTGAAGGATGCCCTGAAAGCGCTTCGCCAATAACACTTCACCCCTGCCACAAAAACGGCAGGGGTTTTGATTTTCGTTTGTATTTATTCCATCTCCGCCTCGACAAACACACCGGTTTGATTTACAATATCCTTGTGTCTTCCATGACGCACAGCATTCCAAGAACAGGAGAAATTCACCATGAAATATGTATTGGTTATCGGCGATGGCATGAGCGATGATCCCATCCGGGAACTACAGGATAAAACACCGCTGGAATATTTGGATTTGCCGGCTTTCGGCACCCTGGCCGGCAGCGAAGTGGGCACTTGCCAGACGGTTCCGGAAGGCGTGCCCGCCGGCAGCGACACCGCTATCCTCAATATTTTCGGCTACGATCCCCGTTGGAGCTATACCGGCCGCAGCGTGCTGGAAGCCGCCGGCGTTGGCGTCACGCTGAAAAAGGGCGAAGTTTCCATGCGTGTCAATCTGTGCGCCGTGGAAGAAATGGACGGCAAGCTCATCATCCACAGCCACAACGGCGGAAATATTGAAGGGGACGAAGCCGAAACCCTGATGAATGATCTTCTGAAGGATCCCCGCTTTGTTCCTGCTGCCGAAAAAGCTAAGCTCACCGTGCATGTAAGCCGCACCTTCCGTCATATCGGTGTGTTTGCCGATGTGGACGAAACAGCTGTTTTCCAGACCACTGAACCTCACAACGTGCTGGAACAGGACGTGGCCCTTTACTACCCCACCGGCGCCATGAAGGAAGAAATCACCGCCCTGATGAAAGCTTCCTATGAAGTACTGAAGGATCACCCCATCAACAAGGCCCGCATGGCAGCGGGCAAGCTGCCTGCCAATATGATCTGGCCCTGGGGTGCAGGAAGAGCCATGCTGCTGGATAACTTCACCGAAAAATACGGCCGCACCGGCACCGTCATTTCCGCCGTTCCGCTGGTGTGGGGCATTGCGGAGCTGGCCGGCCTCAAGCATCCCGAAGTGCCCGGCGCCAACGGCGATCTGGACACCAACTACGAAGGGAAAGTGGATGCCGCCGTCGAAGCCTTGAAAAACGGCGACGATTTTGCTGCCATCCATGTGGAAGCGCCGGACGAAATGACCCATGCGGGCAAGCTGCCCGAAAAAATGGAAGCCATCAAGCGTCTGGATCAGCGGGTCATCAAACCCCTTTTGGAAAAACTGCCGGCCCTGGGCGATTTCCGCATTCTGCTCCTCAGCGATCACAAGACCCTCATGTCCACCCGCACCCACGACGGAAAGCCTGTACCCTACGCCATCTATGACAGCCGCACCCCCGGCACCCCCTCCCGGCTGGATGAAGCAACCGCCGCCAAAGGGAACTGGCTGCCTGAAGGTCGGTTCATCATGGGAAGATTGCTGGAAGTGGATGCATAAAACAGACATAAAAAACCGCTTTGCTCCTTTGCAAAGCGGTTTTTATTATTCTCAGATTCTCCAGATTTCTTTGGCGTATTCCTGAATGGTACGATCGGAGGAGAACTTGCCGGCTCCGGCGATATTGTACAGGCACTTTTTCGCGAAAGCTTTTTCGTCCCGGGTTTCCCGGATGGCCTGTATTTTGCGATCCACATAGCTTTCAAAATCCAGCAGCACATAGTAGTGGTCCGGCTTGTGCCAGGACGCACCCTTGAGAATAGCATCATGCAGTTCCTGGAATACATTTTCCCGGTCTTCAAACGTGCCGTCAATCAACGTATCCAGCACACGCTTGATGCGCTTATTCTTCTTATACACCTTAGCCGGATCGTAGGTCTTTTCCACCGCCTGAATATCCGAAAGGGTGGCACCGAAGATGTAGTTGTTTTCTTCCCCGGCCTGCTCCACAATTTCGATGTTGGCACCGTCATACGTTCCCAGGGTCACTGCGCCGTTGAGCATGAATTTCATATTGCCGGTGCCGCTGGCTTCCGTGCCCGCAGGGGAAATCTGCTCGGAAATGTCCGTAGCCGGAATGATCTTTTCGGCATAGGAACAGTTATAGTTCTGCACAAACACCACTTTCAGTCTGCCGTCCATTTCGGGATCATTGTTCACCATCTCCGCAATTTGATTGATCAGGCAGATCACGCCCTTGGCCCGCTTGTATCCTGCGGCAGCTTTGGCGCCGAAGATCATAGCCACCGGCGGCAAATCCTTCAGTTCCCCCTCCTTCATCCGGAAATAAATATCCAGAATGGAAAGAGCGTTCATAAACTGCCGTTTGTATTCATGCAAACGCTTTACCTGCACGTCGAATACATAATATTCCGGAATCTTCACACCTTCCGCCTTTTCAATCATGGCAGAAAGCTGACGTTTCTTTTCCTGTTTCACCCGGATAAAGGCATCCACCAGCGTTTCATCTGTTTCGATGAAAGGCCGCAGCTTTTCCAGTTCATAGAGGTTTGTCATGAACCCGTTTCCGATGCGCTTTTCAATTTCAGCGCACAGTTCCGGATTGCAAAGGCCCAGCCAGCGGCGCTGGGTGATGCCGTTGGTTTTGTTCTGGAACATATCGGGGTACAGCTTGTACCAGGCGTGCAGCACGTCGTCTTTCAGTATTTCGGAATGGATAGCCGCCACGCCGTTTACGGCAAAGCCGCCGTACATGGCCAGATAGGCCATGTGCACCTGATTCCCCTGAAGGATGGCCAGCCCTTTTGTATCTTCAATCCCGGCGGCTTTCAGTTCCGCCGTCTGCTTCTTGGCCAGCTGCTTGATGATAAGGGTCATATCCGGTGAAACACTATTCAGCAGCTTCACATCCCACTTTTCCAGGGCTTCCTGCATAACGGTATGGTTGGTGTAGGCAAAGGTGCGCCGTGCGATGGACAGTGCCTCATCAAAAGAAACACCTTCCTTCATCAAAAGGCGTATCAGTTCCGGAATGCACATGGTCGGATGGGTATCGTTCAGCTGAACGGCATGAAATTCCGGGAAACGGCTCCAGTCTTCCCCGTGATACTGCTTATAATCCCGCATCATATCCTGCAGGGAAGCGCTGCAGAGCACATACTGCTGCCGCACACGCAGCTGCCGGCCGGCAAACATGCTGTCATTGGGGTAAAGCAGCTTGGTAATATCTTCCGCCGCATTTTTTCCCTTGGCAGCCTTCCCATAATCCTGGCTGTTGAACAGGTCAAAATCGAAAGGATGAGCGCTTTCGCACTGCCACAGCCGCAGGGTACCGATGCACTTGCGATTATAGCCGATCACCGGCATATCATAGGGCACGGCAATCACTTGCAGGCCCTTCATGTCCACTGTGACCGCCTTGTCTTCCCGGCGAATGGACCAGGGATCGCCAAACTTTGCCCAGTCATCGGGCAGTTCCTTCTGGCAGGCATTTTCAAACTGCTGCTTAAACAGGCCGTACTGATACCGAAGACCATAGCCAAACAGCGAAATACCATGCGTAGCCGCACTATCCAGGAAACAGGCAGCCAGCCTTCCCAAACCGCCATTGCCAAGAGCGGCATCTTCTATGTCTTCCATCACAGCCGGATCCAGGCCCCGGGCTGTCATTTCTTCTTTCACTTCATCCAGCAAACCCATGGCATACAGATTATTATACACCAGCCGGCCCAGCAGGTATTCGGCAGAAATATAGCTTGCGTAGCGGCCGCTGCGTTGGTTTTTCTGATCCTTTGTCCACTGGGGAGCGATTTCTTCCATGGCTGCCAGAGATACCGCATCGTGCAATTGAACTGCATTTGCTTCCTCCAGCGTTTTCTGATATTTTGCCAGGGCCATTTGCCCGGCACGGTTCATCAGTTCCTGACCGTTCATTCTGTCTTTCCTCCGCGGTTATACTTTTTGTTCAGTTTGATGATTTCTTCCTTCACCGATTCCGGCACAGGCGCCGTCATGCGCCAGGCCCACCAGCCCCCCACCGTGCCCGGCAGGTTCATGCGGCCTTCGGAACCAATGCGCAAAAGATCCTGCATGGGCACAATGGCACGCCGGCTGGGAGATGCCCATACCGCTTCCACCATCTTGCCCACCACGTCATCGCCGTCCTTGATGTCCAACAGCTTTTTTGCACTTTCCTTCGTGCTTTCATCTGCTGTGTTCCATACGCCAAGAGCCGTATCGTTATCGTGGGTACCTGTATAAATCACACTGTTTTCTGTAAAATTATGCGGTGCATGCGGGTTTTCCACACTGCCGTCCAGGCCGAACGTGAGCACTTTCATGCCAGGGTAGCCGCAGAATTTGAGCAGCCGCTTTACCCGGTTGTTCACTTCGCCCAGATCCTCCGCAATTACGGTGATCTTAGGCACTTCCTTTTTCAGCCGGCGGAACAGGCTCTTGCCCGGTGCCTTGATCCATTTGCCTTCCCGGGCATTGGGCGCGCCGTACTCGATGGAATAGTAATTGGCAAAGCCGATAAAATGGTCCACGCGCACCAGATCATAGAGCTTGGCCATGGCGCCCATGCGTTCCATCCACCAGCGGAATTTCTGTTTCTTCAGCTTTTTCCAGTCATACAAAGGATTGCCCCACAATTGACCATCCGCGCTGAAATAATCCGGGGGTACACCGGCCACCTTCAGGGGCCTGCGTTCTTCATCCACCTGGAATACATCGGGATTGGCCCACATATCGGAACTGTCTTCCGCCACATAAATGGGCATATCGCCAAAGAGCTTCACGCCGTTTTTATTGGCATATGTCCGCAGCTTGAACCACTGGGCAAAAAACAGGCACTGAACAAAGATGTAATATTCCACTTCTTCTTTCAGTTCCTTACGCCATTTGTCCATTTCATCGGCTTTGCGCAGACGGATCGCCAAAGGCCATTTTTGCCAGGTACCGCCGCCAAAGTGCATCTTCAGCGCCATAAACAGGGCATAGTCTTCCACCCAGGGGTTTTCCCGGCGGAATGCAGCCATATCCACCTTTTCTTTGGATGCAGCAAAAGCAGCCCGAAGCGCCTTTTCCTTGGCTGCCCGCACAGCTTCAAAATCCACCTTATCGCTGTCCGGCAACAGTTCTTTATTCCCCTGCGGTAAAATCCCCTCTTCTTCCAGCATGTTCAGGTCAATCATCATGGGATTGCCGGCATACGTGGAAACGCTCTGATAAGGCGATTCGCCATAACCCACCGGGCCAACGGGCAGCACCTGCCAGATATTCATGCCGCATTCCCGGATAAAATCAACAAAACGATAGGCCTCCCGGCCCAGTGTACCAATCCCGCCTTTTTCGGGCAGGGAGGTGATGTGAAGCAATACACCGCACTCACGCATATCTTTTCCCTCCAGCCATCCGGCTTTCCATTGAATGTTGTTCATATTATACCATATATTGCGCAAGGTTTCAACCAATTTCACAAATATGCTTTTTCTGTGTTCTTTTTGCGTCTTTTACTATTGTATAAGTATAAAAAATATGGTATACTTGTTTATCATTTTCCGGGGAGGTACGCTATGGCGCAGAAGTTCTGGTTTAAGCTGGATAATGCTGCCAAACTGTATCCCGCCATCGCCAACCGCAGCTGGATGAGCATGTTCCGGCTGACGGCTGAGCTGGAGGAAAATGTGGATCCCCAGGTTTTGCAAAGCGCTCTGGATGATACCATCCGCCGCTTTCCCACCATGAATGTGCGGCTGCGCGCCGGCCTTTTCTGGTACTACCTGGAGGAAGTGCCTGCCAGGCTTCTTGTCCGTCCCGATGAAGGGCATCCCTGTATGCCGTTTTCCTCCAAGCGGGATGGCAGTTTCCTTTTCCGGGTATTCTACTTTGGAAAGCGCATTTCCACCGAATTTTTCCATGTGCTCACAGATGCCTCCGGGGGCTTGGCCTTCCTCAAAACCCTGACGGTGCGCTACCTGCAGCTCATGGGGCATGATGTTTCTTTCGATCAGGGTGCGCTGGATATTACTACTCCCCCCACCGAAGAAGAAACCCAGGACGCATTCCGCAGCATTGATCTGCCCAAAGTGCGCATCAATCGCTCCGTAGAAAAAACGTATCACATTCCTTCCACGCCGGAAATTCCGCACACGCTCCATATTATTGCCGCATCCATCCCCTGTGATGCATTGCTGCAGAAAGCTCATGAAATGAACGTGACCCTGACGGAATACCTGACGGCCCTGATCCTCCATTCTGCTTATCTTTGCCAGCAGCAGGATCTAAAAAAGCATCGCTTCCCTCTCCGGGTTTCGGTGCCCGTGAATCTTCGTTCCCTTTACGGCATCGGCACCATGCGTAATTTTTCTTCCTTTGTCAATCCCTTTATCGATCCCCGGCTTGGCGAATACACATTTGAAGAAATCTGCCGCTGCGTGCATAACTATATGGCCTGGCACTGCACAAAAAAACAGCTGAGCGCCGCCATTGCCACCAATGTGTCGGACGAAAAATACCTCGTCATTCGTCTGGCTCCCCTGTTTTTGAAAAACCTGGTGATCAGTTCCGTTTTCCGCCGTTCGGGTGATCTGCATTTCACCTCCACCCTGTCCAATATCGGCAGAACAGGTATCCCCGCCGGGGCTGAAAAACTGATCCGCCGGTTTGAATTTCTGCTGGGTGTACCCTATGCACCGGTTTGCAACTGCGCCTGCATCTCATCCGGCAATGAACTGCGGCTCACCTTTTCCCGCAACATCCACGAAACCGCTCTGCCAAGGACGCTCCTGTCCACCCTGGTGGAGATGGGCATCCCGGTTACCGTGGACAGTAATGATCAGGAGGATTCCTAAATGGCCTATTGCGTCCATTGCGGTGTGAAACTGGGGCTTAACGAAAAGCAATGTCCCCTGTGCCACACCGTCTCCATTGATCCTCATGAAGAAAGGCCGGCGGATTCTGCGCCCCTTTACCCCACCCATACGCCGGAACAGCTGCTCACCCGCTCCAAACGCTATTTTCTCATTTTGTTTGGTATTCTGCTGCTGGTGCCCGCCCTGCTCTGCCTGCTGGTGGATCTTCTGATCGGCGGTGCCGTTACCTGGAGCATTTACGCTTTCACCGCGCTGGTGCTTCTCTACATCGCCATTGCCGTGCCCATCTGGGTGGATCATCATAAAACCTATTTTTCCCTGATCACCGGTTATGTGTGCCTGATGCTGTACCTGAAAATGGTGGAATGCGTCAGCGACAGCGGCCAATGGTTTTTCCCCATCGTATTGCCGGGTGTGACCCTGCTGATTCTTTTGACCCTGGTCATAACCCACCTGTACCGCCGCCAGATTCTGGGCAAATTCACTTTGTTGGGCGCCATCCTCATCCTCATCGCCATTGTGTGCGTAGCGGTGGATCTGCTCCTTTCCCTGTATACCGGCGGGCATATGCTGGTCTGGTCGCCTTTTGTGTTTGCTCCCTGCCTGTTTATCAGCCTGCTCATTTTCTTCATCAACGGCAATCGCACCATTCGGGAAGAAATCCGCCGGCGCACCCATTTTTAATTCACCAAATCACGCTGTTCAGCGTACATTGTATTGGAGGGTATGTGTTATGAAAGAATTGGAAAAGAAGTATCGCGTTGGTATTATCGGCGCCACCGGCATGGTGGGTCAGCGTCTGATCACTTTGCTCAATAAACATCCCTGGTTTGAAATTGCCGTGCTGGCTGCCAGCGGCCGCAGTGCCGGTCAGTCCTATGAGAAGGCTGTGGAAGGCCGTTGGGCTTTCTCCTGGCCCATCCCCGAAAAAGTGGCTGCAATGCCCGTTTATGATGCTGCCGAAGTGGAAAAAGTCTCTTCCCTGTGCGATTTTGTTTTCTGCGCCGTGAATATGGATAAGGCCGCCACCCGCGCGCTGGAAGAAGCCTATGCCCGCACCGAAACCCCCGTGGTCAGCAACAACAGCGCCTGCCGCCTGCTGCCCGACGTGCCCATGCTGATTCCCGAAATCAACGCTTCCCATGCCCCCATTATCCATGCGCAGCGCAAGCGCCTGGGTACCAAAAAGGGCTTCATTGCCGTAAAGCCCAACTGCTCCATCCAGAGCTATGTGCCTGCCCTGACGCCCTTGCGCTCCTTTGGCATCAAGGAAGTGAACGTCACTACCTTCCAGGCCATCTCCGGCGCCGGCAAAACCTTTGACCGCTGGCCCGAAATTCTGGATAACGTGATCCCCTACATCGGCGGCGAAGAAGAAAAGAGCGAACAGGAACCCCTGAAAATCTGGGGCGAGCTGAACGCCGACGGCACCGAAATCGTCAAAGCAACCGCCCCTGTTATCAGCGCCCAGTGCATCCGCGTGCCCGTTTCCGACGGCCATCTGGCGGCTGTGAGCGTCTCTTTTGAAAAGACCCCCACCGAAGAAGAAATCCTGAACATCTGGAAGAATTACACCACCGTGGCCCAGCAGCTGGAACTGCCCAGCGCCCCCACCCCCTTCGTTACCTACTTCGAAGAACCCGATCGTCCCCAGACCAAACTGGACCGGGATATCGGCAACGGTATGGGCATTGCCATCGGCCGCCTGCGCAAAGACCACATCTTCGATTACAAGTTCGTCTGCCTGTCCCACAACACCCTCCGCGGCGCCGCCGGCGGCGGTGTGCTGTCCGCTGAACTGCTCTGTGCCCAGGGCTACATCGAAAGGAAGGAATAACCTCTCATGAAGAAGACGTTATTTACCGGCGTCGGTACTGCGCTTCTCACTCCCTTTGCAAACGGTGAAATTGACCTGCCCGCCTTGCGTCAGCTGGTGGAATTCCAGGTGGAAAACGGTGTGGATGCCCTGATTGCCAACGGCACCACCGGCGAACCTTCCACCATGACGGATGATGAATGGGCCCTGGTGCTGAAGACCGTAGTGGAACAAGCAGCCGGCCGTGTGCCCGTCATCGCCGGTACCGGCGGCAATAACACCGCTTCCGTCATCAAAAAGGCAAAGCTGGCCAAAGAACTGGGGGCCGATGCACAATTGTGCGTTACGCCTTACTATAACAAAACCACCCAGGCCGGCCTTGTGGCCCATTACCAGGCCATTGCCCGCAATACGGAGCTGCCCGTGATCATCTACAACGTGCCCGCCCGTACCGGGCTCAATATTCTGCCCGAAACGCTGGCCATCCTGGCGGAAGAAGAAAACATCGTGGCTGTAAAGGAAGCATCTGCCAACATGATTCAGATCATGGATATGATGCACCTGTGCGGCGATAAGATTGATTTCTATTCCGGCTCCGATGAGCTGATTGCGCCCTTCATGGCCATGGGCGGCAAGGGTGTTATTTCCGTGCTGAGCAATCTGGTACCCGCTCAGGTGCGCCAGATGACCCACGGCCGTATCGAAAACGCTGTGAAAATGAATTTGGATTATCTGCCCCTTATCCATGCGCTTTTCAAGCAAACCAGCCCCTGCCCCGCCAAGGCAGCCGCCCAGATGATGGGCATGTTCTCCGATGAAGTGCGTTTGCCCCTCATTCCCCTGAACGAAAGCGAAAAGGCGGCCCTGAAAGCCGAAATGGAAAAGGTAGGTATCGAATGCTGAATGTTATTTTGTGCGGTGCCTGCGGCCGCATGGGCGCGCAGGTAACCGCCCTTGCCGAAAGCCGGAATGTAAAGATCGTGGCCGGTGTGGATGTGAACTGCCGGGCCGATATGCCCTACCCCATCTACCCTTCTTTTGATTTGGTGCAGGAAGAAGCAGCCGCCATCATCGATTTTTCCAGGCCGGAAGGGCTGCATGCCCTGCTCGCCTATGCCACAGAAAAGAAAATGCCCGTGGTGCTGGCTTCCACCGGCTATAACGAAAATGATCGGACAGCCATCAAAAAGGCTGCTGAAATTATCCCTGTTTTCCGCAGTGCCAATATGAGCCTTGGCGTGTTCGTACTCAAAACCCTGTGCGCCCGGGCTGCCGCCATGCTGCCGGAATACGAAATCGAGATCATTGAAAAGCATCACAATCAAAAGCTGGATGCCCCCAGCGGCACGGCCGTCATGCTCTATGACGCCGTTGCCAATGAGGCCAGCGAAGCCGTTCACGGCCGCCATGGCCGCACCCAGAAGCGTCAACCCCACGAAATCGGTATGCACGCCATCCGCGGCGGCAGTGTAGCCGGTGAACACGAAGTGGGCTTCTACGGCCCCGGCGAATACATCACCCTCAGTCATCTGGCGCAGGACCGTTCCATCTTCGCAAACGGCGCTCTCCGGGCCGCCCACTTCATCGCCGGACAAGCCCCCGGTGAATACGATATGGCCGCTTTGGTGGAAGGCCTGTAAACCGCAAAAGACCTGGCAATACGCCGGGTCTTTTTTCTATTCAGTTTTGCCAATGAACCGTGACGGTTTTGAACAGCGGAAAACACTTCAGCTCCGTTCCATCCAGCTTGAACCGGTGCAGATTCACTGCCGACAGACGGTTATTTTCATAGGTGGTGTAATAATATACCTTTCTGTCCAGATTCATGCAGCTGGTATAGGCTGTGAACTGGCAACGTCCATCCTCCAGCTGCATACACCCCTTGGGTACGCTCACAGCCCCCAGCATATGAAAAAATTGGCTCACGCTTGCCAGCTCACTTTTATCACAGGTGCTGTTTTGCCGAACAAACGCCGCCCTTACAAACCGGGAAGCAGACGACCAGTCTCCCGGTAATCCCATAGCCCCCATCCCCCGGCTGTAAGCTTGCAGCGCATCACTGCCCAACCGATTCTCCGCCGGTTGATTGGAAAGCTGCATATAATCCGCCAGGTGTGTCAAATGATAATCAAAAGACGGGCTGTTGGTCATCACGTCCACCGGGTTTTCGTGTACCTTCATTCCCTCTTTCACACTTTCAGCCACAATGCTTTTTTCCTTGTCTGCAATCATCCAGTGCAGCGGTGTCAGGGGCATTGCTTCGCTGAACGGAAGATTGACAATGCTGATTTCTTTCAGCTTTTCCCGAACTTCTTCCACCGTTTTGCACTGCCCCAGAAGATAGGGTATCAGTTCATAAGGTGCTATGTTCCCTTTGCCTTCCTGCATGGGAAAATACACTGCCTGCCCCGGAAAATTCAGCCCGGCCATGGCAAGGCCGTACTCATTCACTGCATCAAAAAAGAGGGGTTGTCCGTCCAGAACCGTCGCCATACCCATGACGGAAAAATGCTCCTTCATCTCCCCTGCTTTTCTGAAAGCCAAAGGAAAACACCTTGGCATGATCACCACCTGTTCCCCATAGCTGCATTCCACATCCAGCGTACGCCCGAAATAATGATCTTTGGTTTGATAACGCATTGCAGTACACATAAAAAATTCTCCTTTCTTCTGCTTACAGTGTAGGCAAAAGAAAGAAGAATATACGTTCAATATCGTGGCAACATTCTGTCCGCGTCAAAAAGCGCCCTCCTGCAGTGAGCGTGCCAGCAAAGATGCATTTCCCTTCACTTTCCTTTATACAAATGACAAAACTGCAAGCCTTGGCTGGCTTGCGATTTTACGTACTACTGTGATAAAATAAAAACGACAAACTTGTATTGAACAAACTATAGAGAGGAAAATTAAAATTGTTGACCGATATTCAAGCGGAACGGTTTATTAAAAAGTTGGGTACAGAAAGCTATAATGAACGAATCCGTATTGTGGAGAAATACAAAAAACAATGGGAGCTGACTGAAATAGAATTTCAGTCAGAGCTTTCCAATAACAACCTTATTTTCTATGCGGTTTCAAAACGATACGGTAAGGTTATCTTTAAAATTCGTATTGACAATGGTTATGACAATGAAATACTGGCACTGAAATTGTTTCAAGGCATGAACTTCTGTAAACTTTATGAGTATTCATTTGAAGATGAAGCATACATCATGGAACGAATTATGCCTGCCCATACTTTATATGAAGGGGCTCCCCGCAACGAACGTATTCAAATTGCTGCCGAAATATTCAAAGAACTGCACAAGAATGATTTGCCCGATGGTACATTCCCTACATACACCGAATGGTTCAAAGAAGGCAAAGAAGGTACGAAAAATCGCGAGGATTGTAAAGATATGTATCCGTACTTTGACAGTGCAGAGCGAATGCTTGCAGATATATGCCAAAAGTATTCTCGCAATCTTCAGCTTCACGGTGATTTACACCATGAGAATATACTTCAAAATGAACATGGCGGTTATACGGTTATTGACCCTAAAGGCGTAATAGGCGACCCTGCATTTGATTTATCGAGATTTATACTTGATGAATTCAGAGATGATTTGACCTCAGAGCCAAAGGAAGAAATCATTGATTTCGTACAAAAGCTTGGTGACGGTGTAGGTATTCCTTGTGAGATCTTATTGCGTTGCTTGTTTATTGAAACGGTCATTTGGCTTTTCAGAGAGGAACTTGCAAACGGAGAAAGTCTTGAAGAGTGCAGGCAGCTGATTGCTAATATGAAAATTGCGTATGAGTTGACGCACACTGGGAAGTAAAATAGCAGGAACAGAAACCGACAGTTTGACGGAGTGAAAGAGTTCAATTTGTTGAACAAACCAAAACAGCTTTCCACCCTCTCAGGAAGGCGCGATTATACGCACTGAACCAGTGCATTTCGTTTATACAACCACATATGCAAACAAGTATCCGGCACACCGCCGGATACTTGTTTTTCTCTGTTGTGAGATAAATTGTTCCTTAAGCATCCCCAATGAAGGGAGGCGTTTTTACAGATACTTGATCAGTTCTTCCCGCACGCCGTCCATCCGGGCATCGGAAATACCGAAATCCATTTCCTTATAACTCCAGGCAGCGCGGGCAATGCCATGCTTTTCAAACACGGCATTGATACACTTATACCACTTTACCCAGTCTTCCGGCTTAGCCCGGTCGATCACGCCGTATTCGCCGCAGTAGAGCACGGTGTTGTTCTTCTTGGCATGGGCGATGGCCTCGGCAAAGAAGTTTTCAAAGAATTCCACGGTGACACCGGCGTCTTCAAAATCCTGACGGAAGTTGATATCCATCTTATCCACCCAGGGAGCCCCCTGATGGGTGAACAGCAACGGATCATAGCTGTGCATATTGTACACAACCTTATCGTCATAGGGCTTTTCCAGCGCATGCACGGAAGAAGCGGAATTGTTCCAATAGCTGCCCACCAGAATGAGGGTATCCGGTGCAATTTTGCGGATGCGCTCAATGGTCTTTTTGCTGAGCGCATTCCAGGTGGGGCCGTATTTTTCTTCCGTCACTTCGTTCAGCAGTTCAAACACCACGTCTTCATGCATGCTGCCAAAGCTGCGGGCAAATTCTTCCCACAAAAGCATGAACCGCTCCTGCAGCGCTTCGTCGTCAAAGAAACCGGTCTGCTGTTCGCCCTTATCGAAGGAGTAGCCCTTGGTCTTGTGCAGATCCAGCACCACTTTCAGCCCGTTCTTTTTGCACCAGCCAAAGGCCTTCTGAAGCCGTTCGAAACCTTCTGCTTTATAGGTGCCGTCTTCGTTCTCCACCACATTGTAGTCCACAGGAATGCGCACATGATCCAGCCCCCAGGAGGCGATTTTTTCAATATCGCTTTCCTTGATGAAGTTATTCAGCCT
This sequence comes from Clostridia bacterium, assembly GCA_017434775.1. GTDB lineage: Bacteria > Bacillota > Clostridia > Christensenellales > Aristaeellaceae > RUG563. The sequence goes on from JAFSGG010000037.1 coordinate 24,934, forward strand.
GTCTTCCGAATAATCGCACTGGCTCAGCCAGCCGCCCAGGTTCACTCCCCGTTTAATGCCGCGTTCGATCAACATCATTCATATCCGCCTTTCTCTTTATATCAACCCAAGCATTCCGATAGCATGGGCAATTCCGTCCTCATCATTGGCAAGCGTCTGATACCTTGCCGCTTTTTTTACTTCCTCCACGCCGTTCCCCATGGCAACGGCGTTTGGATACGCGCTGATGATTTCCAGATCGTTCAAGTCATCGCCGAAAACGGCAATTTCATCTTCTGCCAGCCCCAGCTTCATTCGCACGGCATCCACTGCTGCTTTCTTTCCGGCTTCCAGGCTGGTCACCTGCATGGCAGCGCCATGATCCGTAATGTACAAATGGGCTTTTCCGTCACAGATGTTCTGCATTTCCCGGCAAAGTTCCTCCGGCATCAGCTGCGTTTCCCCAATCAGGTTCCGCCAGAACACCAGCATTTTGGCTGTCTGTCCCATGGTTTCTTCGTTCAGCGGGCGCAGGTTTTCTTCATCCACTCCCCAGCCCTGCATCAAATCATCATCCGGCTGAAAATTGAATGCATAGCCATGGCCCGGCGTATGGAGGGATAAATGCACATTCTCCGCTTTGCACACCGCTTCCACGCATTTTTTCACCGTTTCAGCATCGATAAAGGCATACCGCTGTTCCCCTGCGGCTTCCATGTAGCCGCCGTTGGAATAGATGCCGCCATCAAAGAGCGTAAACTCATCATCGCCCCAGCCCAGCGTTTCCTTCAGTCTTGGCGACCGGGCGCTGGCCAGAAATACCTGTATGCCCTTTTCCCGGCAGGCACGGATGGCATTTTTTGCCGAAAGCGGTATCTTTTTTTCACTGTTCAAAAGGGTACCGTCCAGATCAAAAAACAGGGCTTTGATCATGCATGCGCTCCTTCCAGTTCATTGCTTGCAGTATATCATAGTTCTGCTGCGTTCACAAGGCTAAAAGGGAGTCTGTTGGAACGTCTGAGTGACAAAACACACCATCATTCAACGCATGCCCGTTGACGGGTTACTTCATACATGAGCACCGTAGCTGCGCAGCTCACATTGAAAGAAGAAGCATAGCTGCTTTCCGCCATGGGGATGGTGCACAGCACGTCGCATTTTTCCTTGAACGCTTTGTTCAGCCCCATGGTTTCATTGCCCATCATCAAAAGGGTAGGCTTTTTCATATCCACAGTATACACCGGCGTTTCTTTGTGAGCGGTGGTGCCCACCAGCTGGAATCCGGGATAATCTTTTTTCATTTTATCCACAAAGCGGAACAGTTCTTCATTATCCGCCATGCGGATCACCGGCAGGTTGAAAAAGCTCCCCATGGCGGATACCACCACATCCGGGTCATACAAATCCACGCTGTGCCCCGTCAGGATCAGCGCATCTGCCCCCAAGGCGTCGCAGGATCGGATCATGGTGCCCAGGTTTCCTTTGTTGGACGGCCGGTCAAACAACACCAGAAAGGGATTTTTACCCAATTCGATCCCTTCCAGACAATCTTCCCGCATTTCAATCACGGCCATCAATTCGCTGGTTTCTTCCTTGCCGCTCAGGTCTTTCATCAGCTCTTTGGTCAGGCAGAAATTCATTTCCGTCTTCACCGTGCGGATCATATCCTTTGCCCAATCGGAAAGCCCTTCCCTGGCGTACAGGAGGCTTTTGATTTTCCAGCCGTTCTGCACCGCTTCCTTCAGGCTGCGCACACCTTCCACCAGAAATTCGTTGTACCGATACCGCTTGTTCCGGTTGGTTTTCAGCACCTCAAATTTCTGATAGGCTGCATTTTTTGTATAGATCATCGTTTCAGGCATGATATTCCCTCCGCGTTTCATACTTGCAAAAAAAGCACCCTGAAAGGTGCTTTTTTTGTGGCGGAGAAGGAGAGATTCGAACTCTCGAACGGTTTTACCCGTTACACGATTTCCAGTCGTGCGCCCTCGACCAAGCTAGGCGACTTCTCCATTCGGACAAGTACATCTTGTCAACGAATGATATATTACCACAATACGCCCATCCCGTCAAGTATATTTTTCAAATTTTTTCATTTCCCGAAAAATATTCTCTTCTTTTTTCTCAGCTCCTTCCTATTTCCTTTACAATAGATTGACACATTTTTCCCCATCGGGTAAAATAGAAGGGATGAATGAATGAGAGGTTCACGCTATGCGTCTGATCACTTTATGGATGGCATTTCTGTTGCTGTTTTCCATTGCTATTGCAGAAGAAACCCCGGTCACCCTTTATGAAGCGCCCCTTCAGGTAACCCTCACCTTTACCGGCGATTGCACACTTGGCAATACGCCCCTTTTGCGTGGCCGCCCCGCAGGCTTTGAAAACCATGTGGAAGAAAACGGCATAGAATACCCTTTTGCCAATGTAGCAGAGCTTTTTGCTCAGGATGACCTGACCATCATCAATCTGGAAGGCACATTCCACGATTCCGAAGAAGGGGTGTCCAAGGGAAAAACCTATACCTTCCGCTCCCCCACCGCCTATGCTCAGATGCTGCCCCAGGCTTCTGTGGAAGTTTGCTATCTGGGCAATAATCATGTGTATGATTACGGCGAACCGGGCTATCTTTCCACCACGAAAGCCTTGGAGGAAAACGGTATCCGCTGGTTCGGCAGCACGGAATTCGGCAACGAAACCTTTATCTATGAAAAGGGCAATGCAAAAATCGGCTTTGTGTCCATCTATATCTCCCATTGGTGGCAGGATGGCATGGGCAATGAAATGAAGGAGACCGTACGCCGGCTGAAGGAAGAAGAAGGATGCCAGGTGGTGATTGCCTGTATTCACGGCGGTGTGGAATACGATAAGCGCCACGATAAAAATCAGGAAAAAATGGCCGATGCTTTTATCCGCTACGGCGCCGATCTTGTGGTGGGCAATCATCCCCACGTGATTCAGGGGCTGCGGGTGGAAAGCGGCAGGACCACCCTGTGGAGTCTTGGCAATTTCGTCTTTGGCGGCAATAAAGAAGTCAAATCCATCCGAACCTACATCGCCCGCTTCACCCTCTCCTTTGATGAAAACGGCACCTACCTTGGCCATCAGCTGAACATCATTCCGGCGCATATGAGCGGCAACAAGGAGAAAAATAATTATCAGCCCATCCTCATTCAGGATGAAAAAGAGGCCGGCAAAATCCTGGAAGCCATCCAATACGATGTGAAAAAGCTGAAACTGAAGCCCTGGCAGCCCGGCATCGGCGCGCTGCAGGAATTTGTTCCGGCTCCAGCCCCTCAAACCCTTGCAAAATAACGCTTTCAGCGGTATAATATTTTCCTGCAATATCCAATAGGATGGAGGCATTTTCATTGGTTAACGTACAGGATTTTATCAAAACCCTCAATCTGCAGGTGCTGTCCTCCACTTCCCGGGAAGCGTGGGATATTCCTTCCGTGGAACTGAACCGGCCCGGCCTGCAGTTCGTGGGCTTTTATGAGCATTTCGCCTATGAACGTCCTCAGGTCGTAGGTCTGGTGGAAATGACGTATCTGGAATCCCTTTCCGAAGAGGAACGAAAAAAACGTTTAGAGCAGTATTTCTCCTACCCCATCCCCTGCGTCATTTTCTGCCGGGGTATGATGCCCACGGACGATATCGTCACGCTTGCCAAGGCGCACGACGTGGCACTGCTGCGCAGTGAGGAAATGACCACTAAGTTCACCGTAAACGCCATGAACTACCTGAACCGTGTGCTGGCTCCCCGGTCCACGCTGCACGGCGTGCTGGTGGATGTTTACGGCGTGGGCATCCTGATTACCGGCGAAAGCGGCGTGGGCAAGAGCGAAACGGCGCTGGAGTTGGTCAAGCGCGGGCATCAGCTGGTGGCTGACGACGTAGTGGATATCAGCAAGGTGAATGATAAGCGGCTGGTGGGTGAAAGCCCCGAAACCATCCGCCACTTCATGGAAATCCGCGGCATCGGCATCATCGATATCCGGGCCATGTACGGTATTGGTTCCGTTATGATGAGCCGTTCCATTGATCTGGTGATCCATCTGGAACACTGGAAAGAAAAGAAAGCCTATGATCGCCTGGGACTCTCCGAAGATTTCACCACCATCATGGATGTGCGCATTCCCCAGGTGGTGCTGCCCGTGCGTCCCGGCCGCAACCTTGCCATTATCATTGAAGTGGCTGCCCGGAACTTTAGCCTCAAGCGGATGGGTTATTCCGCCGCCAAGGAACTGGACCGGCGCCTGAACGAAATGATGGGCCTGAATATGCCCAAATAACCGAAGGAGGATATCATTATGGTATATATCGGCGTAGACCTTGGCGGTACCAATATCGCCGTGGGCGTTGTGAACGAAAAATGGGAAGTGGTGGCTCAAGCTTCCACCAAAACCCTGGCCAGCCGTCCTTATCAGGAAATCATCCGGGATATGGCCGTCTGCGCAGACAAAGCCCTCAGCCAGCTGGGCCTGACGCATAACGATGTGAACAGCATCGGCGTGGGCATTCCCGGCGCTGCCGATGAAGAAGGCAACGTGATCTTCTGCACCAATCTGGGCTGGAAGGATATCCCCCTGCGCACGGAACTGCAAAAATACATCAATAAGCCCGTTTATGTGGGCAATGATGCCACGGTGGCTGCCCTGGCTGAAAGCTATGCCGGTGTCAGCGCCGGCTGCTCCTCCAGCATTTTCCTGACGCTGGGTACCGGCGTCGGCGGCGGCATCATCATCAACGGCAAGCCCTGGAACGGTGTCCACGGCGTGGCCAGTGAACTGGGCCACACCATTCTGGTGGCTGGCGGCGAACCCTGCTCCTGCGGCAACCGCGGCTGCCTGGAACGCTATACCAGCGCTACTGCCATCATCCGCATGGCCAAAGAAGCCGTCAAGGAAAATCCCGATTGCGCCATTATGAAAAAGGCCGGCGGCAACCCCGACCGCATCAACGCCAAGCTGGTTATTGATGCCGCCAAGGAAAAGGATCCCGTGGGCATGAAGGTATTCGATCAGTACACCGATTATCTGGCCATGGCCTGCAATAACATCATTCAGTTCATGGATCCCGATATGGTGGTGCTGGGCGGCGGCGTCAGCTACGCCGGTGATTTCCTGGTGGAAGCCGTCCGCGCCAAGGTGCCCAACTATATCCTGAATAAAACGCTGCCCTATTCCCGCATTGAACTGGCCACGCTTCGCAACGAAGCCGGCATTATCGGTGCCGCCCTGCTGGGTGCCGCCCAATAAACGAACGGAGGAAACAAACCATGCAATACGATATCCGTACTCTTTACCGCCAGACCCCTGCTCATGGCGATACCGTCACCGTTTCCGGCTGGGTGCGTACCCTGCGCGACAGCAAGGCCTTTGCTTTCATCGAACTTAACGACGGCACCTTCTTCAAAAACGTGCAGATCGTCTGTGACGAAAGCCTGGCAAACTTCAAAGAAGTAGTCAAAACCACCCTGGGCAGCGCCCTGACCATCGAAGGCAGCCTGGTGCACACCCCCGAAATGAAGCAGCCCTTTGAAATCCATGCCACCAAAGTGGAAATCGTTGGCCTGGCCGATCCTTCCTACCCCCTGCAAAAGAAACGCCACACCGTGGAATATCTGCGCACACAGGCTCACCTGCGTCCCCGCACCAACCTGTTCTCCGCCGTCTTCCGCATCCGTTCCCTGGCAGCGCAGGCCATTCACTCCTTCTTCGCCAGCCGCAATTTCGTCTATGTGCACACCCCCCTCATCACCGGCAGCGATTGTGAAGGCGCCGGCGAAATGTTCCGGGTGACCACCCTGGATCTGCAGAACCTGCCCCGGGACGAAAAGGGCAATGTAAAGGAAAACGAAGACTTCTTCGGCAAGCCCGCTTCCCTCACCGTGTCCGGCCAACTCAATGGCGAATGCTACGCCATGGCCTTCCGTAATATCTACACCTTCGGCCCCACCTTCCGTGCCGAAAAGAGCTATACCCCCCGTCATGCTGCTGAATTCTGGATGATCGAACCGGAAATCGCCTTTGCCGATCTGGAAGACGATATGATGCTGGCGGAAGATATGCTGCATTATGTGATTTCCGATGTGCTGGAAAAGGCTCCGGAAGAATTGCAGTTCCTCAACCAGTTTGTGGATAAGGGCCTCATCGAGCGTCTGCAGCATGTGGCCACCAGCAAATTTGCCCGCTGCAGCTACACCGAAGCCATCGATATCCTGCAGAAGGCGGATAAAGATTTTGAATACAAGGTCTTCTGGGGCATGGATATCCAGACCGAACACGAACGGTATCTGGCTGAACAGCACTTTGGCTGCCCCGTATGCGTGTACAACTATCCCAAGGATATCAAAGCCTTCTATATGCGCCAGAACGACGACGGCAAAACCGTTGCCGCTGTGGACGTGCTGGTGCCCGGCATCGGCGAACTGATTGGCGGCAGCCAGCGCGAAGAGCGGCTGGATGTATTGGAACAGCGCATTGACGAGCTGGGCCTCGGCCGTGAAAACTATTGGTGGTATCTGGAACTGCGCAAGTTCGGTACCGCGCCCCACGCCGGTTTCGGCCTGGGCTTTGAACGCCTGATCATGTACCTCACCGGCGTTTCCAACATCCGCGACGTGCTGCCCTTCCCCCGCACCACCGGCAGCGCCGAATTCTGATTCTTAAACGGGCAGGCTGACCCCTGCCTGTTTTTTTGTAAACTTTTTTATGATCCATACGAATCGGGCGGCCTTTCTTGAAATCATAGCCAAAGTATGCTATAATAATGCACGAAATTTTTCCTGCCGGAAGGAGGCGTCCATATGCGCAAATTTGCCCTTCTTTTCCTTGTTGTTTTATTGCTGTCCGTTGCCGCAGTGGCGGCTGCCGAAGAATACACATTTTCGGAAGGTCTTTTTTCCATCGAACTGAACCCCAAGGATTATGACGTGGTGCTGACCCCCTATAATCTGCCGGCTCATCGGGAATGGATTGAAGAGCAGGGCATGGATTATGATATTGAAGTGCGCCGCTTTGAAAGTGAATCCATCCTGCTCCGTGCTCACGACAGCAAAAACGGCCGCATTTTCGTGGTCACCGCCGTAAAAAATCTGGATGCGGAAATGTATTTTGATTTAAACGAGCAGGACGATTCCATGCGCAAGGAATTTCGTCAGTCCCACACCAATGGCAGCGCCTATGGCATTTTAGGCTATACCTACTCTTCTGCCGCCTGGCAAAAATACAGTAACGATGTGCAGCGTTTCCTGCACTCCGCTTATTCCCTCCATCAGAACGGCCAATTGTACTGCACCGGCTATCAGCGCCGCACCATCCGCAACGGCTATACCATCACCCTGGACATGCAGGTTTACGGCCACAAAGCCAATAAGAACGACGAAAAAGAATTGCAGACCATCATGAAATCCCTGCGCTTCACGTCCATCCTGCCCATGCCGGAGCTGCCCATCAAGCTGAATTTCACCTCTGCTCCGCCTCAGGAAACCAGCGACGACACCTTTACCATCAAGGGTACTTCCGAAAAGAAAGCCGTGGTTACGGCAACGGTGATGTCCTTTGGCTCTTCCAATGCCCTTACTTTCCGTGATACCGCATCCAATAACGGTTCCTTCTCCATGAAGGTGCAGCTGCCCTCTCAGGGCGTCTACACCATCACCGTCACCGCTGAAAAGGAAGGCTGTATCACCGCTCAGCGCATGTTCTCCGTCACCTATCAGAAGGGCATGCTCAGCGTGAACCTGACCACCATCCCCGGCGAATTCCTGACGGATGAAACCGTCATCACCGGCAGCACGGAAAAATATGCCACCACACAAGTATCCATGACGGGCCCCATCGACTATACCAAGTCTTCTTCTTCCCAGAATTTCAGCTTCAAGCTGGATACCAGTGCGGAAGGCAATTACCTGATCATCGTAAAAGTTACCAAAAAAGGCATGAATGAAAAGGTATATACCTTCAACTGTACCCGCACCTATACCGATGTGGAACGCACCAACCGTCTGAAAAACGATTCCAAAGAATTTTCCTATAAAGATCTTTCCAAATCCGCCAACAAAGGCAAGCTATGCCGCCAGACAGGCTATGTGGTGGAACTGAGCGAAACAAACGGTGAATGGCTGATGCTGTTTGCACTGGGTGTGAAGGGCGATGCGTACAAGGATCTTTGCTATGTGATCCTGGAAGAAGAACCCAGCGTGGCCATTGGCCAGCAATACACCCTTTACGGCATAGCTTCCGAAACCTACAGCATCATGACGGAGGAAGGCTCCATCAAAATGTACCCCCGCATTGAAGGCTATTATCTGGAATAATCCCCATCCATAAAACCAAAGGCGCTGCAAACCGCAGCGCTTTTTTGCACCATCTCCGTCCTCCTTCATACATTGAAACTGAAGGTGAAAGCAACCTTTCCCTTCCCCGGCGCAATAAGCGCACAATATCAAAGGAGGCGCTGCTCATGTCTTTCTATTCTTACAAAAACGCCAATCCTGCCTGCTGCCCCGGCAATGTAAACGGCAACGTGCTGGACGGCCTGAATGAAAAAATCTGCATTCAGGTTCAGCGGGTGTACGACAGCTGCCTGCAGCAGCAACAGCTGACCGGCGTGGACGTAACCATCACCAGCTACGCGCAGGTGGTAAACAATTGCTGCTGCAATTCTTCTGCCTGCTGCGGCAATGAAACGGAAACCGTACCCCCTACATCTGCTCCCGTTCCCCCCATCACCTTTGAATCCTGCCGTTCCAGCACCATGGACGTGGATATCACCAATCTCAGTGTGGAACGCCTGTGTGATCGTCCTTGCTTTGCCCGGGTGCGTGGCAGCATTCAGATTCCCATCGATATTCTTTTCACCGACAGCCGCTGCATCGAATACATCGGCAAGGGCGTCATTACCGTTAATCGGGATGTGCTGCTGGCTGTGCCTGATGAATCCATTGTTCCCTTCACGCTGGAAGGCATGGCCAGCGCTGTGTGCGTAGCCGGTTCCTATCTGGGAAACAATACCTTCCGTCTTACCATCTGCGTGACCATTGTTTTGAAAGTGCTGGCCAAGGTGGAAATTCTGGTGCCCAGCTATGGTTTTTGCAGCATTCCGCCCTGTGAAGAATTCGCTGATTCCGTCTGTGACGAGTTTTTCAGCCTGCCGCTTTTCCCGCCTGCCACGCTCTGCGATGAAAGCGCTTTCCCCAACACCTGCAACAGCTGCAGCAGCTGTAACAATTGCAATAATGGCAACACTTGCAGTAACTGCGGCAATGGCTGCTGCGGACGCTAAAAAAAAAGGAGGCCGAAAGGCCTCCGTTTCCGTTTTTATTCGCCAAACGTCAATTGCAGCAGGCTGCTCAGGGCATTATCCGTTCTGGTCTTGCAGCGCTTCATCACGTCTTTCTGTGCACTGCTCATTTTTTCCGGGGCATCCTTGGCACTGGCAATCACCTGATAGGCATCCACGCCGCTGAACCGCTGTTTCCAGATATAGGTGGGGGTATAGCTCAATCCTTCAATCTGCACGCCGTTGCCTTTGCCGCGGATCTTCACATGCACCAGTGCGCCGGCCAAATCATTCCCTTCCCGGGACTCCGACAGCAACGTACCCATGGAATACAAAACCAGAGATTCTCTTTCTGTTCCGTCCGCATCCGACGTGCGCAGCTTGGCCGCCGGCAAAAGCCTGGAAGGACCGGTACCGACGATGATATCCGCACCGGCAGCCGTCAGTTCCATGGCCGTATCTCGCATCTGATCCGTCACCTGGGCAATATCCGTTTTGCTCCAGCGGTAATACACAATCACGCAGTGACAGCCCTGATTCCGGGCATTTGTGATCGCCTGCGTCAGTTCGTCTTCCGTCACCACGTTCAGAATTCCCTGACCTGCTGTGGATTGCAGGGCGCTTGCCGCCTTGTTACTCAGTTTTTCGGTATAGCTGATCACTGCAATTCGCAGGCCGTTCTGCTCCACAATCAGCGTCTGCGCTGCCTGCCCGCCATTGATGCCGCAAGGGTTCAGCCCGTTCTGATACAGGATATCCGCTGTTTCCAGCGCGCTTTGTGCGCCGCTGGCCAGTGTATTCCCCTGGATCACGCCCACGTTGAAACCGGCACGATGCAATTCAACCGCAGCGGAAGGAGGACACTGCTGATCGTTGTATTTCCTTCCGACAGCATTCATCACCTGGGGCAGAGAAACAATGCGTATTTCCCCCCGGTTATCCGCACCAATCTGGGACAGTACATTTTCAAAATCGCAATCCTGCAATTGTTTATCATACACCGTATCGGAAATATTGCTTTCAAATGCCGCTTCTCCGGCCAGGGTCAGCGTAATCTCCGGCGGAGCATACTGCGGTGTCTGCTGCACTGTAGTTACCTGATTCACCGGCACTGCCGGCGCCGCGCTTGGCATAACAACCGTTGTTACAATCTTCGGCGGCTCCTGGGTGGCAATGGGTGCACTGCTGCGGCCGGTTAATATCCCAGCCACCTGCATGGCACGCATGGGCACATCTGCGTCTGTACGAAAAAAGGCAAAAAGAACAAAGCAGCCACCCACAACCACCGCCGTAAACAGCAGCGTCAGTATGCTGGGCCAGGATAATTTCTTCTTCTCCTTTGCCACGATGCGCCCTCCCCTTCCATCCGGTTCAGTTCTGATTCTTTTCCCAGATCAGCCGCAGGCCCTTCAGTGTCAGCAGCCCGTCAATCACATCGATCACACCGGCCTTTTCCGCAATCATCCGTGCCATACCGCCGGTGGCGATCACTTTGATATTTTTGCAGCCCATTTCCTTTTTGATCTGATTTACCAGATAATTCACCTGGCCCACATAGCCGTTGAGCACACCGCTTTGCAGATTGGCAATGGTGGTTTTTCCAAGCACATTGTCCGGCATCACCAGTTCAAAATGGGGCAGCTTGGCCGTACCGGAAACCAGTGCTTCACTGGTCAGCTTCACACCGGGGCAGATGCAGCCGCCCAGGAACGCGCCTTTTTCATCCAGCGCACCAAAGGTGGTGGCCGTGCCGAAATCAATGTAAATGCAGGGGCCGCCATAGAGCGTATAAGCCGCCACCGCATTACAGATCCGGTCACTGCCCAGTTCCCGCGGATTTTCATAACGGATATCAATACCGGTTTTCACGCCAGGGGCCACCACCATGGGTTCCATCCCCAGATAATCACGGCACATATGCTCCACCGTGAAATTCACCGTAGGCACCACGGAAGACATGATAATGCCCTCAATCTTTTTTATATCCAGCTTTTCATGGGCAAACATCTGGTGGATCATTACGCCCATTTCATCGCTGGTATATTTCCGGGTGGTGGACAGGCGCCAGTAATGCACCATCTCTTCCCCCTCAAAAACGGCAATTTTGATGTTCGTATTGCCGATATCCAATGTGAGTATCATCTTCACGCCTCCAATATTTCAGCTGTTTTTTATTTCACTTTTTCCAGTGCTGCCACCACAGGCGGAGCCGCAATAGCCGTCATAACCGCTTCAGAGCCGCCATTGATCAAAGCAGAGGAGCCCACCCATGCCAGCACAACGGGCATCTGTTCTGCCGGAATGCCAACCAGGCTGCGTATAATGAATGCCAATGTCAAAAAAAGCACGGTATTGGTCAGGGAGCCGGACACAGCCGTCAAAATCCGCTGCACATGCTTGTTCAGCCCGGTTTTTTGCACCAGCTTCTGCACACCCGTCATCACCAGCGGAATGCAAAGCCTGGGCAGCACAGCCACCAGAATAATCAGAAAGGGGCTGGCATTGAGAATCGGGGCAAACACAATGGGATCCTGGCTGCCGGTGGTGATGCCCATATAAGCGCTGATGGAACCAAACAGCAGCGACATGATCAGCCCGGCTTTCATATCGATGGCCATGGTGGCCACAACCACAATCAGGCAATCGAAGGTAAGCTGAGCCCCCCAGCCCGTGGGGATCATGGCCATATTGAATGCATGCAGCGCAATCATCAATGCCGCCATCATGGCTACTTTGCAGAACCATACCAGTTTGCTGTTTCTTCTTTTCATTTTTCATTCCTCCGTTCGGGTTCCCCTCCGGGATACCCTACGCTATCATTTTTCCGTTGTCCGCCTGTCCGGCCCGGATGGTACCGGCAATATGGCCAACAACAATATATTATACCAAATCCACCACATGATGTCAAAAGAATCGCTGTTCCTTTGGTGTTCTCCTGTTTTCCGTCCACAAAAAAAGGGCTTTACAGCCCTTTTATTGCAGCCAGTCCGGCTTTTCGCCATGACCGGATTGGATCATTGCATTGAAGAAAGTAATCACGTCCTCCATATTGCCATTTTCCACGGCAATACAGGCATACAGGTCCTGGTTATCCACCTGCATTCCGCTGGCAAAGCCATACAATTCCCGGAGCGGAATGCCGTACAAATGCCTTTCCGTCCGGATGGGGTACCCTTCCCTATCCTTCTCCAGGGTTACCTCCGCATAGCCGGCCCGGATGTCAATCCCGTCTACTTGCAGCTTTCCTTCTTCCACCAGCCCTTCCAGCGGAACGAAAGCCCCCTGGGCTGCATATTGCAGGAAATACGGCGCTTTCAGCAGGTAAATATCCCCTTCGTTGGCGTAGACGATGGTAAACAGCTGCTGAAGTGCGGTAAATTCATCATTGGCCAGAATGGTCATCAGGTTCAGTTCTTCTTCCTGAGGCACATATTCTTTCCAGATGGGATCCAGGAAATCATGCATCAGTTCTTCCGACGTGGTATCGCTCTGAATATACACATTGATACGGCTGTGGTCCGGCGCCTGAGGCCGCGTCACCGTATAAATCAGCGACCAACCCGCCACAACGATGATCACCATCAGCAGATATTTGAATTTATAATAATCAAAATGATGTTTCAGCGAATTTCTATTTACTGGGGTGGATATTGCCATGGGTCTTTGCATCTCCTTTACTGATCCCTTATCAAAAGCCTTTCTTATTGTATCATTATTTTGCCTGTGATGCAACCTTTCCTCCTGCCCATTCTGCCCGATCCGCTATTGATAATCCCATTGAAAACGGATAAAATTGTGGCAAAATCAGTTCATGCCCCTTCGCTGTATCAAAAAACCGGAATGCCGCTGCACTCCGGTTTTCGATTATTGAAAAGGGGTATAGGTAATCCATGCATAGGCAGCCGCTACCAGCAGCCCATCATCCCTGAAGGGCTTCAGCCAGCCGTCCACACCCTTGCCGCACCACACATTGGCCATAATTTTCCCCGGTGTTTTGGGAATGTCTTTGGTGGCGGTATGGATCAGCACCCCATCCACATACCATTCAATCCTGTCTTCATGCCATTCGAAAGCATAGGTATGGAAATCCTCGGATGCATCAAAACCCAGATCATACATATATTCGTGATTGCCCCGGCCGTTGGTGAAGTAGTTCAGCTGCACTTTGGTGGTATCCCTGCCCAGAATTTCAAAATCAATTTCGTCCCAAGGGTTATTTTCGGAAGGGCCGGTGTAGGTAAAAAAGGAAGACACCACACCGTCATTTTTAATGGCTTTCATGGACACTTCATACCGGCCATACCCGTAATGCCCATGGCTGCGCAGCTCTGCCCCGGCATAGGGAATACCGCCGGTGGGCTTTTCATCCCGATCCAGAATCAGCTCCACCCAGCCTTCCTTCGGCTGCACATTTTTACCCCGCCAGGTTACATTGAACATATTACCATTGGTCCATCCGTCGGCATAGCCAAACCCAGCCGGCATGCCGTTTGAAAAATCAAAGGTCTGGGTTTCTCCGTATTGAACCGCCGGTATTTCCTGTGCAAAGCCGACCAAAGGCAACATAAATACCATAACGACCAGCACAGTCAGGATTCTCTTCCCGCTTTTATGCATTTCTTTCGCTTCCCTTTCTTTTTTCTCCATACCATTATACGCATATTCCCCCTTGAACACAAGATGCTTTCCCCCTCCTTCTTCCTTCTCTTTACGATAATATCGTATTTTTCCTTCCCCCCATGAATCCGGCAGGCTTTTGTTACTCTTTTCCCCTTCTGAAACACTATAAAAACATAAAATCAAAAAGACACTTTTCATCCTTTTGAATAGTGTCTTTCTTGGTATATTCAGTTCGGAATTTCCATCAGGAAAAAATCAATTGGTGTAAATCTGGTGTAAAATGCGGCTTTTTTTCTTTTTCAAAGCCCCAAACCCGTTGATTTATAAGGGTTTCAGCGATCCAGCGGCTTCATCGTGGGGAACAGGATCACTTCACGGATGGTGTCGCTGCCGGTGAGGAGCATCACACAGCGGTCAATACCGATGCCCATGCCGCCGGTGGGGGGCATGCCGTATTCCAGCGCGTTGAGGAAATCTTCGTCCAGCATTTCAGCTTCATCATCGCCCCGTTCACGCAGTTCCAGCTGCTTTTCGAAGCGGCTGCGCTGATCAATGGGATCGTTCAGCTCGGAATAGGCGTTACCCATTTCGCTGTGGCAGATGAAGGCTTCGAAGCGTTCGGTCAGCCGGGGATCCTGGGGGCTGCGCTTGGTCAGCGGAGATACTTCCACAGGATACATGGTGATGAACGTGGGCTGGATCAGGTGTTCTTCCACCTTCTGATCAAAGCAGGCATACAGGGCATTGCCCCAGGTCTTGTCGGCAGTTTCAGCCAGTTCCACGCCCTTTTCCTTGGCAGCGGCCACCGCTTCAGCATCGTCGGTAATGGCGCCGAAATCAATGCCCACATATTCTTTCACCGCTTCCACCATGGTCATGCGGCGCCAGCCGGGGGCCAGGTTGATCTTTTCGCCCATCCATTCCACTTCGTAGGTGCCCAGGATTTCCTTGGCAGCGCCGGAAATGATGCCTTCGCAGATATCCATCATGTCATGGAAATCCGCATAGGCCTGATACAGTTCCACGGAAGTGAATTCGGGGTTATGCTTGGGATCCATGCCTTCATTGCGGAAAATACGGCCAATTTCATACACCCGGTCCATGCCGCCCACAATCAACCGCTTCAGGGGCAATTCGGTGGCGATGCGCATGTACATGTTGATATCCAGGGTGTTGTGATGGGTCACAAAAGGACGAGCCGTGGCGCCGCCGGCGATGGTGTTGAGCACCGGGGTTTCCACTTCAATGTAGCCCATATCGTCCAGATAATTGCGCATGAATTTGATGAACCGGGAGCGGATAATAAAATTCTTCTTCACTTCCGGATTCACAATCAGGTCCAGGTACCGCTGACGGAAGCGCAGATCCGTATCCACCAGGCCGTGGAACTTTTCGGGCAACACTTTCAGCGATTTGCTCAGCAACACCATTTCCTTCACATGGATGGACACCATGCCGGTCTTGGTGCGGAAAGGAATGCCCTTCACGCCGAAGATATCACCGATATCGCTTTTTTTGAAAGCGGCGTAATTTTCTTCGCCCAGATCGTCACGGGTGACATAAATCTGGATATTGCCCTGACGATCCAGCAAACTTGCAAAGCTGGCCTTGCCCATCACGCGGCGGCTCATCATACGGCCGGCCACGGAAACTTCGATGGGTTCTGCATCGTCAACGAAATTGTCGATAATATCCTGGCTGTGGTGCGTCACGTCATAATGGGTAATTTCATAGGGATCCTGGCCGGCAGCCTGCAGGGCGGCCAGCTTTTCCCGGCGAATCAGTTCCTGTTCGGAATAGGAAGGAACATTCATTTCCTGGGCCATTTCAATCATTCCTCGTTTCGTATGTATAATCAGCGGCGGATGCCCAGAATCTTCAGGTGATAAACGCCGTCAGGAGCCTCCACGGCCACCGTTTCGCCGGTTTTGCGGCCCAGCAAGGCAGAACCCATGGGGCATTCATTGCTGATTTTATTGCTCATGGGATCGCTTTCACGGGCGCCCACGATGGTGTATTCTTCTTCATCGCCGTCTTCCACAAACAATACTTTCACAATAGTGCCCACGTTCACGGAATCGGTGGATACATTTTCGTCGTCAATCACGATAGCGGTATGGATGGCGTTTTCCAGTTCCATGATTTCCGCTTCCAGACGGCTCTGTTCGTTCTTGGCTTCGTCGTATTCGGCATTTTCGCTCAAATCACCAAAGCCGCGGGCAATGCTGATCTGTTCGGCCACTTCGGCACGGCGGACAGTGATCAGGTACTGGAGTTTTTCCTCCATTTTGCGCATACCTTCCGGAGAAACAACGGTCTTATTGTGATGTTCATGCATTTCGCTCATGGTTTTTTCCTCCTACATTTTTTCGGGACGGAAGTTTTCAAAGATGATGGCGTCACTGATTTCCTTCATCTTTTCCGCCTCCGCCGCAGAACGCACGGTCCACACCGCCAGTCCGGGGCGATACACCCTGCGCATCATACGATAACAATACTTTTTTGTGTCTTCCTGCCGGTAGGCAATATAATCCGGTGCAGAAATACGGTTGAAAAGCAAATTCCCGGCCATCATCTGCAACAGATACCGAAAACGGAAGGGCCCTTCATAGCGGCATTTCTGGGCCAATTGCCCCCGGATCACCCAGGGTGCATGCTTTTTGAACCAACGCAATTGGAAAGGATCAAAGCTTTGCACCAGGTAATCGCCCCGGTAATTTTCCAGGCATTGCCACAGCTTTTCCGATACGGCACAATTCCCGATCTCAGGGCTTTTGATTTCCACAATCAGCGGCACCCGGCCCCGAACCCATTCCAGCACTTCTTCAAGGGCCGGAATCGTTTGCCCATCCGGCAGCGGAACGGAACGCAGTGCTTCCATGGTCATATCCCGGATTGCCTCTTCCCTGCCGCACAGCCGCTTCAGCGTATCATCATGAAATACGCACAGCTGCCCGTCTTGGGTCATATGCACGTCCAGTTCAATGCCGCAACCGGCCTGCACAGCCAGCCTGAATGCCTGCATGGAATTTTCGCACACATTTTCATCGTGCAATCCCCGATGGGCAAAATACTTTTTGCCATAAAAAGCAGCCCACCCGCGTTTGGGAAACGCCGGCAGCATCAGCAGCAGCCAGACACACAGAACACATGCTGCCGTCACGATCCAGGCAATCATTCCCGTCCCCCGTTTCTGCACCGAAACCTTACCGTTTGCTCAACACGGGTAACATTCCGTATTATACATGAAAAGCCCTTGAAATGCAACCGTTTTTCGGCTTCTTTTCCCATATAAACCAGCGTAATATAACGCTTTTTCAGCGATGTTGGTTGATGCGGAACTGCAGCCTGCGCAATGCCAGTTTTGCTTCCAGCCACACCTCTTTTCCAAAGAAGAGGAAAAAGGGAATCAGCGAGAACAAAAGAACCACCCGGCTGGCCGTATCACCCACCACAAAATAGTACACCAATGCAGCGCCATCCGCAAGGCCGATCCATTTCACTTTCACCGGCAGCAAGAAAAACAGCATAAATTCCTGATTGGGATTCGTCATAGCATAGCACAAAACCAGCGTCAGGTTAAAATACACATTGGTGGTGTATCCCATGATAAAGCCGGCTGCCAGTGTGCATACAAAACCCAGCAGGTAATAGACATTGAATCGGGCGCCGCGCCAGATTTTTTCAAGTGCAGTGCCCAGGAAATACAGAAAATACAGGCTCAGCAAAATGGAAAGCATGCTGTAACCGGGCGGCAACAGCATATAGGTCACCGCACGCCATACTTCCCCGGCCAATATCCGTTCCCTGCTGAAAGAAAGCAAACTAACAGCGCTTTTGATGGGCAGCCATTCCAACAAATAAACACCGGCCATGGCCAATACCATATACTTCATCAGGTCATGAATATAGTATCGGCCCATTTTCCGTTCAATCTGATTGAGAATGTTTTTCATCCTTTCACACTCCTCTCTCCTTCAGTATACCCATTTATGCAAGAAAGTCAAACCTTTCCATTTTTTCGCACATAAAAACGGCCCACACCGTTTGGTGCAGGCCGTCCTTTGGGATTTCAAGCAATCAGCGGGCGTCAGCAGCAGCAATTTCCAGAGCCTTCAGCCAGTCAGACACGATGATGGAGCAGGTAGCCTTGATGTCAGCGTCAACGAGCTTGCCGTCTTCGCCCAGTTCCAGGCCCAGCACTTCTTCAACGGTCTTGCCGATGCAGTACTGTTCGAAAGCAGCAGCCTGCACATACCATTCGCCGGCAGCAGCACGGCCACCCATGCCGTAAGCTTCTTTCTTTTCGTTCTTGGAGATGATGCGATCGCCAGCCACAACGCCAGCCACGGAACCGTCAGCCTTCACAGTGACTTTGAACTGGGTCACGTCAAAACGGATGGACTTGATGACGCCATTGTCATCCAGCACCACGCAGCACACGGTGGAATCAGCGTTCACAGCGCCGTCGTACAGGTCGCCGTCGAGTTCGTAGGCGTTGTCAGCCTTGGAAACGGGGGTGTACACGCCAATGCCCATCTTTTCGGCAGAAGCAGTAGCCATAGCGACGGTGCCCATAACCAGGCAGAGAGCCAGAACCAGAACCAGCAGTTTCTTCATAAATAAGTCCCTCCTACAAAATTGTTTTTTGTATGTTTTTATTATACATGAACTGATCAGTGCTTGCAAGTGTATTTTTGTCAAAATGTCGCATTTTTGTGAAAGAATTTTTACCTTTTCGTTCCGCAACTATTTTTCTCACTTTTCATAAGATTATACAGTTGCGTTCATCTGTTTTTTTTGTTATAATTCAATGGGTAAATACAAGGGCTGAGCCCAAATATATAAAAATGAAATGAGAATACCTTATGAAACGATTGGTTGCCGTAATGATTTGTGCCGTGATGCTGTGCGGTTTCATTACCTCCGCACCGGCCGAATCCAAGTATTCCCGGAATATCTTTGGTTATTCTGATACCGTTACCACCATCATGGCTTATGTGAACACTCAGGAAGAATTTGACCGGATCTGTGTCCTTGCCGAAAATGAAATGGACGATCTGCACAAGCTGTTCGATGGTTATAACAGTTATTCCGGCCTGCACAATCTGTGGTATCTGAACCAGTACGCCGCCAAAGAGCCCGTTCAGGTAGAAGAGCCTTTGTTTGACCTGCTCCTGCAGTGCCGTGATATGCAGGCGGAATACAGCAAAGTCAATATCGCCATGGGCAGCGTGCTTGTTTTGTGGCACAATGCCCGGGAAACGGGCGTACTGCCGCAGCCGGAAGCATTGCAGGCCGCCGCCCTGCATACCGATTTTTCTGACGTAATTCTTGATGAAGAAAACCGAACCGTATTTTACGCCGATCCCGAACTGAAGCTGGATCTGGGCGCCGTGGCCAAAGGCTATGCCGCCGATCGCATCCAGTCGCTTGTAACGCCCCATTGCCCCTCCTTCCTGATCAGCCTGGGGGGCAATATCTATGCCGGCGATCCGCCGTTGGACGGCCGAAAAAAGTGGGGTGTCAGCATTCAGTGCCCCGACGGCGTTATGCCCATGCAATTCGGCACGGATCGGGTGGAAGTGCTCTATGTGCGGAATCTCTCCGTCGTCACCAGCGGCGATTATCAGCGCTATATGACCGTGGACGGCGTTCGTTATCACCATCTGATCGATCCGGCAACCCATATGCCGGCCACCCATCTGCGGGCGGTAACGGTTGTCTGTGAAAGCGGTTTCCAGGCCGATTTCTTCTCCACGCTGCTGTTTCTTCTTCCTTATGAAGAAGGCATGGCCCTTGTGCAGGATACGCCCGGTGTGGAAGCCCTGTTCATTTTGGCGGACGGCAGCATCCATCTCTCCCCCGGCCTTGAAGAAATGGCCCTGTCCCACGGCGCATCCGCCCGCTGATCAAAGGAGAATTTTATGTTCCGCAAAAAAGATTGGCTTATCATCGCTGCCGTGCTTTTGCTGGCCGGCGGTATCGCGCTGTGGCAGTATTTGCAGCTTCAGAATACCGCCGCAACGGATCTTGTGCGCATCTGGGTGAACGGAAAAGTGCACAGCGAATATTCTCTGGGGCTCAATCAGGATGTTACGGTCAAGCAGGATAACGGCTGCGAAAATGTGATTCACATCGGTGAAAACGGCTTTTTCATGCTGCGTTCCAACTGTCCCAATCAGCTTTGCATCGAACAGGGGGAAGTCACAAAAGATAACTATATTCATCGGCATCAGGGCCATCATGTTATTTGCCTGCCCAACCGCGTGGATGTGGAACTGGTGCTGAAGGACAAGCCATCCTCCCCCTCACCGGAAATGATGGATAGCATGGATATACCGGATATTTAAATATTTGAAGGGATGCTTATGAACACCAAAAAAATCACCCTGCTTGGCATCATGCTGTCCATGATGCTGATTCTGGGATTCGTGGAAAAACAGTTTTCACTGGTGCCCGGTGTACCGGGGATCAAGCCGGGCTTTTCCAACATTGTGCTCATGTTTGCCCTGTACCGGATGGATACCCGCTCCGCCGGCACATTGCTTTTATTGAAAGTGCTGCTCAGCGGCCTCCTTTTTTCCGGTGTAAACGGCATGGCCTATGCTTTCAGCGGCGGTATCCTGGCATTTGGAATCATGTTCCTCTTCATCCGGATGCGCCGTCTGAGCTTGCCCGTGGTCAGCGTAAGCGGTGCCGTGATGCACATGGCCGGGCAGATCATCTGTTCCCGGTTCCTCATGGGCAGTTGGGTTTTGGCATTTCAATTGCCCCTGCTTCTCGTTTCCGCCGTAGTTACCGGCGTTCTCAATGGCGTGATCACCGCCCTTGTGATCAATGCACTCACCAAATCAAAACTGTCTTTCCTGCCCGGAAAGGCGGCCAAGGAGGTTAAAAACAAGTGAAAAAGAAACTCCCTGCCTATGTCGTGCTGCTGGCAATCACCCTGATTGCCGGTATTGTATTGGGCGGCACTTACACCATCACCAAGGATCCCATCACCGCGGAATCCGCCCGGAAGATGGAAGAAGCCCGGAAAGCGGCACTGCCTGAAGCAGACACTTTCCGTCTGGTGCGGGAAACCACCCCGGACGGTATGTTCGGCTCTGCTTCCGCTCAGGGCAAAGTAGGTCCCGTGTATGTGGAAGTGAATATGGATCCGTCCGGCGCCATCACCGCTCTTGCCATCGGGGATGAAAACTATGCCGAAACCCCCGAATACGCCGCTGAAGTTCAGGAAGATGCGTTCGTCAGCCAGTTTATCGGCAAAAAAGCGCCCTTTGCCATTGCCAGCAGCAATGATTCCGCTAATCCTGCCGATGGCTATGTTGCTTCTGTTGGCGGTTTTGCCGGCCCCGTGGCTGTGCAGGTAACCTTCGACGAAAACAATGTGATCACCGCCTTTTCCATCGGCGATGATAAATTCAGTGAAACCCCGGACTATGGCGGAAAGGCCCTGGATCCGGCTTTTGCCCAGCAGTTCATCGGCAAGCAGGCTCCCCTGACCCTTGATGATATTGACGCCATCTCCGGCGCTACCATTACCTCCAAGGCGGTTGTGAACGCCACCAACAAGGCTTATAACATCGCCAACGCCACCCCCATTGATGCCGTCACCGGTGCCACCGTCACCTGCGAAGCCGTGGTGGAAGCCGTCAATAACGCCGCTGCCACCGACACCGGCATGGACTGGTGCTATGAAGGCATCAAGGACGGCCAGGTAGTCGGCTACGTAGCCCAGACCAACGTAAAGGGTTTTGGCGGCAAAGTGGAAGTAATCGTTGGTGTAAACCGCGATCAGCAGATCACCGGCATCAGCGTAGGCGGTGCCAACTTCTCCGAAACCGCCGGCCTGGGCGCCAAAGCCAAAGAAGCAGGCTTTACCAATCAATTCATCGGTAAAGATGCCACGGAAAGCATTGGCGTTATCAAGGCAGGCAATCCGAAGGGCGATAATGACGTGGACGCCATCACCGCCGCCACCATCACTTCCAGTGCCGTTGCCGGCGGTGTCAACAGCATCGCCGCCTATTCCAGCGGTCTCATTGCATCCTTGCCCAAGCCGCCCGTTGTGATGGTCAAGCCCGACGTCACCTATACCTCTTCCAGCAAGGGCTATGCCGGTCCTGTGGATGCGGAAGTGGGCTTTGATGAAGACGGCTATATTGTTTATTTGGTGGTAGGCCAGAGCGATAAATTCGCCGAAAGCGAAGGCTTTGGCGCCAACGCCCGCAGCACCGATTTTACCGACCAGTTCATCGGCCTGTCCGGCGACGTGACCATCGACGAAATTGATGCCATTTCCGGTGCCACGATCACCTCCGAAGCCGTGGTCAATTCCGTCAACAAATCTTATAAGAAATTCCTGGATGCCAATGCGCCCGCTGAACAGGCGCCTGCTTCCAATGCTCCTGTGGCCGATGCTTCCCCTGCAGCCACCAGCGAATTCAGCGGCTCTTCCAAGGGGTACGGCGGCCCGGTGCAGATTACCGCCACTTTTGATGCAGACGGCAAGATTGCCACCCTCGTTATCGGCGGCGATAAGTTTGCCGAAAGCCAAGGCATTGGGGACAAGGCCCTGGATCCTGCCTTTGCAGCCCAGTTCATCGGCAAGCAGGCCCCCATTGCGCTGACCGATATCGATGCCATTTCCGGCGCCACGGTCACTTCCGAAGCTGTTGTGAATGCAATCAACAAAGCTTATGACAAATTTAAGGCTGCTGCTCCGGCCAGTGCGCCTGCAGCCTCTGCCCCTGCTCAGGATGTGCCTGCCACCGGCAATGTGTTTTCTGCTTCCTCCAAGGGATACGGCGGCCCGGTGCAGGTCACAGCCTCCTTTGATGCGGAAGGCAAAATCACATCTCTTTCCATCGGCGGCGACAAATTTGCCGAGAGTGAAGGGATCGGTGATAAAGCGCTGAATCCTGCTTTTGCACAGCAGTTCATCGGCAAGCAGGCCCCTGTTACCATCGGTGATATTGATGCCATCTCCGGTGCCACCGTCACCTCCGAAGCCGTTGTCAGCGCCGTTAATAAGGCTTACAACAAATTCCTCGGTCAGTAATGGACTTTTCCGAAAGCGAGGCGATATTCTTTGATCAAGAAAACATTCAAGCGCGGCGTTCATCCCCATATTCCCGGCGGCGGTAAGAAGGCCACCCGGGATCTGCCCATTGAAGATTATGTATCCGACAGCGTGGTCATTCACATGGCCATGAACATCGGTGCCCCGGCCACGCCCTGCGTCAAAAAGGGCGATCCGGTCAAAATCGGCCAGGTCATCGGCACCCCCAACGGTTTTATGAGCGTTCCTGTTCATGCCAGTGTTTCCGGCGAAGTCACCGCTGTGGAAGATATTCCCTACCTGGGCACCGGCAATGTGAAGGCTGTATTCATCAAAAACGACTTTCTGAACACTTGGGAAGATCACCGTCCCCTGGGCGATGTAGAGCAGGTGGATCCATCTCTCATCATTCCTGCCATCCGGGATGCCGGTATCACCGGCATGGGCGGCGCTTCCTTCCCCACCCATGTGAAGCTCACCTTCCCGGAAGGCTCCAGCTGCGATACCATCCTGGTCAACGGTGCCGAATGCGAAACCCATCTCACCGCCGATCATCGTCTGATGATCGAAGAAAGCCGGCGTATAGTGAATGGTCTGCGTGCCGTGATGCGCGCAGTAAACGTACCCAAGGCCATCATTGGCATTGAAGATAACAAACCTGAAGCCATTTCTGCCATGCAGGAAGCGGTTTCCGACCGGGAAGGCATTTCTGTCCAGCCACTGAAGACCAAATACCCCCAGGGTGGCGAAAAGCAGCTGATTCAAGCCCTCACCGGTCGTCAGGTTCCTGCAGGCAAATTGCCCATTGATTGCCATGTGGTGGTCCTCAACGTGGGCACCTGCGCGGCCATCGCCGATGCCGTGACCGAAGGCAAGCCCCTGGTCAGCCGCCTTACCACGGTTACCGGCTGTGTCAACACCCCCAAGAACCTGCGTGTTCCCATCGGCACCCGGGTGGAAGATATGATCGGTGCCTGCGACGGTTTCTCCGAAGAGCCCGGCAAAATCTTCTTTGGCGGCGCTATGACCGGCATCGCCATCCCCAATATCTCCACTCCCACTGCCAAGTCCACCAACGGGATCGTGGCACTCAATGAAAAAGATGCCCGTTCGCTGGACGAAACGGCTTGCATCCGCTGCGGCCGCTGCGTTGCCGCCTGCCCCATCGGGCTGAATCCTTACAAAATCAAGGTTGCTGCCGATGCTAGCGATTTTGAAACGGCCGAAAAGCTGCATGTGATGGATTGCATGCTCTGCGGTTCCTGTGCTTATGTATGCCCTGCCCGCCGCTGGCTGACCCCCTCTTTCCGTTTTGCTAAGGATAAAATCACCGCCGAAAGGAAGGCAAAGGCTGCCAAAGCCGCCGCTGAAAAAGGAGGTGCCAATCAATGAACCTGAGAATTTCCACCGCGCCCCATATTCATCATCCCGTTACCACCCAGCGCCTGATGCTGTATGTGATCATGGCGCTGCTGCCCACCACAGCCGTTGGTATTTATGCTTTCGGGCTTCCGGCCGCCATCCTGCTGGCCATCAGCTGTGCCACGGCCGTGCTGTGTGAATTTGTGTGGCAGAAAATTGCAAAGCAGCCCGTCCGGGTCAATGATCTTTCCGCCCTGGTCACCGGTCTTATCGTGGGCCTGAACCTGCCGGCCAACGCCCCCTGGTGGATTGCCCTGATCGGCAGTGCCTTCGCCGTGCTGATTGTCAAGCAGCTCTTTGGCGGTCTGGGCGATAATTTCCTCAACCCCGCCATGGCTGCCCGTGCTGTGCTGCTGGCTTCCTGGCCGGTGCATATGACCAGCTATGTTGTTCCCACTTTCTTTGATGCCGGTGTGGACGCCGTTACCGCCGCCACGCCCCTTGCCACGGCCGCCCAGAACGCCCCCGCGCAACTGATGGATCTTTTCATGGGTAACATTCCCGGCTGCATCGGCGAAGTGAGCAAGCTGGCCATTCTGCTGGGGCTTGTGATTCTGCTGGTTACCAGAACGGTCACCTGGCACATCCCCTTCACCATGGTAGCCAGCGTGTTTGTGTTCTCCTGGGTGATGGGTGCTGATCCCGTGTATGCCATTCTTTCCGGCGGTGTGCTCTTTGGCGCCGTGTTCATGGCTACCGATTACGTCACCTCCCCCATGACACCCGTTGGCCAGATGATCTATGCTGCCGGTATCGGCCTGATCATCGTTCTGATCCGCAATTTCGGTGCCTATCCCGAAGGCGTCACCTACGGTATTCTGCTGATGAATATCGCTACCCCCCTGATCGACCGCTTCCTTCCCCGGAAGCTCTACGGCTATCAGAAGGAGGCTAAACAAGCATGAGTGAAGAAAGAATGAGCCTTGGCAAGGTAATGAAAAACGGTATCATTACCGAAAACCCCACGTTCCGCCTGGTGCTGGGCACCTGCCCTACCTTAGCTGTCACCACCAGTGCCATCAACGGCCTGGGCATGGGCGCCGCAGCCACCTTTGTTCTCATCTGTTCCAACTTCGTCATTTCCCTGCTGCGCAATTTCATCCCCGATAAGGTGCGTATCCCGGCATTCATCGTTGTTATCTGCACCTTCGTTACCATGGTTCAGTTGCTGATGCAGGCCTTCATCCCTTCCCTGTATGATGCGCTGGGCATCTTCATTCCCCTGATCGTGGTCAACTGCATCATTCTGGCCCGAGCCGAAGCCTTTGCCAGCAAAAATACGCCCGTTGCCTCCGCCGCAGACGGCCTGGGCATGGGTCTGGGTTTCACCATCGCGCTGGTCATTCTCGGCTCCATCCGCGAACTGATCGGCAACGGCAGCATTTTCGGTGCCAATATTCTGGGTGCTTCCTATGAACCCATGCTGCTGATTGTGCTGGCTGCCGGCGGTTTCCTCTCTTATGGCTTGATGCTGGGTCTGTTTAACCTGATCACGAAAAAGCTGGAAAATAAAAAATCCCGGAAGGAGGCTGAAGAAGCATGAACGAACCTACCAGCATTCTGCTTTTCTTTGTCAGCTGCGTGCTGACCAATAACTTCATCTTCTCCCGTTTCCTGGGCTGCTGTCCGTTCCTTGGCGTCAGCAACAAGGTGGAAACCAGCGTTTCCATGGGTCTTGCGGTTACTTTCGTCATGACCATCGCTTCCCTGTTCTGCTACATGATCTACAACTGGCTGCTGGTGCCCCTTGAAATCACCTTCATGAGCACCATCGCCTTTATTCTGGTAATCGCTGCGCTGGTGCAGTTTGTGGAAATGTTCCTGAAAAAGTCCAGCCCCACGCTGTATTCCGCTCTGGGCATTTATCTGCCCCTGATCACCACCAACTGTGCTGTTCTTGGCGTTGCCACCCTGAACATGAACGAAGGGTATGATCTGCTCTATTCCGTGCTCAACGGCACTTTCTCTGCCCTTGGCTTCACCCTGGCCATTGTGCTGATGGCCGGCGTTCGTGAGCGGCTGGAAAGCAGCCACATTCCCGAATGCATGAAGGGCTTCCCCATCACGCTGGTTTCCGCCGGCCTGATGGCTGTGGCTTTCATGGGTTTCAGCGGCCTGTTCAGCAGCCTGATGTAAGGAGGTACACCAAATGATTATTGTCTATGCCGGATTATTGCTGGGCGTATTGGGCCTTGTTTTCGGCGGTGTGCTCACCTTCGCCGCCAAGAAATTCCACGTGGAAGTGGATGAACGTGTCAATCAGATCAAGGAATGTCTGGGCGGCGCCAACTGCGGTGCCTGCGGTTACGCCGGCTGCGACGCTTTCGCCCAGGCTGTGGTGGACGGCAAAGCGCCCATCGACGGCTGTGCCCCGGCCGGTGCCAAAGGCATCGAAAAGATCGGTAAGATCATGGGGATGGAAGCCAACGTCGGCGAACGGCTGGTGGCCCGGGTCATCTGCCAGGGAACCCACGGTATTGCCAAGGACCGTTATGTGTATGACGGCTACAAGAGCTGCGCCGTAGCAGCCGGCCTGGCCGGCGGTCCCAAGGATTGCCGCTTTGCCTGTCTTGGCCTTGGCGATTGCCAGGATAAATGCAAGTTTGATGCCATCACCATGGAAAACGGCATTGCCCATATCGATCCCGATAAGTGCACGGCTTGCGGCGCCTGTGTGAAGGCTTGCCCCCGCTCCGTCATTTCCCTGATGCCCGAATCCCAGAACGTCATTGTGCGCTGCCGCAATTCTGACGTTGCTCGTGCCGCCCGCGCTGTGTGCATGGATGCCTGCATCGGCTGCGGCCGCTGCAAAAAGGAATGCAAGTACGATGCCATCGTTGTGGAAAACGGCTATGCCCGGATCATCAGCGAAAAATGCACCCGCTGCGGCGAATGTGCAGCCGTCTGCCCCTGCAAATGTATCACAATTGAATAAATTAGTGACAAATTCAACATTTTAGCAGGAATTATCCATTTCATACAGAAAAGAACAGAGCGGTTCAAACAGCCGCTCTGTTTTATTGCACACGGATAGGAGAACATTATGAACACGTATGAAAACCTGACCCTGGATCAGGAACGCGCCCTTTATGGCATCCACAACGCTTATGTGAAGGACTGTCTCTTTGACGGCCCTGCGGATGGTGAATCCGCCCTCAAGGAAACGCACCATCTGCAAATTGAAAACTGTGATTTTCATCTGCGCTATCCCATGTGGCACATGGCGGATTCCACCCTCATCCATTGCCGCATGACGGACACCTGCCGTGCCGCCCTGTGGTATGATCAGGGCATTGAAATTCATCGCTCCCATCTTGGCGGCATCAAAGCTCTCCGGGAATGTGACGATACCGTTATTACCGATACGCAGATTCAATCCACAGAATTCGGCTGGTATTGCCGCGGTCTCACCGTGCAGAACTGCTCCCTTATTTCCGAATACCCCTTCCTCAACAGCCGGGATATGCTTTTTGAAAAGTTCGATATGACCGGCAAATACTCTTTCCAGTATTGTACGGATTTTGTGATCCGTCATTCCCATCTGAAAACCAAAGATGCCTTCTGGCATGCCAGGAATGTGCGTGTGGAAGACAGCATCATTCAGGGCGAATATCTGGGCTGGTATTCGGAAAATCTTCATCTCATCCGCTGCAAAATCATCGGCACACAGCCCCTTTGCTACTGCAAAAATCTGATTCTGGAAGACTGCGAAATGGTGGATGCCGATCTGTGCTTTGAACGCAGTTCCGTCAAGGCCACTGTCAAAGGGCACATCCTCAGCGTTAAGAATCCTTTGCCCGGCAGTTGCATCACGGCCGATTCCATCGGTGAAATCATTCAGGAAGCAGGCTTTGAAGGCGCCGCCGTTACCATCCGCTGATTTCCTGTTCATTCCCAATAAAACACCTTTCTTCCGGAAAGGTGTTTTCTTTTTACTGTTTTCGCCCTGCATTTTTTATCATTTTGTTACAAGTTTTGTCGAAACTAATTCTTTTGGTTTAATTTTTATTGAATTTTATATTCTTTTACTTATAATTTTTCCTGTAGATGGAAATTATTGTTTCTCTTTGACCACATTGAATGAAATTTGTTGTTTTCCATCAGCTAATAGGAAAGGAATGAAACCATATGGCCCAACTGAAGGTAGCCATCGTTGATGACAATCAGGAAATCCGGGAACAACTGATACAGCATTTGAAAGAAGAACGAAACATTATCGTAGCAGGCGAAGCAGATAATGGTCAGGATGCAGTGGCCTTGATTCGTGAAACATTACCGGATCTGGTTCTGCTGGATATGATTATGCCCGGAATGGATGGCTTTGGCGTATTGCAGCATATTCAGGTATTACCCAAGGAACATCGTCCCCGTGTGATTGCCATCACCGCCCTTGGCCGGGATGATTTTATCCGCCGTGCCGTAGCGCTTGGTGTTTCATACTATATGGTCAAGCCCATTGAGATTCACACGCTGATGGATCGCATCCGGGATACAGCCCGGCTCAGCGAACAGCCGCCCGCTCCCCTGCCCCTCCTGCCGCTGCCCGGACAAACCATGGACGATAAGCTGTCCAACATCTTCCTTTCCATCGGCATCCCGGCCCATATCAAAGGCTACCAGTTCCTGCGGGAAGCGGTCAAACTGGTGGTAGAAGATCACAACCTCATCGGCGCCATTACCAAAGAACTCTACCCTGCCGTCGCCCACGCCTTTGCTACCACCCCTTCCAAAGTGGAGCGCGCCATTCGCCACGCCATCGAAGTGGCCTGGAACCGGGGCCGGGTGGAATCGCTGAACAAAACCTTCGGCTGTGTGGTGGCCCTCCCCGGCGAAAAGCCCACCAACGGTGAATTCATTGCCCTCCTGGCAGACAAGCTGAGCGTTGATCTGCCTGCGTGAAAAGCCTTGCAAATCAAGGGGACAAAGGTATTTCCATTCCGACAAACGCCATGAACATCCTGCCGTTTTAACTCTTTGACCCTACAAACACCCAAAAATCGAAGCAGCATTCTTTTGTTTATTGCCTCCTGCAGTTTGCCATTTGGGCCCCTGCAAAAAGTGTAAACGAAAGGATGCTGTTTTTCCATGGAATTTGAACGAATCCTCGCCCTGTACATGAATGATTGCTACACCCGCCAGCTGCGTCCCAAGACCATGCACCGTTTTGATAAAACCAAGGCCCACCGTTGCTCTAATCAAGGAGAAACGAGCAATACAGCATAAAACAGATTGAAGCCATGAAGGATATACCTGTCCGCCCCCCTCATACCGGTTCTTCTTTCATTTCCGTCCTGCATTCATATGCTTGACTTAAAAAGAAATAGCATATATCATATACTGGTTGACATTTGGAGCCGGTACAACATCCAGTCGCCGTACCGTAGAAAGGAAGAGACGAATGGTTCCTGCATTGATTCTGTTTGCTGCCGCTTATGTGCTGATGCTGATTTTCAGCAAATACCGTCCCTACATTGCCTTAGGAGCCGCAGTAATTTTTATCGTATCCGGTATGCTGCCCGTTGGCGGCATTCTGCCCAATATTGATTTTAACGTGCTGATGATGATTGCCGGCACCATGGGCCTGGTGGCTCTGTTCATCGAAAGCCGGATGCCTGCCTTGCTGGCGGATCTTGTCATGGAACATGTAAAGAATGTTCAATGGGCAGCCGTAGCCCTGGCCCTGTTTTCCGGGATTATTTCCGCCTTTGTGGATAATGTGGCCACCGTGCTGATGGTAGCCCCTGTGGCACTGGAAATCTGCAGAAAGCTGAAAACCAATCCCGTGCCCTTCATCATCGGCATTGCCGTCTCTTCCAATCTTCAGGGCGCCGCCACGCTGGTTGGCGATACCACAGCCATCATGCTGGGCTCTGCGCTGGATATGAGCTTTACGGATTTCTTCTTCTACAAAGGAAAGCCGGGCATGTTCTTTACCGTGGAAATGGGTGCCGTTCTTTCTGCCATGATTCTGTATTTCGTTTTCCGCAAGGAAAAAGACACCATTCCCAAAGTGGCAAGCCGCACCCAGGTAACCGATTTTGTCCCCACCTATCTTCTGGCAGGCGCTATTGTGCTGCTGATTCTGGCGTCCTTCCTGCCTGAAAAGCCGGATATCACCAACGGCCTTATTTGCTGCAGCCTGTTGGTGGTGGGCATGATTTACAATTGCATCCGGAAAAAGGATATATCTGCCATCACTGTGCCTCTCAAAGGTATTGATTTTGAAACCATCGGCCTGTTGCTGGGCCTTTTCCTGATGATCGGCGGTATTGCTGCCCAGGGCGTGATCGACGAAGCAGCCAATCTCCTGGCCAAGGCGGGCGGCGGCAATGTGTTCGCGCTGTATACGGTGATCGTCTGGGCTTCCGTGCTGATTTCCGCATTCATCGATAACATCCCCTATGTGGCCACCATGATCCCCGTCATCGCCTCCCTGGCAGCAAATCTCGGCGTGGATCCCACCCCTCTGTATTTCGGCCTGCTCAGCGGTGCCACCCTTGGCGGGAATTGCACCCCCATCGGCGCTTCTGCCAACATCACCGGCATCGGCATTCTGCGCAAAGCCGGCTGCGAAGTGAAAAACAGCGATTTCTTCAAAATCGGCATTCCCTTCACGCTGGCTGCGGTAATTCCTGCCTACATCCTTATCTGGCTGCTGTTTGGCGTGGCCTGAAAACGAATCATACAAAAAAAGCGGAGAAGTTTTCTTCTCCGCTTTTTCTTTATTCCATTCCATCCAGCCAGGCGATGTAGGTCTGCATGGTGTGAGATGGAAGTATATTCTGGGCATAGCGCATCATCTCCGGCAGGTTCGTCCGATCTTCTGCCGTGCTTTGATCAATGTTTTGCAAAATCGGAAGCAGCAGCATGGTATAATTCATATCCTCCAGCTTATCACCGTTACCAAGGGCAGCCAGGATCGGCTCAATATTCTGCCGATAATGTTCCTGCGTAAGTCCGCCGTCAATAAAGGTACGCAGTAAACGATCCGTATCTTCCCTGCTGTTGATTGCAATGTGCTTCACCATCGGTTGATCATAATGAATATCCGTTCCGTGCCGCTGAAAGCCCCATTCAGCCGGAGGCACCTGGGTCACCACGTCGCCATCCATAATGAAATTGAATACCGGTGCTTGCACATCCACGGTCTTTTGCACATTCGGCGTGGCAAAGGTGTAGCCGTAAATCTGCTCCTTCTTCAGATCCCTGGGCATATACTCCCCTGCCAGCAGGTTTGCCACCGCAGCCCCCCGGCTGTGGCCGCAAACCCACACCTTGAAATCCCCGTCCTTTTCCGGCGGATACTGGGCCACATAATCCAGCCAGTGGGCATAAGCCCTTTCTGCAGCCTGCCGGAAACCGGAAGAAATATCACCATTTCCCACTTCAAAATTGCTGATCATTTCCTGGGCGTTATTGGTTCCGCGCACAACCACAACATATACCGTGCATGCCTCGCCACTCACGCCGGTAACGGTTTTTCTGGCCATGGTCACAGCAGCGCTGTGGAGCGCATCGGTTTCATAATCCTTCTGAACAATGGTATCCGCTTCGAACCCCATGTCGGTCAGCTTTCTTTGTAATCTGACAGGATAATATGATGCATCGCAGAGCATTGCCGAATCTTTCGCCAGCTGAATATTCATCTGTCCGGACGGCTGGAAAAACACTTCCGACTCCCCATGCACCCCAAAGGATACGCACGTAAACATTACGCACATCAGACACAACACCAAAAAACCTTTTTTCATTCGCTTCCTCCTTCGGTTTTATATACTTTCTGCCGCCCCATCTGTAGATAACTTCTGCTGATCAAAGGGCAGGAATACAAAACAGAATGTTTTTTCTTCTTTCAGGTACAGCCGGCTTTCTTCCCTGGGTTCCGGGCCGCAGGAATTGCTGCCCAGCGGCCCCATCTGCCCATCCACCAGCAGCGTAATATTTTCCGTCCTTCCCAGTTCCCAGGTATGCTGAGCCTGCGTCAACATTTCCGGCGTATAGTGATGGGCGCTGAAGCTGAAATCATTCCCTTTCACCATCAGGGCCAATCCGCGGTCATCCGCCAGCACCACAAAGGACGTATCTTCATGGGCGCCGTTTTCCTGGGGCCGCACATAGGGTTCATGGGTATCATCCACATTGCAGGTCCATCGGCCCTTCAGCGCTGCGTTCTTTTTGTCCGGGTAGCTTTCGTGAGGGCCTCTGCCCTGCCAGAGGAGGCGTTCCAATTTCCCATCCAGCTCCATACGGATACCCAGGCGCGGCAGGTATGTATCCAATTCACGCAAAGGAGAATAGGCTATTTCCAGCGCCACGGCCCCATTGCCGGTGATCACATACTTCTGCTTCACCCGGAACAGGGGCGGCGTTGTCTTTTGCCCATAAACGCCAGAAACAAGCACTTCTGCGCCGTTTTCGGTCTTGGCAGCCTCCAGCACCTCATTGCGGCATAAAAGCCGTTGCAGGCCCATTCCGTCCCATTTTCGGCTGATGCCGGAAAAGCCATTGTCGTTATCCGTGGGTGCGCGCCAGAAACTGGGCCGCAAGCTCTTCTTCATCATTTCCACACCCTCATAACACAGGCTTTCCATGCCCTCCCGGCCAAAGGTGACTGTCATTTCTCCTGCCGTCACGCGATAACCAAAGGGCAGCTTTTCCAGCTGTACGGTATGTTTGGGCAGGCGGATTTTCGGCAACGCTTTCCCCTGTTGCAATTCCATCTGATTGACTGCCGCAATATGCCCTTTCCCGGCCCACAGGGTATCTTCCTTCAATGTACAATACACATTGAGCAGCGCACCTTTCCCATATGCTTTCAGGGGCAGCATCACCTTTTCTTCTTCGCCGGGCTTTGCTGTCAGCTCCAGCATGCCCTGCTGCAGCACATCTTTTCCCTGCATTAATTGCCAATAGCAGTCAAATACAGAAAGGGGAGCAAAATTCATGGTATTGCGGACGGTGATTTCTCCCTTTGCTTCGTCCGTCAGTTCCATCCGTACAGGCCGCAGCACATGCTTATATTCCGTAAGCCCTGTATGCGGCCGTCTGTCCGGATACACCAGCGCATCCACGCAGAAGCAACCATCATGGGGCCATTCCCCAAAATCACCGCCGTAAGCATAGGAAGGTACGCCATCCTTTTCCTGCAAAATACCGTGATCCGCCCATTCCCATACACAGCCGCCCAGCATCCTGTCATCGGCATAAATCTTCTGCCAATATGCTTCCAGTTCCCCGGGGCCATTCCCCATGGCATGACAGTATTCACACAGGAAGAAGGGCAGCGGCGCAAATTCATCCGCCACCTTTTCCAGGCTGCCCAGCCCTTCATACATCCGGCTGTACACGTCGGTGGTTTTCCCCGGCTTATCTCCTTCGTAATGGATGGGCAGATCATCCACCTGGCGTATGGCTTTTTTCATGGCATCATGGTTGCAGCCGTAACCGCTTTCATTGCCCAGGCTCCACATGATCACACAGGGATGATTCCGGTCCCTTTGCACCATGCGAACACCGCGGTTTACAAACTGTTTTTCCCATTTCGAGTCAGCCGCAATCAAATCAAAGCTGCCAAATTCCACCACGCCATGGCACTCAATATCCGCTTCATCCACCACATATAAGCCGTACTTGTCGCACAGTTCCAGAAACCGGGGATCATTGGGATAATGGCTGGTGCGCACAGTATTGATATTATGCTGCTTCATCAGCACAATATCCTTTTCCATTTCGCTCACCGGGGTATAAAAACCAAGGGTGGGATGGGTATCGTGCCGGTTGACGCCCTTGCACTTGATGTTGACGCCGTTCACATAGAAAACGCCGTTTTTTATCTCTACCCGTTTGAAACCCACCCGCTGGCATTCCGCCTGGCCGTCAATGGACACAATCAGGGTATACAGATTCGGGTATTCAGCGCTCCAGGGCTTCACGCTGTCCACCAGCCCCATCACGTACCCTTCCCCGTTCTCCATCACCACTGTACCGGCATCCACTTCAACATCGCCGTCCATCAGGCGAAAGCTCACTTCCTTTACGCCCTGGGCCTTTACCGTCAGGGTGTAAAAACCGTCTGTGTAATCGTCGGACAGGCTCGTCTTCATCACAAGATCTTCTATCCGCTTTTCCCCAAAGGAAATGAGGCTCACATCCCGGAAAATGCCGCAATGCCGCCACATATCCTGATCCTCCAGATACGTGCCGTCGGAATATTGCAGCACGATCACCTTCAGATGGTTTTCTCCATCGCGCAATGCATCCGTAATATCAAATTCGCTGCACAGATGCGGGCATTTGGCAAAGCCCACCAGCTTTTCATTCACATAGGCATAATAGCAGCTGCTGACACCGTCAAAACGTAGCACAGTCCGGCGGCCATCAAAACTTTCCGGCAAAACAAAGGTGCGTTCATATACCCCCACGCAGGTATCATCCGGCACATAGGGCGGATCGTAAGGAATGGGAAAGCGTACATTGGTATACTGGGGCTTATCATACCCCTGCAATTGCCACACGCCGGGCACCCGAATCTTCCCCTTTTCTCCCTCGCCGGCCACACCGGAAAGTTCCTCCACCTGTTTCCAGCTGCGGTAGAAGGTAAAATCCCACCGGCCATTGAGCAAATAAAAATACGGCGATAAGCCCCTTTCCCCTCTAACAGCCCCTTCTTCATCCGGGTACGGCACAAAGGTGGTGCGCATGGGCAAACGGTACAGATCCGTGCAGTTTAAATCCTGAAACTCGGTACGCATAACAAACGCCCTCCGTATTGTTTTCTTTTTTTGCATTATAGCACAATCCCCTGCTTTTTCATAGCAGAAAACATAAAAAAAGAAGCCCCGCCAAGAGCTTCTTTTCATGTCTTTATTCCACTGTTTCCAGCCACTTTTCGCCCAGTTCCACATTGGCCAGCACCCGTTCAGGAGCCGGGCCGCCGATGAGATTGCGGGCCGATACACAGGTGTGCAGGGAAATGGCTTCGTACACGTCCTCTTCAAAAGCATCGGAAAGCCGTTTCAGTTCATCCAGTTTCATTTCGTCAATGGCGCAGCCTTTGTTCAGGCACAGGGCCACCAGCTGCCCCACAATGCTGTGGGCATCCCGGAAGGGCACGCCTTTCTTCACCAGATAATCGGCGCAATCGGTGGCATTGGCAAAGCCGTCGTTGGCGCTCTTTTTCATATTATCAGTGCGGAATGTGGCGCTGGCCAGCATTTCATGGAACACATGCAGGCACTTGACCACCGTATCCCGGGCGTCAAAGAAGCTTTCCTTATCTTCCTGCATATCCTTATTGTAAGCCAGCGGAATGCCCTTCATCACCGTCAGCAGCGCCATCAGATCGCCGTACACCCGGCCGGTTTTACCGCGGATCAGTTCCGCCACGTCGGGGTTCTTTTTCTGGGGCATCATGGAAGAACCGGTGGAGAAGCCGTCATCCATGGTCATGAACCCAAATTCCAGGCTGCTCCACAGCACGCATTCTTCGCAGAAACGGGAAAGGTGCATCATGCAGATGGAAGCGGCAGAAAGGTATTCCAGCAGGAAATCCCGGTCGCTCACGCCGTCCAGGCTGTTCATGGAAACAGCGGCAAAGCCCAGCTCTTCCGCCACGAATGCCCGATCCAAAGGATAGGTGGTGCCGGCCAGGGCGCCGCTGCCCAGAGGCGAAACGTCCGCCGCCTTTTTGGCGTTCTGGAAGCGGACAATATCCCGCTTGAACATTTCAAAATACGCCAGCAGATGATGACCCAGTGTCACCGGCTGAGCCCGCTGCAGATGGGTATAGCCGGGCATCACGTCGCCCGCGTGCTTCTTGGCCAGCTTCAAAAGGGTTGCTTCCATTTCGCACAGCAGGGCGATGGTTTCGTCGCAGCAATCCTTGGCATACAGGTGCATATCCAGCGCCACCTGGTCATTGCGGCTGCGGCCGGTGTGCAGGCGCTTGCCGGCATCGCCGATGCGCTCGGTCAGCAGGCTTTCCACATGCATGTGAATATCTTCGCTGCTGGCTGGGAACTCCACTTTGCCGGCCTTCATATCTTCCAAAATGGCTGCCAAGCCCGTCTGAATGGCCGCTTCGTCTTCCGCCGAAATAATGCCCTGTTTGCACAGCATTTTTGCATGGGCCTGACTCCCCTTGATATCCTGGGCATACAGCCGCTTGTCAAAAGAAATGGAGGAATGGAAATCATCCATCAGCTGGCTGGTTTCCTTGGCAAATCGTCCGCCCCAAAGTTTCATACTTCATTCTCCTTTATCATCTCATACCGGCCTTCATACCAGCCGCATACATCGTTTTTCTTGCAATAGGCGATGCCGTCGTGTTCAAAAATCCGTTGGAGCACATCCCCCGGCTGCACCGCCAGACGATAATCCGTCATATTATAGCAGCGCCATTCTCCTTCATTCCCTTGCAGGAAATGCAGGGGAATGCGCATTTCATAGCCGTGATGCTTGACCAGCGCCCATTTTTCTTCCTTCCGCACCAGTTCCACCGCCGGATCGTTGTAAGGAATATTCCGGGCTTTTTTGAATGCTTCCTGGGCATCCAGCGCCCTGATGCACGGCTTTTCCATGGCATACAGATGGGAAAACTGCTTCCCTTCCCAATCGGTGATCACCAGGTTCAGCTGCCCATCGCCGCGCACACCGCAGCCGCCGTCCACAGCAATGATTTTCCTGTTTTTTTCCATCATGGGGCCGTGCTGCAATATATCCTTCTGATACAGCGCCACCGGCCAGTGGCCCACCACCTGCCATTTGGAAAAGGACAGGCCT
Source organism: Clostridia bacterium (assembly GCA_017434775.1). GTDB lineage: Bacteria > Bacillota > Clostridia > Christensenellales > Aristaeellaceae > RUG563. The sequence continues at coordinate 62,090 of JAFSGG010000037.1, forward strand.
TTGTTCAGATAATCGTCATTCTTCAGCAGCGAAAAGGGATTTATCTCTTCCAGTTCACGGATTTTTTCATGGGGTAAACCGCCGTGGACAAAGTAAAAATGCTCTGTTTCCATAATGGTAGGCAGCTGCCGGATAAAACCCAGCTCTTTTCCAAAATGGCTGCGGATCTCCTTGAAAAGCCCCGGCCGATCGCCGTCTTTTTCCAGATCCAACCCCATTTCCTTCATCATTTCGCCAATCAGATTGCTGCCCCACCAACGATTGGCCGTCTTGGAAAAATCAATCACTTCCGCCTGGTTTTGGGGCGAATCATCTTCCAGCAGGGTCAACCGCCACAGATCCACATTCCCCATCAGCGGAAATACATTGGGCTCCTGTGCCAGTTCCATCACATACCGCAGCGTGCCCAGATTATCCGGACCCTTTTCAATAATATCCCCAATGATGATCAGCGCATCTTTTGTCCCAAAGGCGGCTTCTTGAAGCAGCTTCTTCAGCAGATGCCCATGGCCGTGAATATCGCTGACAACCAATACGCGCTCAAACCCTTGCAGATTCTGCTTTTTCACGGTCACCTGCATACTCACAGCCTCCTTTCAATCATAACTTTTGTATTATACCAAACCTTCCCTTTTTGCACAAGCAAAAAAACCGGATGGAACGGTGTTCTTTCACTGTTCCATCCGGATGAATACACGATTGGGAATTAGTCCTGCTTTTCAGCTTCTTCCTTGGCCAGCGCCTGAACCTTGAGCGGCAGGCCGAAGAGGTTGATGAAGCCTTCGGAATCGTGATGGCTGTACAGATCTTCGCTGTCGCCGAAGGTGGCGATCTTTTCCATGTACAGGCTGCACTTGGCGGTCACGCCGGCACCGAAGCAATTGCCCTTATACAGCTTCAGCTTGGAGGTGCCGGTCACGTTCTGCTGGGTGCTGGTCACGAAAGCAGACAGGGCTTCCCGCAGGGGGGTATACCACTGGCCGTTGTACACCAGATCCGCAAACTTCAGGGCCACCTGCTGCTTGTAATGCTGGGTTTCCTTGTCCAGGGTGATTTCTTCCAGGTTGTTATGGGCAGCATACAGCAGCGTTCCGCCGGGAGTTTCGTACACGCCGCGGCTCTTCATGCCAACCAGACGGTTTTCCACCATGTCCACAATACCCACGCCGTTGCGGGCAGCAATTTCGTTGGCCTTTTCCAGCAGGGCCACAGCGTCCATCTTTTCGCCGTTGATGGCCACGGGAACGCCCTTTTCGAAATCAACCGTCACATATTCGGGTTCATCGGGGGCATCTTCAGGCTGAACACACACCCAGGGCACATGCTTGGGCATTTCCAGTTCGGGATATTCCAGTTCGCCGCCCTCATGAGAGAGATGCCAGATGTTCTTGTCCATGGAATAAGGACGCTTCTTGGTCACGGGCACGTCAATGCCACGGGCCTTGGCGTAGTCGATCGCATCTTCACGGCTCTTGATATCCCAGATACGCCAGGGGGCGATGATCTTCATGTGGGGATCGAAGGCCTTGATGGTCAGTTCGAAACGAACCTGGTCGTTGCCCTTGCCGGTGCAGCCGTGGCAGATGGCGGTGCAGTTTTCCATGTGGGCAATTTCCACCAGCCGCTTGGCGATGAGGGGACGGGCAAAGGAAGTGCCCAGCAGGTATTTATTTTCATACACGGCGCCGCACTGCAGGGTGGGCCAGATGAAGTCTTCCACAAATTCTTTCTTCAGATCGGCGATGTACAGCTTTTCGGCGCCGGTCTTCTTGGCTTTTTCGTGAAGGGGTTCCAGTTCTTCGCCCTGACCCACGTCACCGGCCACGCAAACCACGTCGCAATCATAATTTTCCTTCAGCCACGGAATGATGATGGAAGTGTCCAGACCGCCGCTGTAAGCCAACAAAACACGCATTTTAGCCATTGCTTTTGCCTCCAAATTCAATTTACTGGCATAGTATACATCCCTTTGCATAAAATTGCAATAGGTTTTGGAAAATTTCTTTAATTATTTTATTTATATGCAGAAAATAGTGTATATTCCGTATAAAACCAATGTTTGACAAATTTTTTTCCCTCTGTTAAAATATGTTCATCCAGTTGATTACAAAGGAGCGTTTCCATATGAAGCACACCACCTATCCCCTGCACGTGGCCGGCCTCACCCGCGATTTGCCCATCTGCCGTGTCAATGACAACCTCTACATCGGCGCCTTCGTGATTTTCGGCGACGTGGAGCTGACCGAATGCTGCGCCCGGGACCTGTTGAAGCTGGCCCCGGA
>JAFSGG010000038.1 GCA_017434775.1 Clostridia bacterium
GCTTCGGGGGTATCGTCGATGATCAGGTCCACACCGGTGGCGGTTTCCAGAGCGCGGATGTTGCGGCCTTCACGGCCGATGATGCGGCCCTTCATATCATCGTTGGGCAGGTTGATAACGGAGACGGTGCTTTCGGCCACATGGTCGGCAGCGCATTTCTGGATGGCCAGAGCAATGATGTTCCGGGCCTTCTTTTCGCCCTCTTCCTTGGCCTTGCTTTCGATTTCGCGCACGGTGGCGGCAGCATCGTGGAAGGCGTCCTTCTGCACGCGGTCGATAATGATCTGGCGTGCTTCGTCCTGGGTGAGGGTGGCGATGCGTTCCAGCTCGGCAATCTGCCGGAGCTTGAGTTCGTTGGCTTCGTCTTCGATCTTCTGGGCGTTCTGGTACTTCAGGTTCAGGGCGTCCTCCCGTTCGGAGAGGTTATCCCGGCGCTTATCCAGCTGTTCTTCCCGCTTATCCAGGGTTTCTTCACGCTGGATGGTGCGGCGTTCGGAACGCTGAATTTCCGCACGGCGGGTGCGGATTTCCTTATCCAGTTCCGTCTTCAGGTGCAGGATTTCTTCCTTGGCTGCCAGCATCATTTCCTTCTTTTTGTCATCCGCTTTCCGGGTGGCATCTTCCAGCAGCTTCTGGGCGTATTCCTCCGTACGGCCGATTTTCTTTTCAGCCATATTTTTGCGATACATGTATCCGGCTGCAACACCGATGGCAATGCCAACCAATGCAGCCAGTATAATCCAGACAAATTCCACAGGGCATCCTCCTTTCGCTCTCTCTTTTCTAACTCTTTTTTAACATTCTCAATTGAAAAACCGCACGAAAAAAAGCCGTTTTCGCACGGCAAAGCTGTATTTAGATACCATGAACCGGTATAACAGAAACTTTACAACTAAAACACAAAAGGGCATAGATATACCCATAGCATGCCCAATATGCTGAAGCGGCAAAACGCCTGCAAAATGAAAACCAGAAGCAATGTATCCGAAAACAGCCCATCCACCCCACAAAATAGGGCAAACTTTTCAGCCGATCATACATATTGTACGAAAAAAAAACCAGCCTGTCAAGCCCGTTTTTTATTCATTCTGCACAAAGTTTCCCTTTTTCTTAGCATTTTTTAATCTTTTTATCATGTATTTCATCTTGTTTTTCCGGCTTTTCACAGCCATAATATACATGCAGGCAGCAAACAGGCCGCCTGCATAGATGCAGAAAATCAGCCCATACTGGACATAGAAAAAGGAGCGATGAGACATGGATGATTTTATCAAAGATCTGGAAAAAGTGATCAAAGCCGGCATCGGCGCTGTGGCCGCCGGCATGGAAAAGGCCCAGGATGCCGTGGACAAGCTGGCACAAAAGGGGGAACCCCTCTATCAGCAGGCCAAAACCTCTGTTTCCGAATTTGCGGACAAAGTGTGCAAAACCTTCCAGGAGTTGGGCAAGCCCAAACTGGCCGATATGATCCACGACGCCCAGTCCCTCACCAACGAAGAACTGACCGCCCTGCATAAGGGCGTGGGCGAAATGATCCGCATGCGCGCCGAAGAAGCCGCTGCTCAGGCCGCTGCCGCCGCGGAAGAAAGAATTTCCGCAGAAGAAGTACCGGCGGAAGAAAACGCACCGGCTGCAGAATCTGCCGCTCAGGAAGAAGAATAAGAAAAACAAAAAGAGCCTGCTGTTTTATACAGCAGGTTCTTTTCTGTTCAGCAGCCGGAAAATCCACCCGGTCAACCCGCCCGATACTGCAATAATCAGAATATCCACGGGAGCCAGCACAATGCCCGGCAGACTGTCAAACAAAAAACCGTTTCCAAATAAGTACAAATGCCCGTTGAGCAGAATCATTTCGCCGATGTACATCATGAAAGTCATCAGGGCGGCGATCACGGCAGGCAACCAGACCGCCCCAAAGCTTCCCTTCCCCAGAAGAAACGACCCGGCAAATACCCCGGCAGTCATCCCCAGCAGAATAAAGAATACCGCCATCAGACCAGCTGACAAAGGGGATACCAGCAGGCTGCCATCCCGCCAGAATGCCGTAAAGCAGGCTAAAATGCAAAGCCCAAGAAACACCAGCGTACACACCGATTGCAAAACAAGCGCCCTGAGCCGCTTCTTTTCTCCCGTCCTGATCATTTGCCCAAAGCCGTACAGACAGTTGAGAACCGTTATAATCAACACAATCGAAATGACGTAAAAATGCAGTTTGAATGCCGGGCTGTAATTCCCCATCAGAATATCCACCGCTGTCTGGGTTTTGTAAGTGGTTACGGTTTTCTCCCATCCTCCCGGGGGCATGTAGCACATAAACATCTGCCAGTCTTCCAGCACGGTCACCGTTTCAGCACCGGTAACCACCACCTTCTGTTCAAACAAAAGTTCCGCAGCAAAGAAAACAAGCACTGCTGCCAGCACACCGCCGGCAAGGGAAGATTTTTTCAGCCTTTTCATGCAAACGGGCATCAGCCCAACGCCCACAATAACAGCCAGGCTGACCGGCGTATAAGGAATAATATATTTGGGGTAGTTTTCTTTCATGACCGTTCCGTTCATCACCATATCGGCAATCACGCGAATCCCCATGGACAGCGGATAATACGAAGCGACCAATACACCAAGCAGGGCAAACAGCCAGTATTTCAGCCATTTTCTGTTGTTCATTGTCATGCTCCTTTCAGCCTGCATTTGTCAATAGCACATAGGAAATAACACCGATCAGCACGGTAAACCCGGCCGCAGAAAACAGAGACAGTTTTTTGAAAGACAAAATGTTTTCGATGCGCGTTTTTATTTTCGCTCCGCCATAAGCAGAAGTAAGCTTCGGTGCATGTTGCCTGCATTGAAGCAGGGACAGCGCGTATTCCCCGGCACTTTCCTGCCCCGCTTTTATCAGCACGCGCTCATCACAGGCCAATTCCAGATCCCCAAGAAAGCATTTCAGGAACAGCCAGCAAAACGGATTGAACCAATGAACACAGGTGAAGATAAACGCCAGCATCCGCCACAGATTATCCAGCGTACGGATATGGGTCTTTTCATGCAGGATCACCAGCGCATTTTCTTGTCCCTTATCCGAAACGGGCAAAACAATCCTGGGCTTTATAATGCCGTATACCGCAGGCGAAGCGACTTTTGCCGAAAGAAAGATATTGTCTTCCAGATGAACGGCGGTTTTTATATCATGCATTGCAGTACAATAGGCGGCGGCAAGCAGCAGCAAAAGCAGCACGGCTATAGCCAACCAGATCATGCCGGAAACCGTAAACACCTGTTCCAGTGTATTTTCCCGATAAGTAACCGGAAAGTAAGCATCCGCCGCCCGTACAACATTCATCATGGAAAGCGCCGCGTCCTCCGTTTTCTGATACACCACAACCGTTTTTACCGCTGCTTTGGAAAGAAGCGTCATCAGACTCCAGGGGCTGTTCATGCCCACCGGTATCATCATCCGCAGAAAGGGAACCGCCCACAAAAAGACGATGAACCGTCTGGGTATTTTCCGAATCCTTCGGATGAAAAGAATAAGCATACCGGTCAAAGCCGCCGTAATGCTCATATTGAACAGCCAGTAAAAAACCTCATGCAGCATGCTCATCACCTGTTTTCAATCATCTTCCGCAGCGCCTCAACTTCCGCTTCCGATAAGGGTTCATCTTCCATCAGGGCAGAAAACAGCGCCTTCCGGGATCCGCCAAATACTTTCCGGATCAGCGAAGCAGCTTCCGCTTTCTGCACCTGACGCTGCGACACAAGCGGCGTGCACATAAATCCCGGTTCGTCCCGCCGGATAAATCCTTTGGCTTCCAGTTTTTTAATGATGGTGTAAGTGGTGTTTTTGTTCCAGCCAATTCTTTCAGCAGCAATCAGGCTGATTTCCTTGGCCGAAATCGGGTTTTTCTCCCAGATGATTTCCATTACTTTGGCTTCACTGTCAAAAAGCTTTTCGTTCATGCCCATCACCCTTTCAGACTATTTCTGTAGTCTATACTATCACAATAGTCTGGTTTTGTCAATAGAAAAGGACAGTACGTTTTTTTACCGTACTGTCCCCTACTTATTCTTTTGTTTTCTCTGCTCAAGAGCACCCCAGTCAAAGGCTCATTTCTTCTCCTCCAGCATGCGGATGAGCGTTCCGATCTGCGGTTCAAAATCCACGCCATGGTGCATATCCGTGCCGTTTTCCATGCTGGCTTCCACGCAGATCCGGGTAAAATCCGCCGCCAGTTCTGCGCTGCTTTCCAAAGGAAGACCCTGCATCAGCCCGCCCAGCAGCACCGATGCAAATACGTCCCCGGTGCCATCGTATTGCTTGGGCACATGGGGCGGCGCATAAATGCGCAGCTTTTTCCCATCATAGCAGGCCGGGCCCAGATGCCCTTCATCCGGCCGCACGCCGGTGAGCACCACTTTTTTCGGCCCCAGCGCCATCAGTTTTTCACACAGTTGCAGAATTTCCTTTTCGTCCGTCATGGTGTGCCGGTAAGGCGTATTGGTGAGAAACGCTGCTTCGGTCATATTGGGCACAATCACATCTGCCCGCTTGCACAGCCTGCGGATACCCTGCACCATTTTATCATCAAACCGGCTGTATAACACGCCGTGATCTCCCATCACAGGATCCACCAGGGTCAGGTTTTTTTCCGTCTGGAATGCATCGAAAAAATGCTCCACAATATCCAATTGCTCCAGGCTTCCCAGATACCCGGTGTACAGGGCGTCAAAGCAGAAGCCTTCTTTTTGCCAGTGACGGAAGAAGGGCTCCATATCTCCCGTCAGATCCCGGAAGGTGTAGCCAGTAAAGCCGCCGGTATGGGTGGAAAGAACGGCGGTGGGCAGGCAGCTCACCTGCACGCCCATGGCAGAAAGCAGGGGCAGCGCCACGGTCAGGGAACATCTTCCAAAACCGCTGATATCCTGCACAGCCGCAGCTTGCAAAGGCTTTTTCATCCGGCAAACCCCTCCTTTCTTTTCAAAACCATCTTATTATATGCCGTTTTTTCCTTTCTGGCAAGTAAAAAAGCTGCAGATTTCTCCGCAGCCTTTTTTACAATCAATTACTGGTTATCGCCTTCAAAGTTGATCACCGGCAAGGCGTCCGTGCCGCCGCCCACAAACTGGGGCAATTCGCCGTTCCACTGCTTGGCTTCGGTGAAAGCAATCAGTTCATCCGTCAGGCTTTCGGCAATCTTCTTGTTGGCTTCTGCTTCAGCTTCCGCCTTTACGCGGGTGGCATAGGCTTCGGCATCGGCATTCACCTTTTTCACATTGGCTTCAGCTTCGGCCTCGATCTTCTGCCGTTCTGCCTGTTGCTGGGTTTCCATGGTTTTCTGTTCCTGCTCAATTTCCGCCTGCAGCTTCTTCTGGGCCGCCACCTGCTTGTTTTCAACGGCATCGGTGAAAGCATCCGTAAAGTCGATATTTTCAATGGAAACGGAAATCACGGTGATACCGTAGGGGGCCATTTCCTGGCTCAGATCATCGCGAATCTGGGCAGACAGGGTTTCCCGGGCAGAAACCAGGTTTTCAGCGGTATACTGAGAGAAAACCGCTTTGGTGTTTTCCAGCATACGGGGATAGATGAGCTTATCAAAATAATCCGTGCCCACTTCCCGGAACAGGGTCATGGCGGTGGATTTATCGATGGCATAGTTGATGGAGCCGGTGATATCCACCTGCTGAATATCGCTGGAGAAGGCCTGGGTTTTGAAGGTGGTTTTCTGTTCCCGGTTATCCATCAGGGTGATCTGCTGGAAGGGACTCTTGAGATGGAAACCGGCTTCCAGGGTATGGTCTTCCACTTTGCCGAAGGTGGTTACAATGCCGGTATAGCCGGTATCAATCTGGCAGGAACAGGCGCTGATGATCACAACGATCAGCAGTACAGCAAGGCCTAACAGGATCAGATGTTTTTTTGCTTTGTTGGACATTTTTCTCTTCTCTCCTTCTGTCCCTCTTTCAGGACGGGATCAGTATAGCATATTCCCGGCATTTTCGCCACACTTTGCCATCGAACTGTACATTTTTCTGCCTCAATTGTCATTTTCAGCCTTGAAACGCAGCCGTTTATTGTGTAAAGTATAGTCAGAAGAATAAGAAAGCGAGTGGATTTTTCATGGCTGAAAAAATCATGCTCTGGCAAACAGAAGCCCCTTATACCGCTTTTTCCACAGAGCAGGCCCAGCCTTCCCTGGAAGAGTATCCCGCGCCCGGCAGCCGCGGCGCCGTGGTGATCTGCCCCGGCGGCGGCTATAACCACAAGGCCGCCCACGAAGGTGCGCCCATTGCAAAATTGTTGCAGGCCGCCGGCATTTCCGCCTATGTGCTGGATTACCGGGTGAAGCCCTGCCACCGGGAAGCCCCCCTTTCCGATGCCAAACGGGCTATCCGCCTTTTGAAGCATATGGGCTATCAGAAGGTGGGCATCCTGGGCTTTTCCGCCGGCGGCCATCTGTGCTGTTCTGCCGCCACCCTGTACGATACCGGAAACCCGGAAAGCGATGATCCGGTGGAACGCCTTTCCTCCCGGCCGGATGCATTTGTGCCCTGCTATGCGGTGGTGTCCTTTGGTAAATACACCCACATGGGCAGCCGGGAATGTTTGCTGGGGGACGAAAAAGATCATGAAGATTTGCTCCGCCGTTTCTCTGCGGAATTGAATGTAACAAGGGACACACCCCCGGCTTTCATCTGGCACACCGCTCAGGACGGGCTGGTGCCGGCCCAGAACAGTCTGCAATTGGCCATGGCCCTGCGGGACAATGACGTGCCTTTTGAACTGCATGTGTATCCTCAGGGGCATCACGGCATCGGCCTTGGCAGCGAAAACCCGGAAGCCTCCCAGTGGGGCGGCCAGATGTGCCGATTCCTGAACGGGCTGGGGTTTGGCAGGTAAAGGAGCGATTATGTACGATTTTTCCAAAGCCGAGCAGTGGCTGGATCATATCCTGACCCTGGGCATGCCTTTTTGCCAGCTGCATGTGAAGCAGCATCACAAAACGCTGCTGCGTACTCAGCGGGGGCCGGTGGATTTTCACAACCGTTTTTTCCTCTATTCCTGTACCAAGGTCATGACCTGCACCGCTATGCTGCGGCTGTTGGAGCAGGGGAGAGCGGCGCTTTCCGATCCTGTATCCAAATTCATTCCTTCCTATAAGGAAGCCTTTGTAATGAAAAACGGCGTTCCCTGCCCGCCGGACAGGGAAATGACCCTGCATCATCTGTTCACCATGACCGCCGGGCTGGATTATGATCTTTCCGCCCCGGCCATTGTGGAAGCCGCCGCCAAAGAGAATGCCTCCACACTGGATATCGTATCCGCCTTTCCGAAAAAGGCACTGTCTTTCTCTCCCGGGGAAAGATGGCAATACAGCCTGTGCCATGACGTGCTGGCCGGGGTGATCGAAAGCATTACCGGGCTTTCCTTTGCAGAATACATACAGAAGGAAATTTTTGATCCGCTGGGCATGGAAAATACCTCCTTTGCCGCAGATGACCGTATGGCTCCCCAGTATGCGCTGAATTGGGACACCCGGGAAATTCATCCCCACACGCTGACCTGCGATTACCGGCTGGCTCCCGGTTATTTTTCCGGCGGTGCCGGCATTGTCAGCACGCTGGATGATCTTTCCGTCTTTCTGGATGCCCTTGCCTGCGGCAAAAGCGCGGACGGCTATCGCCTTTTGAAAGACGAAACCATCCGGCAAATGCAAAAGGAACAATTATCTTCCATTGCCAAAGACCCTTCCTTCGGCTGTTCTTCCGGCCCCGGCTACGGCTATGGGCTGGGGGTGCGTACACTGGTGGATAACAATCAGGGGCAAAAATCCCCCCTTGGCGAATTCGGCTGGGACGGAGCTGCCGGATGCTATGCCCTGTGCGATCCGAAAAACGGGCTGTCCATTGCCTTTACCACCCAGGTATTGGGCTGGGTGGGCGTGCCGGGTATGAGCCATGCCCCCATCCGGGACGGTGTTTACGAAGCCCTTTCCCTGTAAAAACCGCAAATTGTGGCAAAATTAGCACTCTCATCCTCTGAGTGCTAATTTTATGTTGCATTTTGGAAATGACCGTGCTATACTACACGCAGGGGGAAGATTTCCCCGGTTATTACCATTCAACGGAGGCATCATTTTATGGCAACCAAAGGCAATATTTCCATCCATGCACAAAACATCATGCCGGTGATCAAGCGCTGGCTGTATTCCGATAAGGATATTTTCATCCGCGAACTGGTGAGCAACGGCTGCGACGCCATCACCAAGTATAAAATGATCAAGGGCGATACCGGCGAAGATTTCCGGGTTACCGTCACGGTGGATAAGGAAAACCGCACCCTCACCTTCACCGATAACGGCATCGGCATGACAGCCGAAGAAGTGGACAAGTATATCAATCAGGTGGCCTTCTCCAGCGCCGAAGAATTCCTGAAAAACTACACCGGCGAAGACAAGGGCGGCATCATCGGCCATTTCGGCCTGGGCTTTTATTCCGCTTTCATGGCTGCCGAAAAAGTGACCATTGATACCCTGTCCTGGCAGGAAAACGCTGCGCCCGTGCTGTGGCAGAGCGAAGACGGCATGGAATTCACCATGGAAGAAGGCAGCCGCACCCAGCGCGGCACCACCATCGTGCTGCACATTTCCGAAGAAGAAAAGGAGTTCTGCGAAGCTTTCCGGGTCAGGGAAGTGCTGGACCGCTATTGCGGTTTCATGGCCACCCCCATTTATCTGGTGGATCTGGGCAAGGAAGAAAAGCACGAAGAGGGCTGTGATTGCGAAGAATGCCATCACGATCACGAAGAAAAGCCTGTCAACGACGTAAACCCCCTGTGGCTCAAAAACCCCCGGGATTGCACCGAAGAAGAATATAAGGAAACTTATAAGAAAGTGTTCCGCA
>JAFSGG010000039.1 GCA_017434775.1 Clostridia bacterium
ACAAAAATACGGGATATGCTGGCTGCCTTTGCCTTGTCTGATGCCGGGAAGGAAGCCTGCCTGTCCCTTGTTCCTTTATCCGAATTAAGTGATGTAAACAAAGCGCTGGACGAAACGGAAGAAGCGGTGGTTTGCCTCACGTATCTGGGCGGCCATCCCCTGACTTCTTTTGACGACGTGTCCGAATATCTGACCTTGGCAGAAAAAGGCGCCGTTCTCTCTCCCAAGGCGCTTCTTTCCATTGCCCAGAGCCTGCGCGCCGCCCGCACAGCCCGCAACAGCCTGGTCACCGAAAAAGAAAACACCCCCATCTTAACTTCCACCGCCTCCCGACTGCAGCCCCTGCGCAATCTGGAAACGGATATCACTGAATCCATCATCAGCGAAGAAGAAATTTCCGATCATGCCAGCCCGGCCCTGGCGGATATCCGTCGCCACATCCGGGCGGCCAACAGCCGCATCCGGGAAAAGCTGAATGCCATGGCCCACGGCGCCGGGTATTCCAAATACCTGATGGAATCCATCGTCACCGTGCGCAACGGCCGTTTTGTGCTGCCGGTGAAGGCTGAATACCGGGGCAATGTGCCCGGTTTGGTACACGATCAGTCCGCTTCCGGCGCCACCTTGTTCATCGAACCCATGGCCGTTGTGGAAATGGGCAACGATCTCAAGGAATGGCACGGCAAGGAACGGGAAGAAATCAACCGCATTCTGGCTGCGCTTTCCGCCCAGGTAGGCGAAAACAGCGGACTCATCGAACAGAATCAGGCTATCCTCACCCATCTGGATTTTGCCTTTGCCAAAGGCATGCTGTCCCGGGATCTTTCCTGCGTGCGGCCGAAAATGAACGATCAGGGCAAGGTGAACCTGATCCGGGTGCGCCATCCCCTCATCGACCGGGAGAAAGTGGTCCCCTGCAGCTTGTGGCTGGGGGATCAGTTCACCACCCTCATCATCACCGGCCCCAACACCGGCGGTAAAACCGTAACGCTCAAGACGTTAGGTCTTATGACCCTCATGGCCCAGAGCGGCCTGCATATTCCCGGAAATCTGGGTACGGAACTTTCCACCTTTGAACAGGTCTATGCCGATATCGGCGACGAACAGTCCATCGAGCAGAGCCTGTCCACTTTCTCATCCCACATGACCAACATCGTTTCCATCATGGAAAACGTAACGCCCCGGGATCTGGTACTCTTTGACGAGCTGGGTGCCGGCACTGACCCCACCGAAGGCGCTGCCCTGGCCCAGGTGATCTTAAATGCTCTTTTGAAACTGAAAGTGCGCTCCATGGCCACCACCCATTACAGTGAATTGAAGGCCTATGCCCTGTCCACCAAAGGCGTGGAAAATGCCAGCGTGGAATTTGACGTATCCACCCTGCGGCCTACCTATCGTTTGTCCATCGGCGTGCCCGGCAAATCCAACGCCTTTGAAATCAGCCGGCGGCTGGGCCTGCCCGAATACCTGATCACCGAGGCTAAGGAACTTTTGTCCCACGACACCATCCGCTTTGAAGACGTGATCGCCAATGCGGAATACCACCGTCAGGTGGCGGAAAAGGAACGGGAACTGGCAGAAGCAGCCCGGCAGGAAACCGTGCAGCTGCGCAACGAAGCCGAAAAAGTCTACCGGGATATGGAAGAGCGAAAGGATGCCTCCACCCGTAAGGCCAAGGAAGAAGCCCGCCGCATTCTGGAAAAAGCCAAACGGGAAGCGGATATGATCATCTACGATCTCAAGCGCCTCAAGAAAAACGCCAACGTGCCGGATCACGAAGTGAACGCCCTGCGCAAAAAGATGGAAACCAGCATCGACGAAATGGCAGAAGGCCTGAAAGTGAATACCGCGGGTCTGGCTGAGCCCCCCAAGGAACTGAAAAAAGGCGATACCGTGGAAATCATGACGCTCAACACCAAAGGCACCGTGCTGGAAGTGCCGGATGCCAAGGGTGAAGTGCTTTTGCAGGCCGGCATCATGAAAACCAAAGTACACATCAGCCAGCTGCGCCTGGTGAAAGAAAAAGACAAACCCAAACAGGTCACTTCCGTCAAAACCCGCACCGGGGCCATGGAACGCACCGTGCTCATGCGCTGCGACGTGCGCGGTATGGCACTGGACGAAGCCATGATCGCCGTGGATAAATATTTTGACGAAGCTGTGTTGGCCCGTCTCAATGAAGTAACCGTAGTGCATGGTAAAGGCACTGGCATTCTCCGTGACGGCCTGCAGCGGTATTTTAAAACCCACGGCCATGTGAAAAGCTTCCGCCGGGGTCTCTATGGCGAAGGGGAAGACGGCGTTACCATCGTAACCCTCAAATAAGCAGGAGGAATCTTCATGCCGCAACAGCAAAAAATCCTGGTGGTGGACGATGATCCGAATATCGCCCAGCTGATCCGCCTGTATCTGGAAAAGGAAGGATATCAGGTGGCGGTGGAAAGCCGCGGTGACAGTGCCATAGCCGCTTTCCGGAAAGATCCGCCCCATCTGATCATTCTGGATATCATGCTGCCCGGCATGGATGGCTGGCAAGTGTGCCGCACCATCCGCCAGCTGGGCAATGTGCCCATTATCATGCTCTCAGCCAAGGATGAAACCTTCGATAAAGTGCTGGGGCTGGAACTGGGAGCAGATGACTATATCACCAAACCCTTCGAGGGAAAGGAACTGGCAGCCCGGGTCAAAGCTGTGCTACGCCGCTCTGCCCAGGATACTCCTTTGTCCGATACCATCACCTACCCCGGCCTTTCCATCAGCCTTGAAAAATACGAAGTGGTTTTTCGGGATAAAGCGGTGGAAATGCCGCCCAAGGAATTGGAAGTGCTCTATTTCCTGGCCGCCCACAAGAACCGGGTGTTCACCCGGGAGCAATTGCTGGAACAGGTGTGGGGCTTTGATTTCTTCGGTGACAGCCGCACGGTGGACGTGCATATCAAGCGTCTGCGTGAAAAACTGCAGGATACCGAATCCTTGGGCTGGCAGATCCGTACGGTCTGGGGCGTAGGATACAAATTTGAGGTGAAATAATTTCATGCGCAAGGGCAGCATGTTTTCCCAGTTGCTGGCCGGCTTTCTGGCCGTGATCCTGCTGTGTGTGGGGGTCTTGTTTGCCTTGTCCTATTATCACTTGCGCTCTTCCCGGATCGAAGCCCGGATGGAAGCGCTGAAAACCCAGGCCCGGGAAATGGCTTATCTGGCCGGGCAACTTTCCACCGATAATATTCCCCGGGCTTTCGGCCAGGCTTCCACCACGGAAAAACTGATGAAATGGAAGGCAGACGGTGTTTACCGTAAATACAATGCCTATATTATCGTCTATGACCGTTATGGCAATCAGCGCACCTACTATAACGAAGCCACCCTGCGGGACGAAAGCATGAAATACCTGCCCAGTATGGAAGAATATTCGTCTTATTTAGCCCAGGTCATTCAAGGCCAGGAAATCGTTGTGCAGACGGACAGTGCATCCGGCCCGCTGTTCACCGTCATCGTGCCCATTCAGCAATCCGGGCCCCGAGACGGCTATACCGTATCCGGCCTGGTGCTCATCCAGACGGCCGCTCAGACGGTCCATGCCTCCTACCGGGATCTTGTATGGCAGGTGGCAGTTGCCGCCATTGCCCTGTCTCTGGCTGCACTGATCATCGTATTCATCTTCACCCGCCGTGTCACCCGGCCGCTCACCGCCATGGAAAAGGCAGCCAACAGCATGGCCAGCGGTGATTTTACCGCCCGTGCTCCGGAAGAGGGCACAAGGGAAATGCTGTCCCTTGCTTCCTCTTTTAATCAGATGGCGGATAAGCTGGCTACGCAGGAACAATCCCGCCGGGAATTTGTGGCCAATGTGTCCCATGAGCTTCGCTCCCCCATCACTTCCATTCAAGGTTTCGCCCAGGGCATCCTGGACGGCACCATCCCCAAAGGCGAGCAGGAAAAATACCTTTCCATCATCACCGATGAAACCCACCGTTTGTCCAAACTCATCCATTCCCTGCTCAGCCTCTCCCGGATTGAAAACGAGGAAACGCCCCTCCATTGCACATCCTTCGATATCAATGAGCGCATCCGCCTTGCCATCATCGCCCGGATGAACGAGCTGGAAGAAAAGGAACTGGAAATCGAAACGGAATTTGCATCCGATCCCTGCTTTGTCCATGCCGATGCGGATCAAATCCAGCAGGTACTGATTAATCTTCTGGATAATGCGGTGAAATTCACCCCAAAAGGCGGCCGCATCCGCTTTTCCTCCCGTTTGGAAAGCAATACCCTGTTCCTCTGCATTCAGGATGACGGCCAGGGCATTCTGCCGGAAGATGCCCCCCATATTTTTGATCGGTTCTATAAAGCGGATAAGGCCCACACTGCCGGCAAGGGCACAGGCCTTGGGCTTGCCATTTGCCGGCGCATCATGGAGCGCCATGGCCAGTCCATCCGGCTTTTGCCTTCTGATCAGGGGGCAGCCTTTGAAATTACTTTAGCCACAGGAAAGGAGAACAGCCGGCATGCAGATTGAAGCACGCGCCAAGATCAACTGGGCTCTGGAAATTACCGGCCTTCGTCCGGATGGGTATCATCTGCTGGACGGTGTGATGCAGCCCATTGCCCTTTCCGATACCCTGTGCATCGAAAAAGCCGATACCCTCTCCCTGACCATTGAAGGTTCCCCGCTCTCCGCCGGGGAAGATAACCTGATCATTCGCTCAGCCAGAGCCTTGCAGACATTCACAAACACCCATAAAGGCGCCCGAATCCATCTCATCAAACGCATTCCCATGGGGGCCGGGCTTGGCGGCGGCAGTGCCGATGCGGCGGCGGCATTGAAGGGGCTCAACACGCTCTGGCAGTTGAACCTGCCCATGGAAACTTTGCTTGCCATCGGCGTGAAACTGGGCGCAGATATCCCCTTCTGCCTAAAGGATGCACCCATGCGTGCTCAGGGCATCGGCGAAATCCTCACCCCCACCCCCTGTGGCCGCACCTTCCCTCTCCTGCTCATCCAGCCCTGCGAAGGGCTTTCCACCAAAGAAATTTTCACCGCCTATCATCAGCAAAACCCCATGGGCGGCAGCGTGGAAAGGGTCATGGAAGCATTGAAAGGCGGCGATCTTTCCATGATGGAAGAAAACGCCGTCAATATGCTGCAAACTGTATCCGTCCTGCAAAAACCCGTTCTGCAAACCGCCATCAATTCCCTGTATGCTTCCGGTGCTTCCTTTGCCCGGATGACCGGCTCCGGTTCCGTAGTCTTCGGCGTGTTCGAAAGGGATTCCGATGCCCGGATGGCATATGAAGCACTGAAGGATCAATATCCTGTTTGCATACTGACACAGACAGCTTTATAATGTATGTTGATGAAAAAAGGCCGGCGAGAAAACGCTTTTTCTCCCGGTCTTTTTTTGCTCAGATAGATGGTGCCGGTCATATACCCGGCAGGATGAACGACGCCCTGCTTATTCTTCAATCAAGCCGCGGAATACCGCAATTTCATACACGCCCTGAGCCATCCCTTCCGCCAGCCGCTGCTGGTGCACCGGATGGGACAGAAGATAGTCTTCCTCCGGGTTGCTCATATAACCCAGTTCAATCAGGAAGCAGATCATTTTCGCCCAGTTATTGCCGATAAACTGATCGCTCTGGTGCACGGTGCCGGTAGAGGTATCCAAGGCATAACCGGCAGATACCTTCGTGCAGTCCAGCATTATCTGGCCCATCTGCCTGTATTCTTCCTTGCCGGCCACTGCCTTGGCATAATCGGAATTCAGCGGCATATAAAGGGACAGCCCCTGCTTTTTGCTGTTTTCCCGGGTATCGCAGTGCAGCCGCAGCATAATGAACGCCCCGGCATCTTCTGCAATCTGGCAGCGTTCCAGATTGGTATGGAAAATATCCTGCCGCTCCCGGGTCATGATGACGGTAGCGCCCTGTGCTTCCAGAACATCCCGCAGCCGGAAAGCAATTTCCAATACCACAATGCTTTCCTTGCGCAGGGTTACTTTCCCCTGAGCCATGCCGGTGGTGCCGGTCTTTTTGCCGGTCAGGCCGGGCCCCACGGGCTCGGAAAATGGCTGACCGTTTTCCTGATGCCCGGGATCGATGCACACCACCAGCCCGGACAAACGCCCTTCCTTCTTTTGCGGTGCAGGCGGCGGTGCAAAACCCTTGCGCACAGTTTCTTCCGCCTTTACGGTTCCCTTCCCGTTGCGGATCTGCACCGTGCTCAGGGTGCGGGCATAGGTCAGGGGTAATTCCACTTTCCCGGAATACACGCCGTTTTCATCCGGAAACACCGGCTTTTCACCCGTTTGCTGCTTGTTGCGGAAATGGAGAATCATATAATCCGTACCTTCCGCTTCAAAGGAATAAGAAAATCCTTCCGGCGTTTCTTCCAGCACAAAATTCTTCACCTTGGCATTGGACTGGCCTTTGGGCGCCTGATAACCAGGAGCCGCCAGGAGCGTAGCTTCCCCTTTTCCCAATTCTCTGTTTTCCAGATTCCGTACCGTCAGGCGCACTTTGCCGCCCATATTGGAATAATAAAAGGGAATATCGCCCACAAAGCGATGATCATTCTCCGCATGGATCACCATTTTGCCGCTTTCCTTGGGGCCGGTGTATTCCAGCAGCACAAATTCTTCTCCCGGCACCTGGAAGCTGTAGTGAACTGCACTTCTGCCATCAAGGATAACGAAAGAAGCATCCACCGCAACCGCTGCAAAAGCCACGGATGGCGTCAGGCACACCATCACCATCAAAAGCGCCAATAAGCGTTTACCCATTCTTGTCACACCTTTATTTCCAAATTACACAAAGTATACCATAATCCTGCTTTTTCCGCAATTGAAACCTGGCCGGTAATATGATAAAATAGTCCTATCATTCAAACCCGAAAGGAATGCATCATGACCCAGCAACGAAAAAAAAGAGCCAAAATGCCTTCCCGGCTGGGACGGTTCCTGGCCCTGCTGCCGGCAGGCTGTGCGCTGTTGTATCCCCTTTATCTGGCCACCCGGCTGGATTTATGTGAGCACACATACCAAAACAGCAAAATACCTGCTGTTTTTGACGGGCTGCGGATTGCCTATATTTCCGATATTCATTACGGTACTTTTCTGAACGATCAGCGGCTGAATGATCTGATCGGACGGGTCAATGCACTGGAGCCGGATCTGATCCTTCTAGGCGGCGATTATGCCGAAAACTCGGATGGTGCGCTGCAATTCTGGCAAAAAAAGCCCGCCTTTCAGCCGCGCATCGCCACCCTGGCTGTTTTCGGCAACCATGACCGCACCCTGCCGGAAGAAAATTTTCTGCCCATTCAAAAAGCCATGAAAGCCGCCGGGGTAATTCCTCTGGTGAACGATGTATACCTGCTGGAAAAGGAGGGCAATACCATTGCCTTTGCAGGAATAGATGATTATTACAACGGCTATCCCGATCCGGAACGGCTGTCGCAGCTTTCACAAGATGCCGATTTCATCGTTTTCCTGCCTCACACGCCGGATGTGTTTCCAGAACTGTTCTCCCTGCCCCAGCCGCCGTTTTTTGATCTGGCACTGTGCGGCCACACCCACGGCGGTCAGGTGGTTTTTTTCGGCTATGCCCCCAAAACATCCACCGATTGCGGCAACCGCTACCGCAGCGGCTGGTATCACGAAAACGGCACGGACATTCTGGTTTCCAACGGCGTGGGCACGTCGGATCTGCCGGTGCGTCTGGGCGCCCGGCCCCAGTTCCATTTGCTCACCTTAACGTCAAAATAAAATCCCCCATTACGAAAGGAGTTTTGCAAAATGGCATCTCAGGTTTTGTTCTCATCCATGGCTTATGCCCGCTATGAAGCCGGGCAGACCCTGCCCGCCAAATTCGAACGGATTCTGAAAGCATCTGATCTGGGCGAAAAGGTCAAAGGTAAAAAAGTCGCCATCAAAATGCACATCGGCGACGGCGTCACTTATTCCACCATCCCCCCGGTTTTTGTGCGTACGCTGGTGAAATTTGTGCAGGATAACGGCGGTGAATGTTTCATTACCGATCATTATGTCTATCGCCGCCATCCCGAACGCCGGGGCTACACCGCCGACAACCTGGGCTGCCCGGTGCTGGATGATTGCGGCTATTTCGGCAAATATTATTACACCAAGGAAGTGGATTTTAAATCCTTCCGCCATGTGGATGTGGCCGGCCTCATTCATGACGCCGATTTCCTCATCGATTTTTCCCATGTGAAGGGCCACGGTGCCTGCGGCTACGGCGGCGCCTGCAAGAATATTTCCATGGGCTGCGTTACCGACCGTACCCGGCACGAAATTCACGGCCTGGAAGGCGGCCTTTTGTGGGATGAAAACAAGTGCGTCCATTGCAATAAATGCATCGAAGCCTGCAATCACTTTGCCAATCATTTTGGCAAGGACGGCAAATATCATGTGAATTACCACAACTGCACCATGTGCCAGCACTGCGCCAAAGTGTGCCCCACCAAAGCCATCACCCTGGACAGCCATGACTATGCCGATTTCCAGCAGGGCATGGCCCTTTGCACCAAGACGGTGCTGGATCTGTTTGGCCCGGAGAATGTGTATTTCATCAATATGCTCATTTCCATCACTGCCCTTTGCGATTGCTGGGGACTTACCACGCCTTCCCTGGTGCCGGATATCGGCATCACCGCATCCAGCGATATTGTGGCCATCGAGCGGGCCAGCCTGGATATGATCAAAGTGGAAGACCTGATCCCTCAGGGCGTACCCAAGGGCCACAAAATGGGCGAAACCGGCCATCTCTTCCAACGCCTCCATGGCAAGGATCCCTACCTGCAGATCAAGATGCTGGAAGATATGGGCCTGGGCTCCCAAGACTATGAAATTCGGGAAATCAAGTAAATTGTATGCAAAAAGCCGGAGGAAATCTTCATTCCTTCCGGCTTTTCTTCTTTTCCTCATTCAAACAGCTGGGCGTCTTTTTCCATCTGTTTTTTCTTTTCATTCAGCTTGCGAAGGCCGCCTGCCAGCAGCACTGACACTGCACAGTTCACGATACCGCAAATGATGTTTATTACAGATGGGAATGTAATCCCGATAAACAGGTTGTAAAACCCGATGAAGGTATTGAAAATCATCAGCGGCACAAGCAGGGTGATGATGCTGCGCAGGTGTTTGATACGAGCCGCATAATTGCCATGCAGTTCAAAAGGCCCGTCTTCCGTCTTTTTGCGGAAATACACCCATTTCATAATTCTGCCCACCATCTCCGCCCCGGTATCCTCCACAAAGCGGATATAGTCCTGGCTTTTTGCGGTAGTAGGCCACTCTTCCAGCATTTCCAGCCGCACGGTATATTCACCGGGCTCACAATCCTCAAATTCATACGTTCCCAGGCGATACCCCACCAGCACTTTGCCTTTTTGCGCCATTTCATTCAGCCAGGCTTCTTCTTCGTCAAACTGCCAGGCCCACAGCCATTTTCTCACTTTCGTCCTCATTGTGCATCCTCCAATACGGCTTTTCCGTTATTCACCAGTTCCTGCAGCCGTGCATATTCATCTTTCAGTACCTGCAGGCCTGCATCCGTCATTCTGTATTCTTTCTTGCGGCTGTCCCCCGTTTCCGATGCAGTCGCAATCCAGCCTTTTTCCAGCATGCTGCTGATGGCGCCGTACAGCGTTCCTGCTGCCAGATGCAGCCTTCCGCCGGACAGCTTTTCCACATTCTGCATAATGCCATAGCCATGCATCGGTTTTTTTAAAGACAGAAGGATATAGTATACCGCTTCCGTCAATGGGAAATTTGCTCCCATTGTTCTCCTCCTCTCGTCGGCCGTTATATCGTCGGCCGTTATACGTATTATATCGGCACACGATATATTTGTCAACCTGTTTTGCAAAATTATTTTTTCGTTTATTCAAAAAGCAAGTAACCGATTCACTGACAATTCCGTTTCTTTTTTTGTCACTTTCTGCCGTTTGGAAAATTTGCGGATTTTTTCGCATTTTTTCGTATTGACGGTATTTTTTGCCCTGCTATAATGTAGTAGATTTTATCATGCGGAGGTATGCGTTATGGATACCATAAAGCGAATATGGGGCCTGATGAAGCCCTACAAAAAGCACATGATCGGCGGTCTTATCCTGCAAACGGTTGTCATTGTAGCCACGCTGATCAAACCCTACATCACCAAATTCATTGTGGACGATGTAATTGAGGGCGGTCTCTACGACATGCTGATCCCCTTTTGCATCATGATCATCGGGCTGACCCTTCTCACCGGCGGCTGCAATTTCCTGCGCAGCGTACTGTACGAACGCATGAGCCAGTCTGCCATGTGGGATCTGCGTACGGGCCTGTATGCCCACCTGCAGGAAATGCCCTACGAATTTTACGATAAGCACCGCGTGGGCGAAATCATGAGCCGCATGACCGGCGATATTGACGGCGTGCGCCATCTGATCGCTTTCGGGCTGATTCATGTGTATGAACAGGGCCTGCGTTTTGTGGGCGCCTTCATTTTCATGATGACCATGAGCTGGGAAATCACCCTGCTGGTGCTGAGCCTCACCCCCGTGATCGCCATCATGGCCTGGCTCTTCAACAAAAAGGTGCGTCCTCTCTTCCGCGAAGTGCGGGAACAGAACGCCACCCTCAATACCATCACCCAGGAAAACCTGGCCGGTATGCACGTGGTCAAAGCCTATGCCCAGGAACCCTTTGAAGAAGAACGCTTTAATAAGGAAAACCAAAAACTGGCGGATATGCACCTGAAAGTCAGCTGGCTGTGGTCTTCTTTCGTTCCCTTCATGGACGTGCTGGCTTCCCTGTGCACCCCCATTGCTTTGCTGGGCGGCCTGCTGCTCACCATCCATGGCAATCTGGATATCGGCACCATGGTGGGTATCACCGGCTACATCTGGATGCTTGTGGATCCCATGCGCCAGCTGCCCAACATCATCAATATGGTCACCAACGCCGTCACTTCCGCTGAAAAGCTGTTCTATTATGTGGATTTCGGCGCTTCCATCAAAGAGCCCGAAAACGCCAAAACCCCGGTCGAATTCAAGGGCCATGTGGTGTTTGATCATGTGAATTTCTCCTATGGCCATCAGCCGGTGCTCAAAGACATCTGCCTGGAAGCCAAGCCCGGCGAAACCATCGCCGTGATGGGTGCCACAGGCTCAGGCAAATCCACGCTGGTGACACTCCTTGGCCGGTTCTATGATATCCAGTCCGGCTCCATCAAAATCGACGGCATCGACGTGCGCCAGCATGCGCTCAAGCCCCTGCGCCGGCAGATCGGCTATGTGATGCAGGAAACCTTCCTCTTCTCCGATACCATTGCCGATAACATCCGTTACGGCAATCCGGGCGGCGATATGGAACGGGTGGAACGCAGCGCCAAAGTTGCCCAGGCCACTGAATTCATCGATCATATGCCCCAGGGCTATGAGACCGTGGTCGGCGAGCGCGGCCTTGGCCTCTCCGGCGGCCAGAAGCAGCGCACAGCCATTGCCCGTGCTGTGATGATTGATCCCGCCATCCTGATCCTGGATGACTCCACTTCCGCCGTGGATATGGAAACGGAATACCTCATCCAGCAGGAACTGAAGGAAGTGCTCAAAGACCGCACCACCTTCATCATTGCTCACCGTATCTCTTCCGTTAAGAATGCCGATCAGATTCTGGTGTTGGATAACGGCGAAATTGCCGAGCGGGGCACCCATAAGGAACTGATGGAAAAAGGCGGTATTTACTACCAGATGGTGATGGACCAGATGTCCAGCGCCGTAAAGGTCGAAAAGGAGGTGCAGTAAAATGGCCCGTGTCATTCGCCAGCTGGACGATGAAGCATTGGAAAAACCGTTTAATAAACAACAGTTTGTCCGTTTGCTGCGCTACATGAAGCCCTACAAAAAGCAGGTTGGCTTCTCCCTTGTGCTGATGTTGATTGCCATGGCCTGCGGTCTGGCCAACCCCTTCCTGATGAGCCGCGCCATCGGTGAGTTGCGCGTACAAGCCACCGAAAACATGCCCTGGATTCTGGGCGGCATGGTGGCGCTTGCCATCATCGGTGCCCTGTGCACCCGGTATCGTATCCGCTGGATGGACTCTGCCGGCCGCCGTGCCCTGGCCACGTTGCGCGAAGATCTGTTCCATCACATTCAGGGCATGAGCTTTTCCTTCTTTGATACCCGCTCCGCCGGCAAACTGCTGGTACGCGTGATCAACGACGTAAACTCCCTGAACGATCTGTTCACCAACGGTATCGTAAACGTGCTCATCGACTGCATGACCATCGTGCTGCTGGTCATCATCATGCTGTTGGTCAACTGGCAGCTGACACTGATCGGTATGTGCATCCTGCCCTTGCTTTTGTTCATCCTGTTCAAGGTGAAGCGGATCATGCGCCTTCGCTGGCAGAAAGTGCGCGTGAAGAATTCCACCATGAACGGCTATCTTCACGAATCCCTCACCGGCATGCGGGTTACGGAAGCTTTCGTCCGTGAAGATGAAAATGCCGATACATTCCGTGCCGTCAACAGCGATATCCGCACTTCCTGGATGAAAGCCGTCACCATCAATAATCTCTTCTGGCCCATGCTGGATCTGACCGGTAATATCGGTACGGTGCTGGTGTATATTTTCGGCGTGGAGTTTATCAAAGCCGATCCCGATTTTCTGGCCAACCTGCTGCTGATCATCTGGTATCTTGGCCGCTTCTGGCAGCCCCTCAACACCCTGTCCAACTTCTATAACAGCCTGCTTTCCGCCACCGCCTCCATGGAACGCATATTCGAAATCATGGATACGGAAAGCGATATCCAGGATAAAGAGGGTGCAGAAGTGCTGCCGCCCATCGAAGGCCGGGTGACCTTTGAAAACGTCACATCTCTTATGACCGGGAAAAGACGGTGCTCAAAAACGTCTCCTTTGATATTGCGCCCGGCAACACCATCGCTCTGGTGGGCCCCACCGGCGCCGGTAAGACCACCATCGTGAACCTGCTTTCCCGCTTCTATGATCCCACGGAAGGCCGGGTGCTCATTGACGGGCACGATTTGAAGGATATGCAATTGTCCAGCATGCGCAAACAGATGTCCGTTATGATGCAGGATACCTTCATCTTCTCCGGCACCATCATGGAAAACATCCGCTACGGCCGGCTGGATGCCACCGATGAAGAAGTGATCGAAGCGGCCAAAACCGTCAGCGCTCATGACTTCATCATAAACATGCCCAAAGGGTACCAGACCGAAGTGAACGAACGCGGATCTTCCCTTTCCCAGGGCCAGCGCCAGCTGATTTCCTTCGCCCGTGCCCTGCTCAACGATCCCAAAATCCTCATTCTGGACGAAGCGACGTCCTCCATCGATACCCGGACGGAAATGCTCATCCAGAAAGCGCTGGATGCGTTGCTCAAAAACCGCACGTCTTTCGTCATTGCCCACCGCCTGTCCACCATCCGCAATGCGGATTGCATCTTTGTGGTGCAGGACGGCAAGATTGCCGAAAAGGGCAACCACGAAGAGCTCATCAAGCTGCCCGGCGGCCATTACCGGGGTCTTTGCGAAGCCCAGTACCGCTTCATGACCCACGACGAATAATCCATTGCACGGCACAGAAGCCTCCCGGTTTCTGTGCCTTTTTTCTTTATTACACTTTCTTAATAATCCTTGCCAAGCAGGGGCATCCATGGTATTATAAAGTGTCATATTATCATCTGTTTTGAAAGGAAATGACGCCCATGTTTACTTCCAGAAAAACGGTAGTTGTGCTGCTTGCGATGCTGCTGGTCTCCCTGGCCGGGAATGCCTTTGCCGCTGAATTGCCCATGGATAATTTCTCCTGGGGTCCCAAGCCTGCGCAGGAAAATTACATCGCTGCCGATGAATATCAGGACAGCTCCATTTCCGTAAAGATCTATACCGGCCGTTACGCCGATACCACCTATAATTGTGCTCATGTGAAGATTTCGCATCCTTCCCAGCTGCGCACGGCGCCGGCCGGTCTCATCGATTCCGAACGTGCCGATTTCCGCTCTGCCACCACCTCCCGCGGCCGCTTTGTGGCCAATAAGGTGAACGCCGTCATCGCCATCAACGGCGATTACCACACCAAGCCCGATAAGTGCCAGGTGGTGCTGCGCATGGGCAAGCAGTTCCGTAACGTGGCGGACGGCACCATGGACCTGCTGATCATCGATAAGGAAGGCAATCTTTCCGCCATCGAAAAATGCACCAAAGACGATTATGTGGCTTACTATAACGAAAATCAGGATAATATGTATCAGGTGTTCTGCTTCGGCCCGGTGCTGTGCCGGGACGGTAAAAGCGTGATCGGTGAAGATTACCTGAACAAATCCCTGGGCTCTCAGAATTCCACCCAGTGTACCGCCATCTGCCAGATCGGCCCGCTGGAATACCTGCTCATCACCTGCGAAGGCCCCCAGAGCCAGGGTTCCAAGGGGATGACCCTCATGGAATTTGCCGGTCTTTGCGAAGAAATGGGCAAGCAGCATAGCGAAAACGGCTGTATTCTGGCCTTCAATCTGGACGGCGGCAACAGCTCCACCATGATTTTTAAGGGTAAGAACAAAGACGGCAAATTCGCCTATGTAAAGTATAACTGCCCCGAAATTGAACGCTTCCTCAGCGATATCCTGTATTTCGCCACGCTGGAAGAATAATCACGGAGGTTTCTATGGAACAGAGCGGAACGCCCCTGTTTTTCCTGCTTTCTGCCATATTTGTGGTCATTGCCGGCGTCATGATGCTGCTGGGTGCCAAAAAGCACAAAGTGTCCCTCTGCAGCGCCGGCGTGTTTGCCGTGCTGTCCCTGGTGCTGGGGCTTTTCTTTGCCCGGCTTATTTTCTGCATCAATCCGGAAAAAGCCAGCATCATTTTCTATGATGAACTGGGGCAGTATACCGGCACCGGCGCTTTCTGGCAGCCTGTGGGCAGCGGTTTCCACGTCGGCGGTTTCATTCTGGGTATTTTCGCAGCCGCATTCATCACCGCTCCCCTGACCAAAGCAAAGCTCTTCAACCTGATGGACAGCATCTGCCTGCCGGCCCTGTTTCTGTTTGCTGCCATCCGCTTTATTGAACCCCTGTCCGATACCGAAACCCTCAAGGGCTTCAGTGACGTGATGGAAAACGGCAGTTTCTGCTTCACGCCCCTGTTTTACAAGATTGAAGGGATGGACTGGGATACCGGCGAAACCATCATCCAGTGGAAGCTGGCGGTGCATCTGGTGGAATCCATGTTGGCTGTCATCATCCTCTTTGCCCTGCACCGGAAAAAGTTTGCCCCCGGCATCCTTTCCCTGTACACGGCAGTTTTGTTCACCACCAGCCAGTTCCTGCCCGAAAGCCTGCGGCAGGACGGCCATCTGTGCATTTCCATTTTCCTTCGGGTCACCTATATTTCCTACGCCATCCTCTTTGGCGCAGCGTTCCTGTTCCTCATGTACCGCGCATGGAAACACGGCATTTCCATCAAGCGGCTGGCGGCAGAAATCCTGATTGTGGTGATCTGCATGGGCCTGTTTGTGGTACTGGAATTTGCTCTGGACGGCAAGGTCACCCTTTTCCCAGAAAGTTTTGATAACAGCCTCAAAAAGCTCCTCATCCACAGCTTCATGGGCGTTGTGCTGGCCGGCATGGCCATCACTTCCTGCCAGCGGATTCATAAGGAGAACAAGCTATGCCTCGAAGAATAATCGCATTCGCCCTGCTCTTTTGCCTGATGGCATCCGCCGCCGGAGCCGAAGTGTATACCCTCCCCGATGGCCGGGATGTGATCCTGGCGGTAGGCGGCAGCTTTGCCTATTCCCGGGATACGGAAGGCAACATCCGCTGCTGGGGCGATAATCAGTTCGGCCAGCTGGGCAAGGGCAATTTGAAACAGACCTATAAAGTATCCGATTTTGCCACAAAAAATCAGGAAATCGATCTTTCCTTGCTGAAAGATGTGGTCACCGCATCGGATTACAGTTACCTCTGGCTGTCCGACGGCCGGGTGTTCGGCGTTGGGAATAACAGCTACCTGCCTCTGTCTCTGAAAGAAGGCGTGTATTCCACCCATAAGGAAGCGAAGCTGCCAGCCGCTCCCAAAGCGCTGGTCACCGGCTTTGGCCATGTACTGATGCTGACAGAAGACGGCCATGTGTACGCCTGGGGCCGCAACACCAATTATCAGGTGGGCAACGGCAAGCGCAAAAACGTGCAGGAGCCCTATCTGCTGCCGCTGGAAAACATTGTGCAGCTGGCCGGCGGCGGTAAATTCTCCCTGGCCTTGGCGGCAGACGGCACCCTCTGGGGCTGGGGCAATAACGAGAATCACGAAATATCCCCTTCCAACGAACAGCATTTTGCTACCCCGGTGAAAATCGATTACGGCGATATTGAAATCGCCTCCATCGATGCCTGCGGCCACAGCGTGGTACTGCTGGATACGGAAGGCACCCTGTGGACCTGGGGTCGAAATGATTCCCAGCAGCTGGGCTATGATACCAATCACAAAACCACCTCTGCCCCCCGGGCCGTTCCCCTGCCCCTGCCGGTGAAATATGTGGCCGCCTATTCCTCCCAAACCTATGCCATTTTGGAAGATGGCTCCCTCTGGTCCTGGGGCAATAACAGCTATGGCCAGCTGGGTCAGGGCTTCCGCTCCGCTGCTTCCGAAGGGGTGCTGCCCGCCAAAGTGTGGGACAAAGACGTGGTGCTGGTGCAGGGCGGCAGCCTGTTCTGCCTGGCCATGCTCGAAGACGGCACCGTGCTTTCTGCCGGCATCAGCAAATTCGGCCAGCAGGGCGAAGGCACCGCCGACAGCAAATACACGCTCTCCCCCAATGGGATGGATCTGATTGCTGACTAAAATAAAAACTGCTTCCGTATAAATTGCGAAAGCAGTTTTTTATTACAATTTCACCGGCACCGGCTGATCAAGGGTCATGCTGTTTTCCGTCACGATACAATCATACGCCCAGATTTTCACACCCTTTGCAGCAGCCTCCCTGATGGTTTCCCCAAAGGCCGGGTGCATCTGATCATTGGGTGAAAAGGAATGCACACCCTTCATCTGGATCACGAAAAGGGCGGCAGCTTTGTGCCCTTCTTCCACACATTGGATCAGCGTGTGCAGATGCTTGATGCCCCTTTCCGTGGGTGCATCCGGAAACAGGGCGTGACCTTCCTTTTCCAGGGTAACCCCTTTCACTTCCACAAACCATTTTTCGACATCCGTTTCCACACAGAAATCCAGCCGGCTTTCCCCGTATGTCACTTCGCCTTTCACCTGCTTTGCCCCTGGGATCAAATGCCACAACGCTTCCCCGGCTGCATGATTGGGGGCCTGGCTGTCCATATTGATATAGGTATCCCCTTTCCAGACGGCTACCAGATCATATTTGGTCTTCCGGCTTGAATTATCCGATACGCTGAGGGTCACTTTGGCACCGAGCACCAGCAGTTCCCGGCAGCGGCCCGTATTTTTCACATGACACACTTCTTCTTTTCCGTCCACCAGCACATGGGCAATGAACCGGTTAGGCCGGGAAAGGAAAATGCCATCCATCACTTGCTTATACAGAATCATCTGTTCCACCTCTCTTCTATCATACCACGAAACCCTACCCTTCACAAGGCGCTCTTGCGAAAGTGTACCATTTGTGGTATGATTTATATTGGAGTTATACCAGATGTGCGAAAGGAATGATATCCATCCATGTATGATGTTGCCATTATCGGCTGCGGTGTGGTCGGCGCTGCCGCTGCTTTTGAATTATCCAAATACAAACTGAACATCGCCGTGCTGGAAAAGGAAAACGATGTGGCTCTGGGGGCTTCCCGGGCCAACAGCGCCATCGTCCATGCAGGGTATGATCCGGAGCCTGGCACCCTGATGGCGAGGCTCAATGTGCAGGGCTGCGCCATGGCGGAACAGCTTTGTAAAGACCTGTCCGTTCCTTACGAAAAAATTGGCAGTCTGGTGCTGGCATTTTCTGAAAGCGAAAGGAAAACGGTGAACAAGCTCTATGACCGGGGCGTGAAAAACGGCGTACCGGATATGCAGATTCTGTCCAGAGAAGAAGTGCTTCAAATGGAGCCGGAAGTGAGTCCTGAAGTGATGGGGGCGCTGTACGCTCCTTCTGCCGGCATTATCGGCCCCTGGGAATACACGGTGGCACTGGCTGAAGTGGCCGTGCAAAACGGCGCGGAAATGAAGCTGCGCACCAAAGTAGAGGGCATTGATTGGACGGAAGAGCATTATGTGATCCATACCAACAAAGGCAATGTGGAAGCGAAATACATCGTCAATGCCGCCGGGGTTCACAGCGGTGAAATTCACGAAATGGTGGCGGAAAAATCCTTTGAAATCCGGCCCAACCGGGGCGAATACTATGTGCTGGACAAATGCGAAGTAACAAAAGCCCGGCACACCCTCTTCCAGTGCCCCAACGAAAACGGCAAGGGCGTACTGGTGTCCCCCACGGTGGGCGGCAATCTGATCGTAGGCCCCAATGCCGAAGGGGTTTCCGGCGAAGAAGATAACCACAACACCGCCGCCGGTATGGCCTTTGTGCAGAGAATGGCGGCAAAGAGCGTGCCCAATATCAATTACCGCCATTCCATCCGCAATTTCGCCGGTGTCCGTGCCAACCTGAACAAAGACGAATTCCAGATTGGCGTTGCCGCAAAGCAGTTTATTGACCTGGCCGGCATCAAATCCCCCGGCCTCACTTCTGCCCCTGCCATTGCGCTGGAATGTATCCATCTTTTGCAGGGCGAAGGCCTTTCCATGGAACAGAAGGAAAACCCCATCACCACCCGGAAGAAAATCCATTTCCGCAGCCTGTCTGCGGAAGATAAGCAGCAAGTGATCAAAGAGAATCCCCTGTATGGCCGTGTGATCTGCCGGTGCGAAACCATCACCGAAGGGGAAATTGTGGATGCTATTCATTCCCCCATCCCCCCCTGCTCCATTGACGGCATCAAGCGCAGAGCCGGCAGCGGTCTGGGGCGTTGCCAGGGTGGTTTCTGCGGTCCCCGGGTGCTGGATATTCTGGCACGGGAACTGAAGGTGAGTCCCCTGGATATTCTGCAGGATAAGGACGGCAGCTTTATCCTCATGAACGAAACGAAGAAGGAGGTGTAACGCCATGCTGTATGATCTGATCGTGGTGGGCGGCGGCCCCGCCGGGCTGGCAGCGGCCAACAGCGCCTGGGAAAAAGGCCTGCGCAACATTTTGATTGTGGAGCGCGACAAAGAGCTGGGCGGCATTCTGAACCAGTGCATCCATAACGGCTTTGGCCTGCACCGCTTCAAGGAAGAGCTGACAGGCCCGGAATACGCCCATCGGTTCATTGAAATGCTGAAAGATACGTCTGTTCAGGTCATGACAGATACCATGGTGCTCACCGTCACGGAAAATAAAGAAGTACACGTCATCAATACCGAAAAGGGCTATCAGGTGCTTAAGGCCAAGGCCGTCATCCTGTCCATGGGCTGCCGGGAACGCACCCGGGGCGCCATCGCCATTCCTGGCGCCCGTCCCGCCGGTGTGTTTACCGCCGGCAGCGCCCAGCGCTACCTGAACATGGAAGGCTACATGGTGGGCAAGCGGGTTGTGATCTTGGGCAGCGGCGATATCGGCCTCATCATGGCCCGGCGCATGACGCTGGAAGGCGCCAGGGTGCTGGCCTGTGTGGAAGTAATGCCCTATTCCGGCGGCCTGATGCGAAACATTGTCCAGTGTTTACAGGATTATGATATTCCCCTCTACCTTTCACACACCGTTACCGATATGCAGGCAGAGAACGGCCGTCTGTCCCATGTGACGGTATCCAAGGTGGACGAAAAGCGCAATCCCATTCCCGGCACCGAAATGGAATTCGATTGCGATACCCTGCTGCTTTCCGTGGGTCTCATCCCCGAAAATGAACTCACCCGGGGCGCAGGGATTCAGATGGACATGCGCACCAACGGTGCCATCGTTTATGAGAATATGGAAACCTCCATCCCCGGCGTGTTTGCCTGCGGCAATGTGGTGCATGTGCACGATCTGGTGGACTATGTATCCCAGGAAAGCGAAAAGGCCGGGGCTGCCGCAGCGGATTTTGTGCTGAACCCCAAGGAAAACGAACAGGCTGTGCAGCTGAAAAACGGAAGCGGCGTTTCCTACACCGTGCCCCAGCAGGTGCGCATCCCCCGCATTGAAAAAAATCTGGAAGTGTTTTTCCGGGTGCGACAGGTATACGGAAACAGCGTCATCGAAGTAAAGGACGGCGAAAACACCCTCTGCTCCTTCAAACGGGAATACATGACCCCCGGCGAAATGCAGCAGATCAAATTGCCCCGGGTACTGCTGGATAAAGTAACTGCAGACACCATCGAAATCAGCGTAAGGGAGGCCTGAGGATATGAAAGAATTGGTATGCATCGTATGCCCCAAGGGCTGCAGGCTCCGCGTAGATGAAGAAAATGGCTATCTTGTGTCCGGCAACAGCTGCGTCCGCGGTGCCGAATATGGCAAAAACGAAATTCTCAATCCTACCCGGGTGCTCACTTCCACCGTGAAAATGGAAGGCGGCCTGTACCGCCGCTGTCCGGTGAAAACCAATATCGCCGTGCCCAAAGGCAAGCTTTTTGACATCATGAACGCCCTGAATGCCATCACCCTCACTTCTCCCGTGCAGGTGGGTCAGGTGGTGATCGAAAACGTATGCGGCACCGGGGCGGACGTAATTGCCACCAAGGCCTTGTAAGGAGCATTTCATGGACAGGAAAGAAACCTTCCGCAGCAAAAAGCTGTACCTGCTGGACATGGACGGTACCTTGTATTTAGACGAAAATGTATTCCCCCACTGCCTGGATTTTCTGAACGCTATCCGGGCCATGGGTGGAAATTACCTGTTCCTCACCAACAATTCCTCCAAATCCGTCAGCAAATATGTGGAGAAAATGGAACGACTCCATCTTCCGGCGGGAAAAGAAGACTTTTTCACATCCACTGATGCGGCCTGCGCTTATCTTCGCCGCAACGGTCCTTATCAGAAAATCTATGCCCTGGGCACAGCTTCCTTCAAAGAGCAGCTGACAGCCGCCGGCTTCCCCATCACCGATCAATTGGAAGAAGGGATCGACTGCCTGCTCATGGGCTACGATACGGAGCTTACTTATCGTAAGCTGGAGGATGCCTGCATTTTGCTGAACAAAGGCGTCACCTATCTCGCCACCAACCCGGACTGGGTGTGCCCCACCGCTTACGGCTCTGCGCCGGACTGCGGCTCTTTTGCCCAGATGCTGGAACACGCCACCGGCAGGATGCCCTACTTCATCGGCAAGCCCCGTCCTGCCATTGCAGAGCTGGCCATGGAAAAAATGGGCTGCACAAAAGAAGAAACGGTGCTGATCGGTGACCGGCTTTATACCGATATCGCCTGCGGCGTAAACGCCGGCATCACTACCTGCCTGGTGCTCAGCGGCGAAGCCACCCTGAAGGATCTGGAAGAGAGCGATGTGAAGCCCACCTTCATCTGTCAGGATATCGCCGAAATTTACGGTTACATCAAGGAATGAGGTGCTTTTATGAATAAGCCCATTCTCTTTACCCATGCAGCCAAGCCCCGGATGATCGCTCACCGGGGGCTTTCCGGTATTGAAACGGAAAACACCGCCGCAGCTTTTGTAGCGGCCGGCCAGCACCCCTACTTCGGCATTGAAACCGACGTGCACCGCACAAAGGACGGGCACTTCATCATTATTCACGACGATGATACGCTCCGCGTTTCCGGTGAAAGCCGCATCGTGGAAGAAACAAATTTTTGTACCCTGCGTACGCTTCGACTGAAGGACCGAAACAGCGGTGAAATGCGTCACGATCTGGTGCTGCCCACCCTTTCCGAATACATCCGCATCCTGAAACATTATGAAAAGCATGCGGTGCTGGAAATCAAAAATCCCATGGAGAAAGCAGATATCGAAAAAATTGTCTCCCTCATCCGGGAAGAAGGATATCTGGAACACACCACCTTCATTTCCTTCGACTGGCAGAATATGCTGTACCTGCGTGAAATGCTGCCAAACCAGTCTGCTCAATTCCTCATGGAAGAATGGACGGATGACCTTCCGCAGAAGCTTCACAAACATCATCTGGATCTGGATATTTACTATAAATGCCTCACCAAAGAACGGGTAGACAAGCTGCACGAAAAGGGCATTTTGGTGAATGTGTGGACGGTGGATGCCCCCGCCGATGCCGCTGCCCTTGCAGATATGGGCGTGGATCAGATCACCAGCAATATCCTTTTGTAATTCCTGTATTTTTTCCTTGACAGGAAAATACACAGGCTGTATAATACTCCCATCCATCGGAATGACGGAAGACATGTTTTCCGGATCGTCTTTTTCAGAGAGTGTGCGGTTGGTGCAAGCACATAAAAGGCCCCGAAAAAAACCACTTCCCGACCGAAGATCGTTTGTCGCGCGTTATGCGTCAAAAGCGGCCTGAAAAGGCAACAAGGGTGGAACCGCGGGCGAAATAATTCACGCTCGTCCCTTCATGAAAATGAATGGGGCGGGCGTTTTTGTATGCTCCCCCAGAAAATGAACGGAGGAAAACCCCATGATCATTACCCTCAAGAACGGCTCCCGGGAATTCGAGAACGGCATGAACGCCCTGGATATCGCAGGGCAGCTGAGCCAGGATCTCAAAAAGCAGGCCATCTGCGCCCGTGTAAACGGCGAAATCTGGGAACTGGTAAAGCCCATCAATGAAGACTGCACTCTGGAAATCCTCACCTTTGAAGATGACGATGCAAAAAAAGTGCTGCGCCACACCGCTTCCCATGTGCTGGCTCAGGCTGTGAAAAAGCTGCGCCCCGATGCCAAGCTGGCCATCGGCCCCGCCATCGATAACGGTTTTTACTACGATTTCGATGTGGATGAACCTTTCACCCCCGATTTCCTTGCCGCTGTGGAAAAGGAAATGAAAAACATCATCAAAAAGAACGATCGTCTGGAACGCTTTGAACTGCCCCGGGCAGAGGCCATCGCCCTCATGGAAGAAAAGGGCGAACCTTATAAGGTGGAATTGATTCAGGATCTGCCGGAAGACGCCGTCATTTCCTTCTACAAGCAGGGCGATTTCACCGACCTGTGCGCCGGCCCCCATCTGCCCTCCACCGGCAAAGTAAAGGCCTATAAGCTCACCTCCATCGCCGGTGCCTACTGGCGCGGCAGCGAAAAAAACAAAATGCTCCAGCGCATCTACGGCACCGCATTCTTCAGCAAGGAAGATCTGGATGCCTATATCAAGGCCCAGGAAGAAGCCTTGAAGCGTGACCACAACAAGCTGGGCCGTGAACTGGAATACTTCACCACCGTGGACGTCATCGGCCAGGGCCTGCCCATCCTGCTGCCCAAGGGCAGCCGTGTCATCCAGCTTTTGCAGCGCTGGGTGGAAGATACGGAACAGAAAAAAGGCTACCTGCTCACCAAAACGCCCCTCATGGCCAAGCGCGAGCTTTACAAAATTTCCGGCCACTGGGATCATTATCTGGACGGCATGTTCATCCTGGGCGATCCCCACGATGAAGAAAAGGAATGCTTTGCCCTGCGCCCCATGACCTGCCCCTTCCAGTATCAGGTGTATCTGAACCGCCAGCGCTCCTACCGTGATCTGCCCATGCGCCTGGGTGAAACCTCCACCCTCTTCCGCAACGAAGATTCCGGCGAAATGCACGGCCTCATCCGTGTGCGCCAGTTCACCATTTCCGAAGGTCATCTGGTGCTGCGCCCCGATCAATTGGAAGAAGAATTCAAGGGCTGCCTGGAACTGGCTAAGTATATGCTTTCCACCGTCGGCATGCTGGAAAACTGCACCTTCCGCTTCTCCCAGTGGGATCCCGAAAACCCCAAGGGCAAGTATGAAGGTACCAAGGAACAGTGGGAAGAAGCCCAGGCCGTTATGGGCAAGATTCTGGACAATCTGGGCGTTCAGTACTCCATCGGTATTGACGAAGCTGCTTTCTACGGCCCCAAGCTGGATATCCAGTACAAGAACGTTTTCGGCAATGAAGACACCATCGTCACCATCCAGATCGATATGCTGCTGGCTGAAAAGTTCGGCATGGAATATGTGGATGCGGACGGCCAGAAGAAGCGCCCCTACATCATCCACCGCACTTCCCTTGGCTGCTATGAACGCACGCTGGCTTACCTTATTGAACGCTATGCCGGTGCATTCCCCCTGTGGCTGGCCCCCGAACAGGTGCGTGTGCTCACCATCACCGATCGTGCGGATGACGCCGCCCGGAAGGTGCAATCCGCCCTGCAGGAAAAGGGCATGCGTGCGGAAATTGACCTGCGGAACGAAAAGATCGGCTTCAAAGTGCGTGAAGCCGTCACCCAGAAGGTTCCCTACATGCTGGTGCTGGGCGACAAGGAAGTGGAAGAAGGCACGGTGAACGTGCGCACCCGCAAGGGCGAAGTGATTGGCACCATGAAAGTGGAAGAAGCCATCGCTATGTTCCTCAAGGAAATCGAAAGCAAAGAAATTAAGTAAGATGTGTTTTATGCGGGGGAGGTACTTTAGCGTCAAAAGTACCTCCCCTGCGCCCCCTCCGAAAACCAGTATTTTATGATAAAGAATCCTCATTCTGCTTTGAAAAAGCAATGCCCATCCGTTTGTAATATATGGGTTTGTAGGCCGCAGGAGGCCGGAAAGCCCACACCTGATTGAATGGAGTTTCTATGAAAAAACTATGTTGCTTTTTGCTGGCGCTGCTTCTGTGCTGCCCGGCTGCGCTGGCGGAGGATGTGCAGATTGTGGCCTCTTTTTACCCCGTGTACATCTTCGCCCAGAATATTCTCACGGACGTGCCCGGCGTTTCCCTTTCCTGCATGACCGCCCCTTCCACCGGCTGCCTCCACGATTATCAGCTGCTCACCGGGGATATGCGGCTGCTGGCTCGGGCCGATGCCCTGCTGATCAACGGCGCCGGTATGGAAAGTTTCCTGCCTGCTCTCCTTCCCCAGCTGCCCGATTTGCAGGTGGTGGATGCATCGAAGGGCATTGAGCTTCTCTGCGCCGATGAACATCATCACGATCACGACCATCACCACGAAGAAGAAGAAGAAACGGAATACAACGCCCACATCTGGCTGGATCCCAAGAACGCCATCCAGATGGTGAAAAACATGGAAGCCCAGCTATCCGCCCTGCTGCCGGAGCATGGGGAAAAAATGGCCGAAAATGCAGAAAACTACATCCTCCGGCTGGAAAACCTGGATGCCCGGCTATCCGATGCTCTGACGGCCGTAAAACAAAGGGACATCGTCACCTTCCATGATTCCTTCCCCTACTTCGCCAAGGCCTATGACCTGCACGTAGTGGCAGTGGTTTCCATGGAACCGGAAGAGCCCCTCTCCCCCCGGATGCTGAAAGACGTGATTGACCAGGTGACCGCCGCCGGAAATCCGCCCCTGTTTGCGGAACCCCAATATCGAAACGCTGCCCTGGAGGCCATCAGCCGGGAAACCGGCGCCCCGGTGTACCGCTTGGATCCCGTCGTCACCGGAAACGGCAGCCCCACCGCCTATGAAGATGCCATGGAGCAAAACCTGAATATCCTCCTTTCCGCTCTCGGCGAATAATTACAAATCCACGCCCTTTTTGTAAAAGATGCAAAAGGGGCGTTTTTTTCTTTGTTTTTCTTGCAGGAGATACAGGGTTTACGTCGTATTCATAAAAGACGTGCCTTTTTGGCCGTCAAGGAGGTTTTCATGCTCAGCGAAGAAATGCTGCTGCGCCTTGCCGGGGCGGATGCCCTGCAGCAGGGGCGCACATTATTCACCCGTATGCTGGTACGGGAAGTGAAAAAAGGCAAAGAAGAATCGGCTTACCTGGTATCGGATGAAGGTAAGCTGTTAAACGTGCGTGTTTCTGCGTCCAATGCCCGGTGCGAATGCGGCAAGGGCTTTTGCGCCCATTGCGTGGCGGCGGCATTGCTTGCCCAGGAAAGCGGCGCCATGACGGAGATGGACCGTGTCCGCCGGGAGCAGGCCATTCCGGCCCTGTTTGATGCCGTGGCCCAGATGCTGCCTGAAAGCGGCAATATCCGCATGCTGCCGGTTCTGTTTCTGGCCCGGGACGGCCTGCGCATGGGCCTGAAAATTGGGGAAGAGAGGCTGTATGTGGTGCGGCACATTCCCCATTTTCTGCACTGCGAAGTGGGCTGCACCACCATCCGTCTGGCCCACTATC
>JAFSGG010000040.1 GCA_017434775.1 Clostridia bacterium
AGGTGGAAGGGTATGGCGCATGATGCCAAGGTACCGGGCATCAGCGAAGGGGAACTGATTCGCTTAGTCAACACCTATGACCGCACATTGCTTGGCATTTGCAGTTTGCTGCTTTGTGATCGTCATCTGGCGGAAGATATGGTTCAGGAAACGTTTTTCCGGGCATGGAAAGGAATGAATCCCTCCAAAGGCACGGAAAAGGCCTGGCTTATTAAGGTTGCTGTGAATCTATGCCACGATTATCACCGCAGCCGCTGGTTCCGCCATCAGGATCGCCGCGTTCTGCCGGAGAACCTTCCGGAACAGGCGGAAGCGGAAGACAGCGAAATTATCCTGCTGGTCAAGCAATTGCCCCTGCCGGAGAGGGAAGTGGTGATCCTCCATTTCTGGCAGCGCATGGGAGCAGACGAAATAGCATCCCTTCTCCATATTACCCGCTCCACCGTGTATCGTCGTTTGAAAAAAGCCCAAAAACACCTGAAACTGGAACTGGAAGGAGGAGTGACCCCATGAAAGAACAGGAATTGATCCATGCGCTGGAAACCTACATGGAACAAATGTCTCCTTCCCGGAATTATGCCCATCAGGTGCTGAGCCCGGCAGAAGGAGAGGTGCCGAAAATGAAAAAGAAAGCTTCTTTCAGTCTGATTCTGGCCTTTGTGCTGGTATTTCTGGCTGCTACCACAGCATGTGCTCTATTGCTCCCCCGGAAAACCTCGTTTGATACCTTTGGCTCCTGGAGTTATCTGGATGGAACGCTGTATTACCAGACGACCGATGATAAATGCCCAACGCCCATTTTAAAAGATCAAAACATCCTTTTCCTTTCTGCGGAAGATCATATGCTCTATTATGTCACCAAGGGCGAAAAAGGCAAAGTGATCCGCTCGGTAACGAACAACGGCCTTTCCCTGTATCCGGAAAGAGCTATCAACACCAAATACAATGTGCGGGATTTCCAGATGGGGAATGGAACTGCCTATATTCTGGCCCACACCACTCAAGGAAACGGTGTCATTTATGCCCTGCACCCCCTGGACAGCAGCATACCGGACTGGAAGCTGCAGGGAGAAGGCTGGGAGAATATCAACAACATCGCTTTCTGTATCCACGAAGACAGGCTCTATGCCTATTCCACGGAAGACGGCGGCACATTGGCCAGCCTGTCCATTGGCATGGATGATCACTGTCACACCGTGCTGGTTCCCGGTCTTTCCTCCCTTTGCTACGGCTATGAAAAAGAGGGCGAGGAGCATCTCTTTGCCCTTTCCGAAGGAAAACTGGTGATCGTCAATGCCGCAACCGGTGCCAAATATGATACCGGCGTGAAGCTTCCCTCCGGTGCGGTGCAGGTGGTACGAAACCACTTTTCTGTGTTTGTCAATGATGAGAATGGTAATCTGCTGGCTTCTTACGATGCAAACAAGCTCAGCGGTCAAAAGGAATTGCGCAGGCTGTATGTGGTAAACGATGTGAACTTCGGCCACGGTACCATGGCGGATGCCCTGCCCCTGTTCTACGAAAAATACCCGGATGTGGAAGTGGTGCCCCGGCAGATCAACGATTCCCGGAAGCTGGCCACTGAACTGATGGCCGGGAACAACTGCGATATCTATCTCTATGGGGATTTTGACCTGATGCCCACCTATGCGGAACTATTGAAAAACGGTGCCGTTATAGAACTGACCCATGAACCGGCTTTTGAAGCCCTTCGGGATGATTACCGGGATGTCTGGCCGATGATGTCCACAAACGACCGGCAATATGGCTGGATCTACAATTATACAGTCCATCTGATGTGGGCAAATCCGGAAATAGCAGCACAAATCGGCTGGGAAATTCCCACCGGTGTATGGACCTATGCGGATTTCGACGCCTTGACGGAAAAAGTGATTGCTTACAACAAAACGGCGGAAACCCCCATTTTCCTGATGCCGGAAGAACATGTGCACTATTTCCTTTCCAATTTTGACGCCCTGCATGTGGATTATTATCAGGGAACCCATGCTTTGAATTCCAAGGCCCATGTGGATATGCTGCGGCGCATTGTATACCTGAAGAAAAATAACCTTTTATCCACCGAAAAATTTGAGGATCTCGGCAAGCATGCCCGGCTGGCTTCCAACACCCTGATGCAGTTTTTATCGATTGGCGGTCTTGGGAGCATGGGCGATAAAACCATGCTGCTGCCGCCTGTTGAAAATGCTCAAAATCCCCGGTATACCTTCCAGACCCAGTCTTACCTTATCAGTGCCAACAGCCCCATGAAGGAAGAAGCGGTGTATCTGCTTGCCTGCATGGCGCATCCGGAGATTGAAGGCATGGGATATAACGGGCAGATGCTGAAAGACAAATCCCGCTATCTCATCCGGGATAATTCGCAGGCCATTGCACTGGGCATTCAAAAACCTTTGTCCGAGCAAAACGAATATCTGCTGAATTTTGCCCTGGAACATGCCGTGGTATGGGATGAAGCGTTGGAAGTAACCCGGTCGAAATATGGCTATTATGATGCCGGAAACAAACCCACCATCTTTGAAATGCTGCTGAATGGTTCTCTTTCTCCGGAAACCTATGCGGCCATTCGTACCGAACAAATGGATATGTATCTGGGGGAATAACATATGAAAACAAAACCCAGGCTGCTGCTTCCCGGAGGGATTCCCCTCCTGGGCTTTGCAGGGTGTTATTTGGCACCCCTTGGCATGACGGTGTATTATGCTTTTGTCCATAGTGCGTTTGATCAAACCTATGCCGGAGCGGAAAATTTTCGCTATGTGGCTCAGAACACCTACTTCCGGCTGGGGCTGCAAAACCTGCTGGGGCTGGGCGGCTGCATGGTGGGGGCGGCACTGCTGGTGGCATTCCTGGTGGCACCGCTTTTATGCCGGCATAAAAAAATGGCATTGCCCGGCATGGCCATCCTGCTTTTGCCCCTGCTGATCCCATCCATTTCAGCCGTTTCTTTATGGGAACAGGTATTTGATACCAATTCGCTTCTTTCTCCGCTTTCTTCCCAATGCGCCCTGATCACGTTGTATTTATGGAAATATACCGGGGTGGCCGCCGTGCTTATGTACACCGGGCTCAACAAAATCCCAAAGGATGTATTGAATGCGGCTGCGCTGGATGGCGCCGGAAAAATTCGCACGTATGTATCCGTGCGTCTGCCAATGGCCGGCGGGTATGTGGGCGGCATGGTAATGTTTCTGATAATGTTCCTTTTGCGCAGCTACAAGGAATGCTACCTTCTGTTCGGCGATTATCCGTCTAAAAAGCTCTACATGGTTCAGCATTACATGAATCACCAGTACATGAAAATGAATTTTCAGTATGTGGCTGCTTCGGCGGTTATACTGATGGCACTGGCACTTTTGGCATACGGCCTGTGTATTGTGCTGATGAAAAGGAGAAGGGGGGCTGTGGTATGAGAAAAATCAGCATGCTCATCCTTGGCATGATCCTGACTCTTTTTGCTTTGCCCATTCTTCTTTTGATCGCAGCGTCTTTTGTGCAGGGGGATTTGATGGCCTCGCTGAAGGTAAACGATGGTGAAATTCTCTTCACCCTTTCCCGTTGGCGGGAAGTGTTTGCTGATGAAGATATGATGCTTCGGTTTCAAAACTCCCTGAAGATCACTGGTTATTCTTTACTGTTCCAGATTCCGGTGGGCTTGCTTGGCGGATTGTTTCTGGCACGCAGTTATGGGAAAGGGGCAAAAATCCTGTTGGTTCTTATGCTTTTGATGCTGCTGCTTCCTTTCCAGAGCATCATGGTGCCCGTCTTCCGGTTCAGTAAATGGGCTCAGCTGTATGATACCCATCTGGCGGTAATCCTTTTGCAGGTATTTGCCCCGTTGGGGCCCCTTGTGGTATGGCTGCTGATCAGGCAGGTGCCCCAGGAGCAATGGGAAGCGGCCTTGCTTGATTGCGCTTCCCAAACCAA
>JAFSGG010000041.1 GCA_017434775.1 Clostridia bacterium
CAGCCTTTGCTTCGGGCTCTGCAGCAGGCTCTTCTTTTGCAGGCTCTTCAACGGGCTGCCCGGGAGCTGCCTCAACAACCTTGTCCTTGTTTTCGTAAGCATCAATTGCAAAAATGAAAACACTTCTTACAAGCTCGTTGTTAATCACCACTTTAGAAGCTGAGGACTGGAAAATCCGTGTAAGAACGGGAAGATTTTCCTCTGCAAGAGATTCATCGTTCCTGGGAAGAAGCGCAACAATGCTGGTTCTTGCCTTTGCAAGAAGAGAATTAACCGTGCTTTCGGAAACGCTGAGGAACTTTGCGATAAAGTCGGTAGGCATTCCTACGTAATAATGAAGAACGGTAACTGCTCTCTGCTCTTTGGGAAGGCAGGCAACGCCCTCTTCAATCCTCTTTGAAAGAGATTCATCAGCAAGAACAGATACGGGCAAAAACTCTGATCTGAATGCAGAAACGTCACCGTCAGCATCAGAATACACAAAATTCTGAGTTTCTTTGTATGCTCCGGCAACCTTCTGCTTAATCCAAGCTTCAAAAGCTTCGGGACGCTTAAGCTTGGTTAAAGTGCAGAATGCCTGCGCATATGCCTTTTTGAGAACTTCCTGTGCCTGTGCGTCGTCTGCGGTTAACTTAAGTGCAAGATAATAAGAGCTTTTTAAAGTTCTGGAATAAAGCTTTGCAAAGGAATCTTCGTTTCCTTTCTGCGCTTCAAGGACAAACTGAATTAAATTCTCACTCACTTTGGTTCCACTTCCTGTCTGATAAAATTTTATATTTGACCCTATAAATCCATTTTAATGATTTAAACTTGCAAGCCGGGCGATTGTATATCCAATCGCACAAAAAATACGGACATCCAGATGGATGCCCGTGATTTTTTATTTCCTTTGGTGGAAGATCCTCAATCCCCTTTTTTGTGTTATGCGGTTGCGTGTGTGTTATCAGCGGCGGCTTCCCGCTGGGCTTTCAGCTCTCTCTTTCGGTGATAACGTCTGCGGTATTCGGCACGCTGTGCATCCAGTTTTTCCTGGGCCGCCTGTTCTTC
This sequence comes from Clostridia bacterium, assembly GCA_017434775.1. GTDB lineage: Bacteria > Bacillota > Clostridia > Christensenellales > Aristaeellaceae > RUG563. Next base: position 1,048 of record JAFSGG010000041.1, read on the forward strand.
CGGCGAAAGAGGCTCGTCCGGAATGTGGAACTGCCCGATGTAATTGAAATAGATATCCACCTGCTGGGTGCGCTTTCCGCTGCTTCGGTCCGGCGCATGCACCATGATTTTTTCCACAAATGCCTTGATCATGGGTGCGGTCAGTTCTGAAAAATCGGTGTATTTCTTCGTCAGTTCCAGAAAATGATCGATGCGTTTTTCATCTTGTTCGTAGGTGTCCATTTCCAGTTGCCCCTCTGCGATACGCTGTTCCAATTCTGCCTGCTCTGCTTCGTAGGATGCTGCCATCATTTCAAAACGTTTTTCTGTAATCCTGCCTAGGGCATAGGATTCATACAGCTTTTGAAACAAGGCATCCAATTCTGTGCAGCGTTTCCGATCCCGGACAAGCCGTTTCTTTAATTCCTTTACACCGGCTTCATGCTGAATTTGTGCTTCGGCAAGAATCTGTTGAGCAAATGCTTCCGGATCTGCAATGGCGTATCGACAAATCTTCCGGATGGAATCCAGCAGCAGGGTGCGCAATGCATTGGTTGTAATGAAATGGGTGGAGCATTTTTTTGTTTCATAATTGCGGGTCAGAGAATAGGTGGAGCAGTTGTAGCTGTTCCCCTGCAATCCTTTGGACGCATCCTTCACATCCCTGAGTGCCCGGGAATTGTTCATTTTCCTTCCGCAATCGGCACAGAAAACATATCCCGTCAGCGGATTGGCAAAGCCAATATTGTCGATCCTGCGCCTGGAACCTTTTTCCCGCTGTGCCAGATGCCACACATCCGCAGGAACAATGGCTTCATGGGTGTTCTCGAAAATCAGCCAATCCTTTGGATCGTGAAGGATCTTTTCTTTTGTTTTATAGGATTTCTTGGACGAACGAAAATTAACGGTGTGCCCCATGTATTCGGGCTTGCTTAAGATGCTGATAACGGTGGTGCCGCTCCAACTGTATTTGGTTTCCGGTCGCACACGGGAGGGCAGCGATTGATGGTATTTTTCAGCATAGTAATGCATCGGTGTAAGGATTTTACTCTCTGTCAGTTTGTGAGCAATCAAGTAGGGGCCGTACCCTTCCATGGACAGATGAAAGATTTTCCGAACCACTTCGGCCGCTTCTTCATCCACCAGCCAGTGGTTGTGATCTGCCGGATCTTTCACATATCCGTAGGGTAAAGTGGCGGTCAGCGGCTTTCCGGATTTGCCTTTCAGCTGAAAAGCAGCCCGTACTTTTCGGGACTGATCCCGCAGATACCATTCGTTCATGATGTTCATAAACGGTGTAAATTCATTGCTGCCAGGATCGTCGCTGTCCACATTGTTGGAAATGGCAATGAACCGTACATCATGCTTGCGGAACAGCACTTCCGTGAAATAGCCGGTCTGCAAATAGTCACGGCCGATGCGGCTCATGTCCTTGACCAATACAACAGACACCTTATTCGCTTCCACATCGCTGACCAGCTGCTTCCATGCAGGCCGATCAAAATTGCCGCCGGACCAGCCGTCATCGGTGTAGTGAATGCAGTTCAAAAAGCCATGCTGGGCAGCATAGCTTTCAAGGTAAGATTTTTGATTGATGATAGAATTGCTTTCTCCCATGAGATCGTCATCACGGGATAATCTTTCGTACAATGCGGTGATGCGCATTTCAGTCTTCCGGGCTGCCATGGGCGCTCCTTTCGGACTGACGGCTCATTTGTGGTACATTCATTATACCACAACCGGTGCTTTTGTCCAGTATGTCATGACGGATTAGCTGCAGCAGTTTCTCTTCAAAAGTGTCGGTGCCCTGGGGTGCACAGTACACATTGACATGGTACCGGGTGTTGCCAATGGAACGGCTGAAGGTGAAGGTGGTTTTGATATTTTCCATTTGAAACTCGCTTTCATTTTATTTTTCCTCTCTTTTTTCTGAATAAGGATTGGTCTGGTTTCTGAGCCAGAGAATCAGGTCATTTTTCATAACCATTTTGCGTCTGCCGATGTGCAGCGTGGGGAAATCCGTACGGCTGAGCAGGTTGTACACTCCTGCCCGGGAAATGCCCAGGGCGGAGGCGATTTGCCGGGCGTTCAGAATATCCGGCAGCCATTCGAACATGTGATTCATATTTCTCCTTTCCCTCAATCAAAAAACAGCCACGATAAGCGTGACTGCCGATTGGCGTATGATCTTGTTACCTGATGTGGGCATCCGGAAAATCGCTGTATTCAGCAAATAGAAAATCGGAATAGGCTGATGCGATTTTCCCGATCCTTCTCTTTACTGCACCGGGAGTTTTGTAGCCCACCTGCTCCGCAATTTGCTGCAGGGTATGGCCGTCGTTTCGCAGCTGCAGAATCTGCTGATCCTGCTCTGTCAATTGTTCCTTGAACTGTTCAATGCGGATGCCGGAAACCACACGGTTTTCAAATTCACCCTTTGGATCCGGCAGATCGAACAGAAGCTGCCTGTCCACCGATGTACCCTCTTCCATCATCTGATCGATGGAAACGGGCGGTGATTCTTTACTGTGGTTCCAGGAACGCATAAAATCCCGATAGGCCCGGTTTTCCCCGGCATAGTCTTCCTCTGCCCGATGCGCCCACAGGGCATCGATCAGTGGCTGAAAGTCCATTGTTTCAATCACACACCGGGTCATAGTTTTGGCCGTATGGCAGAATTGCTCCAGACTCAGCCAGGGCATTTCTTCATCCGGTTTCAGATCAAACAGCTTTTGCAGCGGCCAGCTGCTGCAATGCTCAAACAGTTCCCGAAAATGCATGCCGATTTCATAGGTCAGCCGCCAGATGGGGAAATCTTCGGAATAATGATGCCACGCACCGGGAATGGGCCGGTATTCGCCCTTCCTGCCGGGCACCTTCAGGCAGTGCCACACAATCCATGCATAGCAACTCCAGATGAATTCCAGAAACCGATTGGACAGGATCATGTCCATATACTTTTTCGACTGCATAATAGACCGCAGATTCCGGGGCAGCTGCCGGTATTCCGGATACCTTGCAAACATTTCCTTTGGGAGCGCATAGAACATCATCAGCCAGCGCAGGTTGCTGTTATGCGGAACCACGATATAATGGTTCGCTTCTCTCAGCTTTCGTTCAAAGGACACTTTCTCACCTCCATTCTGTATTTTTCTGTCCCCCTCATAATATAAGGGAATGAAATGGCCTGTTTTTTTCCATGTTTTGAAGAATTTTTGAATTTTTCC
>JAFSGG010000042.1 GCA_017434775.1 Clostridia bacterium
CGATGCGGAATACTGCGTGGTGGCCTTTGGTATTGCTGCCCGTGTCAGCCAGAACGCTGTGGATGCTGCCCGCGCCAAGGGCATCAAGGTGGGCATGATCCGTCCCATCACCCTGTGGCCCTTCCCCGAAAAGGTGCTGAAGGCTGCTGCCGACAAGTGCAAGGCGTTCCTTTCCGTGGAACTGAACATGGGCCAGATGATCAAGGACGTGAAGCTGGCCATCGATTGCAAAAAGCCTGTTGACCTGTGCTACCGCACCGGCGGTATGATCCCCAGCCCCGAAGAAGTGCTGGCTGCCATTGAAAAGATGCAGAAGGAGGGGAAATAAGAAATGATCGTATTTGATAAGCCCAAGGCCCTGACGGATGCGCCCCTGCATTATTGCCCCGGCTGCACCCACGGCATCATCCATCGTCTGGTGGCCGAAGCCATTGACAACCTGAATATCGGCGGCGAAACCATCGGCGTGGCCAGCGTAGGCTGCTCTGTGTTCACTTATAATTACTTCAATGTGGATATGGTGCAGGCGGCTCACGGCCGTGCCCCCGCTGTGGCTACCGGCGTAAAGCGCGCCGATCCTTCCAAGATCGTGTTCACCTACCAGGGCGACGGCGACCTGGCTTCCATCGGTATGGCCGAAACCGTGCATGCTGCTGCCCGCGGTGAAAACATCACCATCATTTTCGTCAACAACGCCATTTACGGCATGACCGGCGGCCAGATGGCCCCCACCTCTCTGCCCGGCCAGGTAACCCAGACCAGCCCCTATGGCCGTGATACCAACACCGTTGGTTTCCCGGTGAAGGTGTGCGAACTGCTGTCCACCCTGGATGGCGCAGGCTATATTGAACGTGTGGCCGTGAACAACGTAAAGAACGTGAAGAACGCCAAGAAGGCCATCGAAAAGGCGTTCCGCAATCAGGTGGAAGGCAAGGGCTTCAGCCTGATCGAAGTGGTGTCCACCTGTCCCACCAACTGGGGCAAGACCCCCCAGGGCGCCCTGGAATGGCTGGAAGAAAACATGCTGCCTTACTACCCCCTGGGCGTGTACAAAGATAAGTTTGCAAAGGAGGAAGCCAAATGAGCACCACTGAAGTATTGATCGCCGGTTTCGGCGGACAGGGCATCCTCTTTGCCGGTAAATTCCTGGCCTATGCAGCGCTGCTGCAGGGCCGCAATGTGAGCTGGTTGCCTTCCTACGGCCCCGAAATGCGCGGCGGCACGGCTAACTGCTCCATTATCCTTTCCGATGTGCAGGTGGGTTCTCCCATCGTATCCAAGCCGGATATCCTCATCGCCATGAACCTGCCTTCTCTGGACAAGTATGAAAAAGAAGCCAAACCCGGCGCTTCCATTTTCGTGGATTCTTCCCTGATCAGCCGCAAAGTGGAACGTGATGACGTGAATGTGTATTACATTCCTGCCACCCAGATGTCCACCGATAACGGCCTGGAAACCCTGGCCAACATGATTCTGCTTGGCGCTGTGATCGACAAGACCGGTGTTATCCCGGAAGATATGATCCGCCCCGCCTTGGAAAAGGTGGTTTCCGCCCGCCATGCATGGCTGCTGGAAAAGAACATTGAAGCCATGAACCTGGGGAAAAATTATAAGGAGTGAGAACAATGCTGGATATTAAAATCACCCGTACGCAGACCCCTGCCAAGAAGCCCGAAGCCGGTCAGCCCCTGGGCTTTGGCAAGATCTTCACCGATCACATGTTTGTGATGAACTACACCGAAGGCCAGGGCTGGCATGACGCCCGCATTGTGCCTTACGAAAAGATCAGCCTGTATCCTTCCGCCATGGTGTTCCACTCTGGCCAGGAAATGTTTGAAGGGCTGAAGGCCTATAAGGGCGAAGATGGCAAGGCTTACCTGTTCCGCCCCGATATGAACGCCAAGCGTGCCAATGAATCAAATGACCGCCTGTGCATTCCCCGGATTCCGGAAGAAGATTTTGTTCAGGCCGTGAAGGAACTGGTGAAAGTGGACCAGGATTGGATTCCTTCCGAACCCGGCACCAGCCTGTATGTGCGCCCCTTTGTGATTGCCACCGACGAATTCCTGGGCGTTGCCCCCAGCAAGACGTACCTGTTCATGATCATCCTGTCTCCCTCCGGGGCCTATTATGCCAGCGGCCTGAACCCCGTGGGCATCTGGATTGAAGATGAATTCGTCCGTGCCGTCCGTGGCGGCATCGGCTTTGCCAAGACCGGCGGTAACTACGCTGCTTCCCTGATTGCCCAGGTGAAGGCCCATGACGCCGGTTTCAGCCAGGTTCTGTGGTTGGATGGCGTGGAACGCAAGTATATCGAAGAAGTGGGCGCCATGAACATCTTCTTCAAGATCGACGGCAAGATCGTGACCCCGGCCCTGTCCGGCTCCATTCTGCCCGGCATCACCCGCAATTCCGTTATCACCCTGTGCAAGGATTGGGGCTACACCGTGGAAGAACGGAAAGTTTCCGTGGATGAACTGATCGAAGCCCAGAAGAATGGCAAGCTGGAAGAAGTGTTCGGCACCGGTACGGCCGCCGTTATTTCTCCCGTTGGCAAGCTGCGCTATGTGGACGACGTGATGACCATCGGCGACGGCGGCATCGGCGAACTGAGCCAGAAGCTGTACGACACCGTCACCGGCATCCAGACCGGTAAAGTGGCCGATCCCTACGGCAACTGGCATGTGTGCGTGGAAGACTAAAATACAATGAATTGCAAAGCCACGGTTTCCTTGGATGCCGTGGCTTTCTTTATAGAAAGGAGCGAAAGAAATGATCCGTTTTCTGGTGTTTTGTGATTTGCACATGGAAGACTGCGTGGACGGGATGGAACGTTTGGAAAGAATATTGAACCATGCGAAGGAAGAACAGGTGGATTTCATTGTATCGCTGGGTGATTTGTGCTTTCCTACGGAAGATCACATTCCGGCCATGGAACTGATTCGCTCCTGTGGCATTCCTGTGTATCACACCATTGGCAACCACGACGTGCAGGACTGGGAAATAGAACAGTCCCTTCAGTTTCTTGGGAAAGAAAAGCCTTATGAAGCTTTTGAAATGGGGGAATATCGGTTCATCATTCTGGATACCTGCTATTGGAAAAGCGAAACGGGGGAATACCATTTTCCCAATAAGCAACGTATTCCATCCCTGTATCCCTGGGTGCCCAAGGAACAACGGGATTGGCTGAACGAGCAATTGAGCGACGGAAAGAAATGCGTAGTGTTTTCCCACATGAGCCTGGTGAACCCGTTTATGCGGCGGGGTATTGCCAACAAAGAGGATATCCAGCAGATTTTTGAAGGAAAAAACGTACTGCTTTGCATGAACGGCCACGATCACGGCAGCGACCTGAAGAAAATAGGTGGCGTGCCTTACTATACGGTCAGTTCCGCTTCTCAATTTTGTTGGTGGAGTGCGGATGGAAGAAAGGTGGAAAACCTCTTTTACAAAGATCCTTTGCACGTGATTGTAGAACTGGATGAAGATGAAATCCGCATTCAGGGCATGGCAAGTGATTTTGAGGGCCTCCGGCCGGAAGACGTGGGCATAGACGATTATCGCTGGAATGGTGTGGATGTGCATCCTGTTGCTCAAAGCCATGTGTTGAAAAGAACAAAATAAAAAAACCTCTCTGTTTGGTTTCAATACCATGCAGAGGGGATTTTTACTTTTATTGTACGTGAAGTAATGCTTACAGGCAATAGAGCGAATAGGGGGCAAGGGATTCTTTGGTGGTGTAGGAAGGATTGTAAGAAAGACCGTCTTTACCGGAAATAGCGCTTTGGATGAGATGCTTGGTGAGTCCGGGAACATCATCCCGGGTGAGGGCTTCCTGCACGTCCATCCAGATCACTTCGCTGTTTTCTCTTTCATCGGATTTGGCTTCGCCGGATACATAATCTGCCCGGAAAGCGATGTACCAGCATTTTACGTTAAAACGAATGCCGATGATATCCTTTGGGGCAATCGCAATATTGGTTTCTTCCATGTATTCACGTTTGACAGCCTCTTCCGGGGATTCGCCGAAGTTTACATAACCGCCGGGGATGATGAGCTTCCCAGAACCGGCTCCATACGTGTGCCGGGCAAGCAATACTTTCCCGTCACGGATCACCACGGCCGTTACGCTCTGGCCCCAGTTGGTATTTGCATGATCCATACAGCATCCCTCCTTTGTTTGGGAAAATATAGCATATTCGTCGTTATCTGTCAACAGATGGTTAATGCAGGCATAACTTTGGCTCATTTTGACCGCTTGAAACTTGAATAACAGAACAGACTGTGGTATGATTAACGGGAATTGAACGGAAAATATGGAGGAAAACAGCATGCCGGTAATTCAGGGATTGGGATGGACCTTTGATACCGTGGCAAAAACATACGAAAAGCTGCGCCCGGGCTACACCAAAGAATTATATGATACGCTGTTTTCCTATCAGCCGCTCTGTGCAGGTTCAAAAGCGGTTGAAGTGGGCATTGGCGGCGGCCAGGCAACAAAGCCAGTGCTGGATACCGGCTGCAGTGTGCTGGCCGTGGAACCGGGAGAAAACTTTTGCACTTTGTGCCGGGAAAAATTTGTAGCATATCCTGGTTTTTCTGTATTGAATGGAAAATTTGAAGATGCGGAGCTGGAAAAGGAACAGTATGATCTGGTGTATTCCGCATCGGCTTTCCATTGGGTGCCGGAAGAAGTGGGATATAAAAAGGTGTTTGATTGCCTGAAAAAAGGCGGCACGTTTGCGCGGTTTGCCAATCATCCCTACAAGGATAAAAGCCGCCCAGGGATGCACGAAGCCCTGCAGGAAGTATATGCGGTATATATGCCGGGTTCATTGGTGCCTGATGAATATTCCGATGAACAGGCAAGAAAACGGGCCGAAATTGCCCTGAAATACGATTTTGTGGATATTGAGCATCATTTATTTCACCGCACACTGGATTTTACCGCAGCGGAATATATTCAGCTGCTGGGTACTTATTCCGATCATATTGCCATCGAAAAAGAAACAAGGGGCAGGTTTTTTGCAGCGATTGAACAGGCCATCAACCGCATGGGTGGTGTGATCACCATTTATGATACCATTGATTTGCAGCTGGCCCGAAAGCCGGAATAAAGATAGCGGAGAGAGAACTGTGCAGAGAAAAATGATTCTGGGTTTATTGGCCCATGTGGATGCAGGGAAAACCACTTTGTCCGAAGCGCTTTTATATACATCCGGAACGTTGCGTAAAATGGGCCGGGTGGATCATAAAGATGCTTTTCTGGATACAGACGTGCAGGAAAGGGAACGGGGGATTACCATCTTTTCCAAACAGGCACGTTTGGCGTGGAAAGAAACGGCGTTTACCCTGATGGACACCCCTGGCCATGTGGATTTTTCCAGTGAAATGGAGCGAACACTGCAGGTGTTGGATGCTGCGGTGCTGGTGATCAGCGGAACGGATGGAGTGCAGGGGCACACGGAAACGCTGTGGAAACTACTGGAAAGTTATCAGATTCCCACCTTTTTGTTCATCAACAAGATGGACATGCCAGGTATAGATGAAGAAAAGCTGATGGCAGAAGTGAAGGGAAAACTGAGCCCCAACTGCGTGCACATGGCTTCGGATGAAGCCGGGGAACAGATGGCTCTTTGCGGCGATGATGATACGCTGAACCGCTTTCTGGAAACGGGGGAAGTGGCAGAGGAAGAAATAAGAGGGTTCATTGGCGCCCGGCGAATGTTTCCCTGTTATTTCGGTTCGGCTCTTCGGATGCGGGGAATTGAAGAATTGCTGAACGGATTGAATGAATACGGCCCCCGGCCGGTGTATCCGGACAGGTTTGGCGCTGTGGTATACAAGATTGGCCGGGATGATAAAGGAAGCCGCTTGACTTATATGAAGATCACCGGCGGCGAAATGCCGGTGCGCATGAGCCTGACCAACAAAAAAGAAGGTGTACCAACAACCGGAGAAATCTGGGAAGAAAAGGTGAGCCAGATTCGCTTTTATTCCGGTATGCGCTTTGAACAAAAGGATGTGGCCGCAGCAGGCGAAATTTGCGCCGTTACGGGGCTGAATTACACCCGGGTGGGGGATGGCTTCGGTTACGAGAAAAAGGGTACAGAACCCCTTTTAAGCCCGGTATTCACCTATCACATGGAACTCTCCGAAAAGGATGACCCGGTGATTGCCCTGCAGCGCATGCGGCAATTGCAGGAGGAAGACCCGCAGCTGCAGGTGGTATGGCAGGAAAAGAGCAAGGAGATCCATGTGCAGCTGATGGGGGAAGTGCAGGTGGAAATCCTGCAAAGAATGCTGAAAGACCGGTTTGATATGGACGTAACCTTTGGGGAAGGGAGCATCCTGTACCGGGAAACCATTGAAGATAAGGTGGAAGGCGTGGGGCATTATGAACCTTTGCGCCACTATGCGGAAGTGCATCTTTTGATGGAGCCTGCACCCCGGGGCAGCGGCTTGCTGCTTACCTCCAAATGCCCGGAAGACGAGCTGGACAGGAACTGGCAGCGGTTGATATTGACCCACCTGATGGAAAAAACGCACCTGGGGGTATTGACCGGCGCACCCATTACCGACATGCGCATTACCCTGATTGCCGGCCGGGCACATTTGAAGCATACGGAAGGCGGCGATTTCAGGCAGGCAACGTATCGTGCGGTGCGGCAGGGGCTGATGCAGGCAAAAAGCGTATTGCTGGAGCCCTGGTACGAAATGACGCTGACCTTGCCGGAAGATTGCCTGGGCCGGGCCATGCATGATATTCAGCTGATGGGCGGCACATTTGATGCGCCGGAAAATACCCTGGGCAATGTGTGCCTGAAAGCCAAAGTGCCTGTCAGCGAAAGCCGGCATTACGCCCGGGACGTGATGGCCTATTCCAAGGGAAGAGGGCGTATCAACTGTGTGCTGTGCGGCTATTTGCCCTGTCGTGATGCAGAAAAAGTGATCAAAGCGTCCGGTTATGATCCGGAACGCGATATCGATAACAGTCCGGATTCTGTGTTCTGTTCCCATGGGGCCGGATTCATGGTGAAATGGGATGAAGTGAAGAATTATCAGCACATTGACACCGGGATTTTCGCGAATAAAAAAGAAGAAATAAAACCTGTACAGCAGCCTGTGCGCAGAAAGGCTTATTCAGGTTCTTTGGAAGAAGACAAGGAATTGATGGCTATTTTCGAACGCACTTATGGTCCTGTCAAGCAGCATGCTTTCCGTCCTTCGCCCAGAACAGCAGCACTCATGGAAAGCGAAAAAGTATTCATGCCCATGGAAAAAGAATATTTACTGGTGGATGGCTATAACATCATTTTCGCCTGGGATGCATTAAAAGAGGCTGCCCGGCAAAACCTTGATACTGCCCGGCAAATGCTGCAGGATATTCTGTGCAATTACCGGGGCGTGCGGCCGTATGAAATTATTCTGGTGTTTGATGCTTATAAGGTGCACCGCAATCCCGGCAGCGTGGAACAATATGAGAACATCCATGTGGTGTACACCAAAGAGGCGGAAACGGCTGATAACTACATTGAAAAGGCGACTTATGACCTGGGCAAGCGTTACAGGGTGCGGGTGGCTACCAGCGATGCGCTGGAACAGGTGATCATCCTGGGCCATGGTGCACTGCGTGTATCCGCCAAGGAGTTTTTACGGGAAGTGGAAAGCGCCAACGGGGAAATTGCTGCCTTTTTGCGGGAGTATAACCAGCACATGGCCCATGCCAACAATATGAGCCAGGCCATGCATGAAGCCTGGAAAAAACTAAATATGAAAAAAGATTGACAAATTATGAAGGGAATGTTACAATAAAACAGAATAAAGTTTGTTTTTCTGGAGGTGAAACGCTGATGGCCAGGATGGATCGGTACAAAAAAGGCACCCCACAGCCTGCGCTTCGCCCAGCATACATGCCAGATGATGAACAAAGGTTTGTTTCTTCCTTTCAGGAAGAGGAAATTTATACAGAACCGTTTGATGAAGTGGAAAACCTGTATCCGGATGCCTTTGGTGAACCGGTTTATGATGAATTTGTGGAAGAAGAACCGCACTATTCTCCGCATCCTGTATATCAGCAAAGAAAGCATAACAACATCTGGGCAATTGTCATTGCTGCATGTTTAGGCTGTTTGTTTCTGATGGGGTATTTTGTGGTGCAGCTGCACAAACCCTATGAGGAATTTTGCGAAAAAACCGCTGTGGTGATGCAGGATACGTTTGCTCAGGGCATCATTGTGGATGGTGTGCATATCGGCGGTATGACCAGAGAACAGGCGCGTCAGGCTGTTTTAATGCATGCCGGGTATGATCAGCAGGAATTGCATATTATTCTGGAAGTGGAAGGGTACCAGTGGATTCTGACCAATCAGCAATTGCCGGTGCAGCGGAATATTGAAGCCGTGCTGGATATGGCCTATGTGATCGGTCGTCGCGGATCGCCGGAAACCATCGGTATGGGCATTACGCCCATGCAGTGCAAATATAACGATATTCAGAATACCAGAAACAATATTGTGTATCTGAACACCCAGGTGACTTATGATCCTGCCACCCTTCGTGAACTGGTAAGGATGGTGGCACAGACCATCAATCGACCGGCCAGGGATGCTCAGGTTGCCTCTTTTGATTTCAACACAAGAAGTTTTACGTTCACAGATGAAATGACTGGCTTACACCTGAATGAAGATTTACTGTATCAGACGTTGCTGGACACTCTTGAACGAAAGAATTACCGGGCCAGCATCCGTATGGAAGCCGAAAAAACTTTTCCCAATGTTACCCGGGTGGAGCTGATGAATTCCTTTTCGCTTATTTCCAGCTACACCACCCAGACCACAAGTGACCAGAACCGTAACAACAATGTGGATCTGGCGGCAAGGGCGGTTATGGGTAAGGTGGTAATGCCCGGAGAAGAGTTTTCCTTCAACCAGACTACCGGCCAGCGCACCACAGAAAAAGGCTATTTACCGGCAGCGGCCATTGCTGGCGGCACCACGGTGGATGAAGTGGGCGGCGGGGTTTGTCAGGTTTCCAGTACGCTGTTCAACGCTGCAGTGATGGCGGATATGACCATCGTGAAGCGTTCGCCCCATACCTGGCCCAGCAATTATGTGGATAAGGGCCGGGATGCCACGGTGAACTGGCCCAATCTGGATTTTGTGTTCCGCAATGATCGCAGCACGCCCATTTTTATCGTGGCATATTACAAAAATCGGCAATGCACAGTGGAAATTTACGGTGCATCTCTGGGACCCGGAGAAGGGCGGGATATGGCTTCTGTTGTCATTGACGTGACGGAGCCGCCAAGTGAACCCATCCGCAACTACAATCCGGAACTGCCCTGGGGTACGGAAAAAGAAGTGAAAAAAGCCAGAACAGGCTATGTGGTGGAAACTTACAAAATATATACCCGCAATGGACAGGAATATAAGCGGGAAAGAATATGCACTTCTACTTACAGGGTCATCCAGCAAGTCATTGATTACAACTACTGACGGAGGCGAATGATATGCATAAGGGCGATATGAAAAAGCAGGCCATTCTGGATACAGCGGAAAAGCTTTTCTTTGAAAAGGGCTATCGGGATACTTCCGTTCAGGACGTACTGGACAGGCTCCATTGCAGCAAGGGCAGCTTTTATCACCATTACGAATCCAAACTGCAGGTGCTGATGGAAATTTGCCGTCAGAAAGCAAAGAAGAGCTTTGAAGCCTATCAGGAAACGGAATACAAAACGGAATTGGACAAGCTGAACGGCCTTATCTATCAGGCCATGCCTTTCAACAAAGAAGGGGAAGATATGCTGGCCGTGCTGCTGCCGTTGGAAGGGCTTTCCGATGGGCAGATGGTGCTGCAGAGCGTGATTGATGCTCAGAAGGAATACTTCTATCCGGAAATGGAAGCGCTGTTGGCAGCACTAAGAGCCCAAAATGTGATGCACTACTATCAGGAATCCTTGCCTGCATTGCTTTGGGATACATACACGGCCTGCTATGGCAAGCTGATGCAGGAAGCGGCAGCGCTGAAAAATGGGGGCACCACCCAGAATGTGATCCAGATTATCGAGGCAGCTCGGTTTATGTGGGAGCGGCTGACCGATGCTCCCTTTGGCAGCCTGGAACTGATTCGGGCGGATGAAGCGCTGCAGTGCATCAATCATGCCATTCTCCGCATCCGCCGGATGGAAAGCGAACAGAATGTTCAGCCGGCCGAAGAACAAGAAACGGAAGAATAAACAATACCCCGGATGTGCAGTGAACATCCGGGGCTTTATTTGTTCAGGAAAGACAATCAGGGATCATCCCGGCGATACTCCAGAATATCACCGGGCTGGCAATCCAGCACGTCGCAGATGGCTTCCAGCGTGGAAAAGCGAATGGCACTGACGTGGCCGTTTTTCAGTTTGGACAGGTTCACATTGGCCACGCCGACCCGTTCGGAAAGTTCGTTCAGGCTCATTTTACGGTCCGCCATCATGCGGTCCAGACGAAGAATGATGGGCATGCAGATACCTCCTTACAGGGTTTCATCGGAAAGTTGCTGCAGCTGGGCGCCATACTGGAATACATAGGAAACCAGCAGCAGAATGAAGAAAACAAGCACGCCGGTCAGGCTCAATTGGAAATTGCTCTCAATTAGAACAGAAGCATCCGACGGCAGGAATTTGCTGATGAGATGATTGGCATAGGCAGAAAGCACAAAATCTGTGATTTGTTGCACAAAATCCAGAATAAGGATCAGAATACCAATGTGGCGAATGTTGGAAGAAACAGAAGGGTGGAAGGGATTGCCTTCTTTCATGGGATCCAAAATTTTTCCGGCTTGCCGCAGGATATCATACAGAATCAGGCCGCATCCGACGGCAAAAAGCGAAATGATCCACGTGAGCACCAGAATCTGGCGATTGGTGGGGGTAGTTTCCGGCATCATTTCAAAAGTGACAGAGCCTACTTCCAGACTGGCAAAGCCTGTTCCAATGGTGGCGTCGGGGTTGATCAAGTGTACAACGGTGATGGCCATCATGGCAACGACCAATACGATCAGAGCGATCAGGGCAACTTTCCGTGCGATACGGAAAACGGTATCCAGCACTTTGGCGGTCTTTATCATTTTTTCCTGGTTCATCCTTTGTTCCTCCCGTAAAAAACTTAATGTTTGTCGACAAAAAGATAATAGCATACGTTATAGCGTTTGTCAACAAGAAATTAACGTAAAACATTAAAAAATTTACGAATATATGTTTTGGGGCAAAAATAAAAGACGCTGCATTGAAAACAGCGTCTTTTTACACATCAGAAGTTCCGGGTCATATCATAATTTTCGTAGAAATTCTTACGGTAATCCAGGAAACGGTCTTCCAGGATGGCCTGGCGGATTTCTTCCATCATGCGGATCAGGAAGCGCAGGTTATGGATGGAAGCAAGTCGGCCGCCAGTGATTTCCTGAGCCTTGAAGAGGTGGCGGATGTAAGCACGGCTGAAATTCTGGCAGGCATAGCAATCGCAGCCTTCTTCAATGGGGCCGAAATCGTGGGCATAGGTGGCATTGCGGATGACCAGACGGCCGTTTTTGGTGAAGCAGGTGCCGTTCCGGGCAATACGGGTGGCCAGCACGCAGTCGAACATATCCACGCCGCGGAGCACACCTTCCAGGAAGCAGTCGGGGGTACCGACGCCCATGAGGTAGCGGGGCTTGTTTTTCGGCATGTGGGGTTCGATTTTTTCCAGCATATCGTACATGATGGGCTTGGGTTCGCCAACGCTCAGGCCGCCGATGCCGTAGCCGGGAAAATCCATATCGGCCAGGGTTTTGGCACTTTCGATGCGCAGGTCATCGTAGAAGGCACCCTGCACGATGCCAAACAGCGCCTGATCCTGACGGGTATGGTGCTTCTTGCAGCGTTCCGCCCAGCGGTGAGTACGGTGCATGGCTTCTTCAGCGGTACGGTGATCGCAAGGGTAGGGGGAGCACACGTCGAAGGCCATGGCGATATCACTGCCCAGCGCCATCTGAATATCCATGGATACTTCCGGGCTGATGAACCGCTTGCTGCCGTCCAGATGGCTGCGGAAGGATACGCCCTCTTCGGTGATTTTGCGAAGGGCAGCCAGGGAAAACACCTGGAATCCGCCGCTGTCGGTGAGTACCGGCTTGTCCCAGCTCATGAATTTATGGATGCCGCCGGCTTCCTTCACCAGTTCTTCGCCGGGGCGCAGGTGCAGGTGATAGGTGTTGCTCAGCATGATTTTGGTGCCGATTTCCGTCATTTCCCGGGGGGTCATGGCTTTCACCGTGGCCTGGGTGCCAACCGGCATATAAATGGGCGTGGGAATATCGCCATGGGGGGTATGCACCACACCCAAACGGGCACCGGATTGCTTACAGGTTTTGATCAGTTCAAAGGTGACAGGATTGCTCATAATAACCTCATTCCCAAATTATTGCGAAACGGCAGGCTTGATCTGAGGCCAGATGGATTCCAGACCGCGCAGTTCCCGTTCGAAGAAAATCCAGGGCTTGGCATCGGGTGTGGGGGCCATGAAAAGCATTTGTTCCTTGCTGATGGGGTGGGCGAAGGACAGGCGGAAGCCCCACAGGGCAATCTGCTGGCCGCGCTTACCGTTGCCGTAGCGGTTATCGCCCCACAGGGGGAAACCGTGATGCTGCATCTGCACCCGGATCTGATGGGCACGGCCGGTTTCCAGCTGAATGGCTACCAAAGACAGGCCGTCGCGCCGGGCGATGGTGCGGCCGTGCAGGATGGCTTCCTTGCCTTCTGCCTTGCGATAAGAAGGAATGACGGAAACCCGGTTGTTTTCTTCGTCCTTCACCAGATAGTCCACATAGGTGAACTGATCCGGTGCATCGCCTTCCACCACGCACACATACTGGCGGTTCAGTTCATGCACACGCACCTGTTCAGAAAGGCGGGAAGCTGCCTTGCTGGTGCGGGCAAAGACCAACAGGCCGCCCACGGGACGGTCCATCCGGTGCACCAGACCGATATAAGCTTCGCCGGGCTTATTGTAGGTTTCCTTGACATAAGCCTTGATCTGATCCAGCAGGCTTTCGTCGCCGGTGGCGTCGGACTGGGTGAGCTGATTGGGCTTTTTCACGGCCACGATTACATGATTATCTTCAAAAAGAATGGTGGGCTTATCCATTATCGTTCACCTCATTATATATTCATCCACCGGCCGGTGGCACCGCAGGGCAGCACACCGCCGGAACGTACAGGCAGACAAAGTTCCTGAGAATCGATCACACCGCCAAAGCGGGAAGAAACGCACTTTTGCAAAATGTTTTGCAGTACAGCAGGCTGAAAACCGGTGGTATAGCTGTTGATGAAGAAGAAGAGAGGATCATCGCTGAGCACCTGAGCACAGGTTTCCACAAGGCCATAGAGCTCATTTTCCAGTTTCCACACTTCGCCGGTAGGGCCTCTGCCGTAGCTGGGGGGATCCATCACGATGCCGTCATACTTATTGCCCCGGCGAATTTCACGCTTGACAAAGGCCACGGCATCTTCCACGATGAAGCGGAAGCTGGTTTCAGGCAGGCCGGAAAGCTCCCGGTTTTCCTTGGCCCACTGCACCATGCCTTTTGCAGCATCCACATGGGTTACATGGGCGCCGGCTGCAGCGCAGGCCAGGGTGGCACCGCCGGTATAGGCAAAGAGATTCAGCACCTTGGCACCGGGACGCTTTTTGATCATGCCGGCCATGGCATCCCAGTTGGCGGCCTGTTCCGGAAAAAGGCCGGTGTGTTTGAAGCCGGTAGGCCGGACGTAGAATTTCAGGTCCTGATAGGTAATGACCCATTTTTCCGGCAACTTACTGCGAAAATCCCAGCTGCCGCCGCCCCGCTCGGAACGGGAATAATGGGCATCGGTTTTTTGCCAAAGTTTTTCATTGGCGCAAGGCCAGATAACCTGGGGATCGGGCCGGGCCAGAAGGTAGTCACCCCAGCGCTCCAGCTTTTCGCCGTTGCCGGTATCCAGCACCTCAAAATCTTTCCATCCGGAAGCAATAAACATGGCATAGCCCATCCTTTCTGCGTAATACACCATCTTGTATTATAGCATGAGGAAAAATTCCTTTCAAGGGGAAATATGACAGATATGGATAAAATTGTGGAGAAATACGTTTTGTTAAATGTTAACAGGGAAGATAAGCAGAAAGATAGGTATAAAGGCGTTTTATCCGTTTTAAATGGTTATTGATGGAAACGTGTAGATAACTGCTTTTGATATACCAAGATATACCAGTAAAGTGCGGAAAGAAAGCGGGGAGTACATTCGTCTTTGGTGTGTACGGCCAATGGCTGATACACCAACAAAGGAGGAATATTCCATGAAACACAACAAACGGATTCCTACGCTGCTGCTTTCCGCAGCCCTTGCAACTGCACCTTTCACGGGCGCTTTTGCTGCGGAGTATGCTACGGTGAAGGGCGGCGGCCTGAACCTGCGCCAGACGGCCTCTTTGCAAGCCAAGGTACTGGGACAGTACCCCACGGGTACCTGGATTGAAATCGTAGAAAAGGGCGATGAATGGAGCAAGGTGAAGGTGGATGGCAAGGACGGCTTTATGATGACCAAGTACCTGACCAGCGCAGCCAATACCAGCACCATGTATGTGCGCACCAATACCGGTATCGGCCTGAACCTGCGTCAGGGTCCTTCCACAAATAGCGCCATCATCACGTCCTATCCCATTGGTACGGCTGTGCAGGTGCTCAAGAAAGGCAATGGCTGGTATCAGGTGCAGGTGGGTGATAACACCGGCTACATGAGCAGTAAGTATCTTTCTGCCAGCAAGGCACCCCAGTACACCAAACCCGTGGCTCAGCCCTATACCGCTACGCTGAAGAACATCAACGGTGGCAGCATTGTGAATTTCAGGCTGTATCCCGGCATGAAAACCAAGGTGCTGGATACCCTGAAGGTGGGCACCAAGGTAACGGTGTTGGAAGAAGGCGTAAACTGGAGCAAAGTGCAGCTGGAAGATGGCCGCACCGGCTATGTGAGCACCTATTTCCTGGTGAAATAAAACAGAATATCAGAGGGGGAAACCCCTCTTTTTTCGTTTTTCGATTATTTTTGCAGTGCAGAACGACAAGTTCTTTTCCTGTGAAACCACATAATGATCCTATGTGAGAATAGCAGGGAGGAAGAGTATGCATACAATCCCTTTGGATACAGTGGAGTTGAAGAAACGAAAGAAAACCGGACGGGCTGTGATCTGGCATCTGATGGAGAAGATGGGAGCATTGAACACCTATGTACCGGGTACAATGATAACAGTATTGTTTGGGCTGGCGGAGTGTTTTACCTTGCCTTCTTTTTTCGTGTTCAGCTTGTGGTATGCATCGGTTCAGAAGACAGGCAAGCCCTTGCGGGGTGCAGAGAGTGGTTTGCTTTGTTTGTTTTTTCTGAAACTCTTGTGGGGGCTGGAAGTAAATATCGGTGTAGCGCTCATATTTCTGTCGATGGCAATTTTGCTGCGAAAACCAGTGAGTACATCATTTCGGATGTATTTATTCCTGTGTATTTCACTGGGAACAAGCGTTATATTTCAACTGAACGGGAACGGAACGGCAGAGCGCGTATTCCGCTTGCTCGGCGGCGCAATGCTTGCCATATGCATCATGCCGGCATTGCTGAGAAGCTTTGAAATGCTGATGAAGGAGAGCCAAAGGGAAGCAGAAGATGATATTCTGTGTGTGAGCATTCCGGCGATGATTTTTCTTGCCGGAGCGGTGCATATCAGCTTGTTTTCCATGAATCTTGGTTTGGTGATTGCCGGACTGATGATCTTGATGATCGGATGGTGCTGCGGCAGTCTGATGGGCGCTGCAGCGGGTATCGGGCTGGGTTTAGCTGTTGTTGGCGGCGGGCAGCATGTGGTGCATATGGCTTATATGCCTCTGGCCGGAATGCTTTGCGGCTGTTTTCGGGACAGGCACAGGTTTCTTACAGCGGCAGTGTACGGCGGCACTGCAGCCGCACTTGTTTATGTATTGATGCAGGAATTGCCAATGCATTTTTGGGTAAATCAAATGGCTGCTGTCCTGCTGTTTCTGATGATTCCGGGTGGAAAGATGAAAAAATGGAGAAAATGGGTATTACAGCTGCAATGGAAAAGGCCGAAAGAAAACGAATTTTTGCGCTTCCGGGTGCTGCAATGGGTGGATAACATCCGTCGGCTGGCTCAGGTATTGCCGCTTGCGCAAATCCCTATGGAAAACATGGAAACAGAATGTGAAACACTTGCCGAAAAACTGTGCGATCAATGCGAACGGCTGCCCAT
This sequence comes from Clostridia bacterium, assembly GCA_017434775.1. GTDB lineage: Bacteria > Bacillota > Clostridia > Christensenellales > Aristaeellaceae > RUG563. The sequence goes on from JAFSGG010000042.1 coordinate 16,314, forward strand.
ATGCTGGCATGAAGAATATGAAAAAACGAAACAGGGGATGATGGCTGTTCTTGGCTGCGAAGATGTTCAGCTGCCAGTGATTAATGAAAACTTCGGTGAATGTGCACGGCTGATCCATGTGCCAAAATTGCTTCATGAAATACAATTACACAGGAATGAAATAAGGGACAGAAACAAAGCGGCTGCCTATGGCCGGGATATGATGGAAATGCATTTGCTGGCGTTGAGCCAGGCAGCGCAGATAATCTGTTTGGAAGGCATGATGGCAGATGAAGAAGAAGGGCAGATGGAAACACAAATCGGTGCTGTACTTGAAAAAATGCATTTTGACGGCAGCATTTTGTTTGTAAAGAAAGTGGATGGTCATCTCACGATCGGGATCCGAAGCGAAAGAATGGCCATTCAGCCTGCAATGCTGCAACGTATTGTGCGGCAGATAAGCATGATAACCGGAAAGAATATGTATCCGGCAGAACAAAAAGGTGGGCGGCTGATCCTGGAAGAAACACCGCACTTCGATCTGATAACAGGCCATGCATCTGCCAGTGCAGCCAAGCAGGAAAGCGGAAGCATCCCTGCAAATGGTGATGCGGTGTTGATCCGGGCTGTATCCGGCAGTAGAGTTATATTTGCCATCAGCGATGGGATGGGGCATGGCTTACAGGCAAGGAATGAAAGCAAGCGTACCCTGGAAATGCTTTCGGTGTGCATGGATACCGGTTATGATACGGAACAAACCATGCGCGTAGTCAATGGCGCTATGCTCACGGCAACGGGGGGCGAAACATTCGCCACGCTGGATATGGGTATTGTAGATTTGTGGACAGGTGAAACACGAATCTGCAAACTGGGCGCATGCAGCAGTTTTATTATTCAGGGGCAGAAAATCAGCCGGCTGTCCGGAGAAGCATTACCATTGGGTATTTTAGAGCATGTATATCCGGCAGAAAAGAACATCCGGCTGGAGGAAGATGACAGAATACTGATGATGAGTGATGGCGTGGCAGATTTATTTATCAGTGATGATGAAGTGATCCGGCTGATACAGAAATATCGGAAAGATATGCCGCAAACGGCGGCAGAAATGATCCTGCAGGAAGCCTTGGATCGTCAGGAATATACGCCATCGGATGACATGACGGTATTGTGTGTGCAATTGGTCAGCCGTTATGTGGCGAAGCAATACAAAAAAAGCATCCCGGCGTAAGGGATGCTTTTCGCTTACTTTTCGAATGCGATCAGAGGCACCAGCATTTCTTTTTCCGTCAGCCCGGCATGATCGCCGATCATGGTAAAGGGTCCGGGATGATTCATGATGGAAAATTCCCCTGTGGCAATCGCCACATAATCACCCACGAAATCGTAAACCTGTGGGCGGATATCGCCCTGCCCCAGATATTCATGGATAAAAGTTTCACCGTTCATTAAGATGAAGTGATCGGAAAAATGACGGAGGAAAGCATGGGGGAACTGATCCCGATATTCAGGCTTTACATGGAAGGAAAGGGTTCTCAATTCCAGGCTGGCATCCCGGATCAGCATGCTTTGCAGATCGGGATAATCATCCAAACAGAGCATGGTGGAGTCGGTAAGGCCATGATCGGCCGTGAGAAGAAGGAGCGTATCTTCAGGCAGTGCTTTGGCCAATGCCTTCACCCGATCATTGATGTCCTGAATCTGTCGGGCTGTCTTTGGATGATAACAGCCGTATTTATGCATGGTGCTGTCCGGATAAGGCCAGTAGGTGTAGATATAGCGCTTCTCTTCGTCTCTGGCCAGTTGTAGCGTAGCGTCCATGAGCTCCGTCAGGCTTTTGATCTTTATATGACCATAATTCGACACGGAAGTAGCCTGATATTTTCCACAGGCTGTGATATGGGGATAGATGAAATCCCGGGGAATAAAGCGCTCGCCCACATAATAATCCGCCGCATTTTCGCCCAGATTATTTTTATTGGTGTACACATCCACCAATTGATCAATCTGGGGAAAAAAGAGCGTCCAGCCAAGCCACGCATGTTCACAGGGGTACAGACCTGTTTCGATGGTTGTGGTGGCGCAGGTGGTGGTGGAGGGGAAAACGGACGAAAGCGTGTGCACGATATGCCTGCGTAAGAAAGCATCCTCAGGCAGGTTTTTTTCCAGCATATCAATCCCCATGCCGTCAAAAAGCATAAGAATGATATTTTTCCATTCTTTTTTTTGCAATAGAGCATCTGCACAGGGAAGAGAAGGACGGCCGGTTTCCATACCGCAATGGGATGCAATGGAAGAAAGCAGGTTTACACTGCAGTTCCTGTAATCAGGCTTGCAAATGCTCATCAGTGGCCTCCCTTTCCCACAAATTCACCGGCAACGGCCAGCTGCTCACAAATCAGCTGAATGATGTGGCTGCCGTCGGTTGCCTGGCCGGGAGAAGCCATGCCCGGGGTACGCCAGCCAGATGAGAGCACATTGTGGATGGCGGCTTCCAGGCAGGCAGCTTCGCGCTGCAGACGCAAAGAATGGCGCAGCATGGCTGCAACAGCAAAAGCGGCGCCAAAGGGTTCCGGCATATCCGTATCATCCGTGGAAAGCCGGGGCGCATAAACGCTGACCGGATCGCCAATGCCCCAATCGTATTGCAACCCGGGCAGGGGGAAGAGGCTGGTCGATGCGCTTTCCAGAATGCTTCCGGCATAAGGAGGACAGAGCATAAAGCCGATCTGCCGGGGCGCTTCGATGATGCGGCGAATGGCTTCCGGCGCAGAGAGCGATGCCCAGGAAAGGGCGGGATGTTTTTTCAGCGTTTCTTTCACATGGGCTTCCCACTGGAAGCGATTGTTGCCTGTGGGAGCAACATGACAGAAAGGGACTTCCATGCCGGCGGCGATATGACACGCCTGACGCACGGCGGAAAAGACCGTATCGGAGTCAAGCGTGGTTACCTGGCCAAGCAAAAATATCTGGGGCAACAGCTGCCTGTTGCTTACACAATCGGGAATGACAAAACTGCGGATGCGAAGGGGAATGCCCAGCCCCTGATACAGAAGACGGGAACCGTCGCAATCGGCATCCGCAAGGAATACAGCCTGGCAGCGCTTGCAGGAATCCAGCGTTTCCTGGGTTAGCGGCGCATCAAACAGCCGGACGGAATCTTCACCGATTTTTTCACGGAAAGTGTTCAGGCTGTGGCCGAAGGAAGCGGATATTTCAAGAAAAAGCTCTTCAGCATAGCTGCAGAGCGTTTTCCCTTTGCTGTTGGCAGGTAAAAGCATGATTTTTGCTTGCATTGGTATCAGGCCAACCTTTTTCGAATGTATTTCTTATTCCCAGTCCAGGGGGTAGCGGGTGACGGCATAGTCCAGTTTCCGGCCGTTCTTTTCCAGCGTGTCCAGCACTGTCTTAATGTTGGAAGAATCGGTCAGAGGCGTGATGGCAAAATCATTATAGTCTTTCCTGGAAGAAATGCGGCAGGGGATGATACGGAAGGTATTGCTGATGATTTCGCCATGTTGCATTTTGAAACGTGTCTGGAAAATGAACGTGTACATATCGCTGGGCTTATTGTTGCCGGCGAAGGAACAATTGGCCAGGGAATAGACGATGTATTTGCCGTTATAGTATTCGATGGGGTTGATGCGGTGGCTGTGGTGACCCAGCACCAGATCCGCACCGGAATCAATGGCCGCACGACCCAGCATCACCTGATTGGACTTGGGCGCATAATCCAGTTCATCCCCCCAGTGGAAGGAAACGATGATCAGATCGCAGGTCTTTCTGGCATTTTTAATATCGGCATCCACTACATGCTTCAGTTCTTCCGAAGAAATGGGCTGATTCAGCGTCTGATAGGAAAGCATGCCGATTTTGATACCCTGCACTTCGTATACGCCCATATTGCCTTTATTGCTCCAGACAATGCCGGCTTCTTCCATGGTGGCGATGGTGGATGCAATGCCTTCGTCGCCAAAGTCGCCCACATGGTTGTTTTCCATGGTGACGGCTTCCACACTGTTATTGGTCAGCGCTTCCACGTAGGATGTGGGTGCCAGGAACAAATAGCTGTTGTTGCGCTTATTGGAAGGGATTTTGTATTCGTCGGCCAGGACGCCTTCAAAATTGACGATGGTCAGATGATCTTGGGCAAAAACGTCCTTCACGTTGCGGAAGATGAAATTGATATCGTCGTTTTGCTTTTTCAGCTCTTTTTCAAAAATGGATGTGCCGTTATGCTGCACGTTGCGCCCGATGGTCACATCACCGACGGCCGTAATGGTGATCACGGTACTGCCGTCTGCCTCCAACTGGGGGGCAGGGGTTGTAAGGGGCTGAGCGATACTGTTTTCCGTTTCGGGGGAAACGGCATTCTCGCCGTCATCCGGCTGGCCGATGAGATGCTCAATTTCTGCGAAGGATACATCCGGTTCATCTTCCAGGGCAGAAACGACGCAGCAAAAGGTAAGGGTCAGACAAAGGAAGAGGAAAAAGAATTTTTTCATGGAAACCTCCGTTTGATTACAGAGAAGATAAAAACGCCTGCATTCTTTCAAATGCTTCCAGCATGCGGTTCATATCTGTGGCGTAGCAGCAGCGGATGTGGCCTTTGCCACTGGAGCCAAAAGCTTCGCCGGGAACACAGACCACTTTGTGTTCCTGCAAAAGACGGGTGCAGAATTCTTCGCTGGAGAGGCCGGTTGCTTTCACGGAAGGGAAGCAGTAAAAGGCGCCTCTTGGCTCAAAGCAGTCAAGGCCCATCTTGCGAAGCGCATCCAGCATCACCCGGCGGCGGCGGTTATAGCTTTCCCGCATGGTGACAACGTCCTCAAAACCGTTTTCCCGGCCCCGGCGCAGAGCCTGCAGGGCAGCCACCTGCGCCTGACGGGGAGCACACATGATGGTGTACTGGTGAATTTTATTCATCTGGGACAGGATTTCACGGGGAGCACAGGCATAACCCAGCCGCCAGCCGGTCATGGCAAAAGCCTTGGAGAAGCCATTGATGGTGATGGTTCTTTCCTTCATGCCGGGCAGGGAGGCGAAGGCGGTCATTTCACCCACATAGGTGAGCTCGGCGTAGATCTCGTCGCTGATGACCAGCAGATCATGCGCTTGGGCGACGGCAGCAACGTTCATAAGATCCTCCCGGCTCATGACAGCGCCGGTAGGGTTATTGGGATAGGGCAGAATCAATGCTTTGGTATGAGGCGTGATGGCGTTTTCAAGGCACTCTTTTGTCATGCGGAATTCGTCTTCCGCTTTGGTGACCACGGGAATGGCATTGGCACCGACAAAAGATACACAGGGGGCATAGCTTACATAGCCGGGGTCGGGCACAAGCACGTCATCCCCCGGCTGGATGCAGGCACGCAAAGCCAGATCGATGGCTTCACTGGCACCGACAGTCACCATAATTTCTTTGGCAGGATCGTAGGAAACATGAAAACGATCCTGCATATAGCGGCTGATTTCGTCCAGCAAAGATTGCAGCCCTTTGTTGGGGGTATATTGGGTTTCGCCGTCCAGCAGGCTGTCAATGGCGGCGTTGCGGATGTGATAAGGCGTTACAAAATCCGGCTCGCCAACACCAAGGGAAATAGCACCCTGCATGGTGCCGGCGATATCAAAGAAACGGCGGATTCCGCTGGGGGGAACGCTTTCCACATGGGGATTGACAAAGGATCTTTTCACGGGATCACCGCCAGTCGATTATCGCTGCGTTCGCCTACGAAAATGACGCCATCCTGCTTATAGCGCTTAAGAACGAAGCTGGTGGACGTGCCGGTAACGGCTTCCAAAGTGCTCAGCTTTTCGCTGACGAAAGCAGCCAGATCCTTCAAGGTGTGGGCTTCCACCAGCACCAGAAGGTCGTAGGAACCGCTCATCAGGTACACGCTTTTTACTTCGTCAAAGCGGTAAATGCGGCCGGCAATGGCATCAAAGCCAAGATCACGCTGGGGGGTGACCTTCACTTCGATCATACCTTCCACCCGTTCTTTATCTGCCTTATCCCAGTTAATGATGGGGGAATAATGGAGAATGATGCGGTCGTTTTCCATTTCTTCAATGGCCTGAGCCACATTTTCAAGGGATGCGCCGGTCATGGTGGCGATCCTTTCCAGGGGAATACGGCAATCTTCGTTCAGAATTTCCAGTACTTGCATTTTCAATGCCTGCATGGATGGCCTCCTTGCATTTATAAAATCAGAAGAGCTGGTCCGCCAGGGTGATGAATTCTTCGATATTATCCTGATAGACCTTCAGGGAAGTGCGCCAGAAATCGGGGTTGCGCACATCAATGCCAACGCTCATGGCCACATCGGCAATCCGTGCGGAGCCGCAGGAACGGAGCAGCTGGTTATAACGTTCCACAAAAGCAGGGCCTTCCTGCTGATACAGGGCGAAAACGCCGGTGCCAAACAGCTGGCCGAAAGCGTAGGGGAAGTTATAGAAATTGAAACCGGAATTGTAGTAATGGGACTTGCAGGCCCACATATAGGGATGACGCAGTTCCGGATCCAGGCCGTCGCCATAGGTCTGATCCTGAGCGTCCAGCATGAGTTGCTTCAGTTCGGAAACGGAGAGAGAATGATCCTTGCGTGTCTCGATTACAGCGGATTCGAACTTGTAGCGGCTGAAGATATCCACGATGGTCTGGGTGGCTTCCATCAGGCTGGATTCCAATAGCGCCAGGCGTTCTGCCTTTTCAGCAGAAGAGAGCACAGCATGGGACAAAAGGGTTTCGTTGAAAATGGAAGCGGTTTCAGCCAGGGGCATGGGCGCATCCGTCATGCATTCGGGCAGGCCTTTCATGCAGCGGTTGTGCCAGGCATGGCCCAGTTCGTGAGCCAGGGTGCTCACATCTGAGAAGGAACCGGTGAAATTGGTCATCACGCGGCTGATATCCATGTGATGGATGCCGGCACAAAAAGCGCCGCCCTGCTTACCTTCCCGGGGATAAATATCAATCCAGCGCTGATCAAAGGCGTTCTGGATGAAAGCGCCCATATCGGGAGAGAATTTGCTCATTTCAACGATCAGCTTTTCCCGCGCTTCCTCGATGGTATACATCTTGGGTTCGTAGCCGGGAGGAGTGAGAGGAGCGAAAAGATCATAGAAGGGCAGGCCGTTTTTGTGGCCCAGGATTTCGGCTTTCTTGCGCAGGTATTTGCGGAAGGAGGGCAGGCTTTCTTCCATGGCGGTGAGCATGGCGTTCAGGGTTTCCATATCCATATTGCTGTCAAAGAGGGTTTTTTCCAGCACGGAGGGGAAACGCTGGGCTTCGATGAGGGTGAGAGCTTCGCCCTTGATGCTGTTGAGGCAGGCGGCCATGGAAATATCAATCTTGGTATAAGATTGCAGTTCGCCTTCATAAGCGGCCTTGCGGGTGGCAGCATCGGGATGATATGCCAGGCCCCGGGCAGCGGACAGGGGCATGCTTTCGCCGTTCACATCCACGGTCAGGGTGGCATCCAGCTTATCGCGCAGGGTAGAGAAGGCATCGCCGCCGGTGAGGGACATTTTCAGCACCCATTCTTCCACACCCTCATCCATCAGATGGGCGGCCGCTTCCTTATCCCGGCGAAGGGAGAAAGCGATATTCTGCAGTTTTTCGCTGGAAGCAATGATATCTTCCAGGTTTTCAATTTTGCCCAGATAACGCACATAAGCGGAATGGAGCAGGGAAATGCGCACATAGAATTTCATCAGCTGGTCCATCAGCTGCTGTGCGGTTTCGTTATTGGCATCGGTGGCCAGGGTGAGGCTGGCGAAGCTGAAGAGCTTATTGGTCAGGGCACTGATTGTTTCAAAAGCATCGGCGCAGGTTTCCAGGGCGGTCTTTTCATCGCCCTGCATGAGGGCGGCACCCTCTTCCACCAGCTTTTTCAGCTGTTCAAAATCCTTATTGATATTTTCATCATCAAACCCTTTATAGAGTACGGAAAGATCCCAGGTCCAATCCATTGTATATTCCTCCGAAAAATTATTTGATTCTGTTCTGCGAAACAGCGGCAAGGCAGGTGGCTTTGCTCTCCTCCAGATGGCGGTGCATCAGTTCTTTGAGGCCTTCCAGATCACGCTCTTCCAGGAACTTTACCATTTCATGATGTTCCTGATGGGCATTGGAGCGGCGGACGATGCTGGCGATGGAAACGGCGGCAAAACGGATGATGTATTCTTCCTGGCTGTCGATAACGCTGAGAATGCGGCGCTTGTCAGACAGGTGTTCCATGGTGGAATGGAACGTACGATTGAGGGGGGCCAGGGCTTCAGCGTCTGCCCTTTCCTGAGCCACGTCCATTTCGGCCAGAATGGACTTGAGCTTTTCAATGGCTTCGGGCGTTACATTTTCCACAATGGAAGGCAAAATAAGCATCATCATTGCATTGCGGATGGTGAGGATCTCGTCGATATCGTGGATGGTAAAGGCGCGCACCACAACGCCCCGATGGAGCACATATTCCACCAGGCCGTCTCTTTCCAGCTTGCGAAGCGCTTCGCGCAAAGGCGTGCGGCTGATATGCAGTTTATCGGCATAGGCAGTTTCCACAATGCGGCTGCCGGCCGGAATATCGCCGGAAATAATGGCGTGTTTCAACTGTTCATAAGCAATATCCCGGATAGGACGGCTTTCATTGGCATCAAAGGGCATGTACGTCATAGAAGTTTCCCCCTCATTTTTTACCGTGACGAAGATATTTTTATACAGATAAATAATACCTTTGAACGCTGCAGATGTCAAGTTAATGTAGGAAAATTTGCAAATAAAAGAAGAAAGTGGTAAAATAAGGGCGAATGAGGTGGGTGAAATGGGAAGAATAAAAGAAAAAGCATTGGCCCTGCGGGATGGCTTTGAAAGGCTTGCCGGGCATGTATTGTTTCCGGAAAGCGCATCCTGCCAGGTATGCGGCGAATACAGACTGGTGAACGAAAAATATGCATTGTGTGAGGCGTGTATGCGGGCGTTGGAAACCCTCCGTCCGCCGTCTTCCGCCTGTGATAGATGTCTGTTTCCCATGCACAAACAAAAAGGATGTCTGATGTGCCGAAGCAGAAAAATGCAAGACATCGATAAAAGTTATGCACCTTTTTGCTATCGGAAAGAAGCGCGAAAACTGATTCATGAATTGAAATTCGAGTGCAATACCAGTTTTATTGAATATCTGGGCGATAGGCTGTTTGAATCGCTGCCTGACAGGGCATATGACGGGATCGTTCCGGTACCGTTGAACAAAAAGCGGCTGGAAGAAAGAGGCATGAATCAGGCGGAATTATTGGCAGAGCAGCTTTCAAAAAGGACTGGTATTCCTGTGCTGCATGCATTATCCAGAAGCGGCTATCAGAAACCGCAGAGCAAAACGCCTGTTGCGGAGCGTGAAAAGAACATACAGGGTTGTTTTCATGCCTGCATGTACATTGAAGGGAAAAGACTCTTGCTGGTGGACGACGTGCGCACCACCGGCAGTACAGCGCAGGCCTGCGCCAAAGAACTGAAAAATGCTGGTGCTGCCTATGTGGGGCTGTGTACGGCGGCTGTGGTGTATCGCCATCCCAAGAAGATGCGCTTGCAGCGATCCAAGAATAAAATATGGATAAAGCGTATCCAAAGATAAAGAAAACCACCCTTTTGCTTATGCGGAGGGTGGTTTGATTATTCGCCGGGAAAGAGCGGGGATACCGAAGGTACAGCCGGCGCAGGCAGCCACAGATAGGGCAGGATATCCTGCAATTTCTTTGTGCCGATTCCTTTCACATTGGTGATATCTTCAGCGAAGACAAAAGTGTTGCCGGGTGTATTCAGATAATCATGGAAAGCCTGCGCGGTAGATGGACCGATGCCGGGCAAGGTGTCCAGTTCATCCAGCGTGGCTGATAATGGATTGAGTGTGCCCGTATAGGGCGCAATGGTCGGCTTTGGCAGGACGGATGCAGAGGCGGTAAGATGCTGCGTTTCCACCGGTTGGTAGTTTATAAGGGCTGTGATGGATAAATAAGCCAGAACAGAAAAGCAGGCAATGGCTATCAGAAGGAGGAAAACCTTTTCTTTCTTCATGGCCATCACCTGCTTTTCTTTGGTAAGGTTATGGTGAATCAGTCTTCCGGATGGGGATAGGAAGACCAGTCTTTCTGGGGAACTTCCTTGATGGAAGCGGGATAGACGTTCTTCTTTTTCAGCATGAAGCCAAGGTCCAGGTTGAGGTCTTTGGCGTTGGACGGAACGATCACATTTTCCACCACGACGGTCGTATCATCGCTTTCGGGAAGGATGCTGGCAACCAGGGGAAATTGATCCTGCTGAATGGTAGGCTTTACTTCCTTGGGCATGGTGACGTGCATTTCGTAAGCGCCGGGATAGAGGTTATCCAGATGATAATGTCCGTACACGTCGGTGACGGCAGATGCTACCAGATTGTCATACTGATACAGTTCGATGATCACGCCGGGCAGGGGCGTTTCACCGATATCCTGCATGCCGTTTTTGTTCAGGTCAATCCAGGCGGTATCGCCGATGGAGCCCATGGCACCGATGCCGATATCGGCACCTGTGAAATGCTGACCCATTTGCAGGGGGATCATGCCGAAAATGGAGGAACCGTCCACTTGGCTGAGGATATAGCTGTTGCGGGCCGATACGTCCTGCATACGGGCAAAGGAGAAACCAGCCGGCAGATTGGAGCGCAGCTGATAATCACCCTTCAGCAGCTTTTCAAAAGTGTAGTTACCGTCGTGATCGGTGACGGTTTGCATGACAACCTGTCCGTTTTGCACCAGAGAGATTTCCAGCCCTTCCACGCCGTTTGCCGTGCCGTCCATGGACCATACCTGACCCTGGATGGAGGCGTAGGGCAGGATGGCAACGGAAACGCCGTCCTGGCTGATCGTTACGGAAGAAGATTCGGGAGAGGCAGACAGGATTTCGTTATCGGCAAGGGGCAGCATCAGGGTGTAGGAAGCGGGAATGATGTTTTCAAAGCACAGACGGCCGTTTTCGTCAGCGGTATATTGGCCGATCAGGTCTTCGCGCAGATACAGTTCCGCCGTGCGGCCGGCTGCGGACGGCTCATCCTGGTCCCGGGAACCGTTGCCATTGGCATCCAGATACAGCTGCACGTTCCAGCTGACAGGCAGGGAGGCGATGATATTGCAGTTCTCTTCGGACACGCCCATGGGCATGGTCACAAGGGCAGAAGAGGCGCTTTCGTTCAGGTAGGGCAGCACGGATTTGGGACTGTCGGCAAAGAGATAACCGTCAGCCAGTTCCACATCCAGCTGATACTGATCGGGCAGCAGATGGGTGAAAGCGTATGCACCGTCCGGATCGGTATTGACGGTGAACACTTCATGGGTGCGCTGATTGGTTAGGGTCATTCGGGCAGGCACTCCGGCTTCGCTGGTGTAATCTTTTACGGAACCGGCCAGCGTGGCAGTATACACCGTGGCAATGGGATCTACATGGATTTCAGAACCGTTTTCAATGACGAAAGCCGGACTGGTATAGGATGCTGATTTGGTATCGGGCAGCACAAAAGCGCTGCTTTCATCAAGCGTATATTGCAGCATGAAGGCGCCGGGCAGAATCCCTTTGATGCAGAAATAGCCGTTTTCATCGGTAATATCATAGGCGTAATCCTGCCAGGGATTCCCCTGTTCATCCAGCAGGGTGACGGTAATGTTCTGCGCGCCGCCGGCGTTGGTAGCAAGCCCGTCATAAGCGGGATTGAGCAGCACATAGCCATCCACAATGCCGGCCTTGAATAAAGCACCGTTTACGGACATTTTATTCTGGCCCGGATAGAGCACAAAGGCATCCGTTTCGCCGAAGGTGGGTTCCTGAATGACGATGGCATTATAGGCGGAATTTTCTTCGGACATATAGGGCGTGGCAATATAGCGGTCATCCAGCAGGAAACGCACATAATAGGTGCCGGGAACAAGGTTGGGAAGGGTATAGAAGCCGTCAGCATCGGTTATGGTTTGCTGCACAACCTGATCCTTCCCGTCAATAGCCTGCACGGTATAGCCGGGAAGGGGCATGTTGCTTTCGGAAAGGATGCCTGTATTGGTGGGGTCTTCTACCAGCCTGCCGGAAACAGATGCAGCTTTCACGGCAAAACCATCAGCGGAGGCGGTGTCGGAAAGGGGAACGGTAAGATCAAAGGAAGGTGCAGTGGAGCAGTTTGCATAGGGGAAAGCGCCGCCATCCTCCGCTACCACATACCCTTCGGGCAGCAGGATCTGGACCGTAGCGTTCCCGGCACGGGCGATGGGGAAATGCATCAAACCGTTTTCATCGGATACGGCGGTGCAGATTTCCTTGCCGTTCTGGATGAGGGTGCCCTGCACCTGAGAAAGGGGCAGTACCTGTTCTTCGTCCGTGTCGTATACGGACACATTCACTTTGGAGGCTGCAGCGGCGCCGACAGGCTTGGCGGTCGTATGTTGTTCAGCAAGGATGGTAACGGGCTGCGCAGCTTCTTTTGCAATATCATGCAGTGCGGAATCGTTACCTTCTGCAAAAATATGGCCTTCAGGGAGGGTATAGATCAGGCTGTAATTGGCAGGCTGCAGGCCGGAGAAAGAGAACGTGCCGTCCCCGGCCACGTCGGCGGTGCGGGTGATGTTCAGTTCAGCCGAATGGACGGTAACCATTACATCGCTGAAATTTTCTTCGCCGGTGTCTTTTTGCTGGTTGCCGTTGGCATCAAGCCATACACTGCCGGAGAGAGAACCGGTGGTCACCATGCCGATCCCTACGGAAACGCCGCCTTTCTGGGGCAGTTCAAAAGGCAGGGAATAGCAAATTTCATCGGTGCTGGGCTGCATGCAATTATAGAACGAGGAGATTTTTTCGCCCAGAGGACCGGCTACAAAATTATCAGGCAGGATGGCCTTGATGTAGTAAGAACCGGGGGATAGATAGGAAATGCTGTTTTCGCCGTTTTTGTTGGTATCGGTTTCGGCGATGAGATAGGAAGTTCCGTTGAAATCATAATAGAGCTGCACCTGCACATTGCGCACCCGGGGTTCGGATTCTCTACGGCCGCCGTTGAGATTCAAGTCTTCAAAGGCTATGATGGACACATAGGAATTGCCGGACAAACCGCCGGCATTGACCGTGATTGCCTGGCCACCGGAAACGGTGAAGGGAAGGGTGTCGCTTACGTTGCCCTTGGCAGGCAGAACATGGCTATCCAGACCGTGGCGTGTGAAACGGTAATCTTTGGGCAGCTCAAAATGAAGACGGTATTCACCATCTTCCGCAACGGCAAAAGCATAGGAGCCGTTCTTTTCCGACCAGGTGCTGACAATGCTTTCAGCAGTACCGTCGGGGAGCATCTTCTGCAGGGTGATTTTTACGGCGTTGAAACCGCGTTCACCGTTATTTACGCCGTCCGCGTCTTTATCCACCCAGACAATACCGCTGACTTCGCCTCCCTCGGCAAAAGCAGCGGGAACGACGCCGATAAGCAGCAGGGCACTCATCAGAAGAGACATGAACAGGACAAGAAGTTTATTTTTCATCGGTTTAGCCTCCGAAATGAAAGTTTGCACCATTTGTAATCATAAAACAATCCCCCTGTTTTGTCAATGAAAACAAGGGGATGGAAATGTAAATTATAGACAGGGAAGATCAGGCGGAAACGGCGGAGTCGGACACCTTTTTTACTTTGTGCTTCTTCACCTTGCCGTTTGCATCATATACGTTATCTTCTTCAAAACGCACATTCTGGGGCACTTCTTCCAGCAGGGCCGGGTTATTCATCAGTTCGTTGAAACGGGCAACCATCTTGGCGTACACAGCACCGGCGCAAATGCGCTCGTCCGCCACAATGCCAAAGGGCAGCATACGTTTACGCGCAGGCTTGCCATCCGGGCCGGGAACCACGCTGCGTTCTACCGCGCCGATGGAGATAAACAGGGAAGTGGTGCCGAAATTATAGATGTGGTGTTTCACGGCCGGCATGCCGATGGAGGCCATATTGGTCAGGAACATGCTGGTGTAAAAAGGCAGCGCATCCATGAGGAATTTGGGAAGAATGCCATAGCGATCCAGGAATTTCGCGATGGCAACGATGGTTTTGGCAAGATAGGGATTGAGCAGAAGCCGGGTGAGTTTGATGGTCAGGTTGTCCGCTTCTTCCCGGCGGTTTTCGGCGATCATGCTTTTGATTTTTTCGGATACGTCGAAAATGGTATCCGTGGGGTTGAATTTTGCCTTGACGGTGTTTTCCTCGATAGTATCGGGATCGCCTGTATCCTTGAGCAAGGCAAAGGAAACAGCCAGTTCCGTGCGGGCATAGATACGCTTGTTGGCGATGAAGCGGTTTACTTCGGGCAATTCTGCAATCACGCGGACAAAAGCGGCAATGACCAGTTCCGTAAAGGTGATCTTATGGCCTTCGGCGCCTTTGGCGGTGATGTAGCGGGCCAGCTTTTCATAGTCGGCCTTCAGATCCAGCATGACCTGGGCATCGCAGCGCATGGGCATGAGATAGGGGGTAATGGCGATCATGGGGTCAATATTCTTTAAAACCTTACCATCAGGACGGCGACCAAACATATACGTTTTCTCCCTTCGGAAAATAGTCATGCAAATTATAGCGTATTTTGTCGCAAACGTCAATCTGTAGTATAAAAATACAATGCACACAATGAATAACAACTATATTTATGCAGATAAAGAACAAAATGAATATTGGCAAAAACGGAATATGAAGCTATAATGACAGCTGTATCAAAAGATGCAGGAAAGGAAAAGAACGATGTTTTTTCTCAGGGAAAAGACTTTTTTGAACGAACAGGTATTCCGGGCGGTGATTGAAGCGCCGCTGATTGCCAAAAAGGCTGAGCCGGGCCAATTTGTGATTGTCCGGGTGTGTGAAGAGGGAGAAAGGATTCCCCTGACCATTTCCGATTATGACAGGGAAAAGGGCACCATCAGCCTGGTGGTGCAGGCGGTAGGCGCTACCACCCTGCGTTTTTCCCGTATGAATGCCGGGGATTTGCTGCCCAGTGTGGTAGGGCCGCTTGGTAAAGCCACGGAGCTGGACGGAGTGAAAAAAGCAGCCGTGATTGGCGGCGGCGTGGGCTGCGCCATTGCGTATCCCGTCGCCAGAAAACTGCATGAAATGGGGGCCGCGGTGGATACCGTGGTAGGTTTCCGCAGCAAGGATCTTGTCATCATGCAGGATGAATTTGAAAAGGTATCCGATCATTTTACCCTGATGACCGATGACGGCAGCGCCGGGGAAAAGGGCCTTGTGACGGATGCGCTGAAAAAGAATATTGAAAACGGAGCCGGGTATGATCTGGTAATTGCCATCGGGCCATTGGTGATGATGAAGTTTGTGAGCCTTCTGACAAAGAATTACGGCATCAGAACCATGGTGAGCATGAATCCTGTGATGATAGACGGTACCGGCATGTGCGGCGGTTGCCGCATTACCGTGGGAGGCGAAACAAAATTTGCCTGTGTGGACGGGCCGGATTTTGACGGCCATCTGGTGGATTTTGACGAAGCCATGGCCCGGGCTTCCATGTATCGGGATTTTGAGCGGCACGCTTATGAAGAAACCTGCAACCTGCTGAAAAAGGGGGAAGAATAAATGCCCAATATGCGGATGGAAAAAGCCCCTATGCCCATGCAGGATGCAAAAGAACGCAGCCGCAATTTCAGTGAAGTTGCCCTTGGCTATTCCATGGAAGTGGCAAGGGATGAAGCGGCCCGGTGCCTGAACTGCAAAAGCAGTCCCTGTGTCAGTGGCTGCCCGGTGAAGATTGATATTCCTGCCTTTTTGAAGGAAGTGGCAAACGGCAATGAAAGCGGCGCCTATGCCATTCTTTCCAGATCCAGCACGCTGCCGGCTGTATGCGGCCGGGTGTGTCCTCAGGAAAAGCAGTGCGAGGCCAAGTGCGTTCGCGGCATAAAAGGGGAAGCTGTAGCCATTGGCCGGGTGGAACGCTATGTGGCAGACTGGCACATGGAAAATGGTGAGCCGCTGGAAAAGCCTGCCTCCAACGGAATAAAAATGGCTGTCATCGGTGCCGGTCCTTCCGGTCTCACCTGTGCCGGGGATCTGGCCCGGCTCGGTTATGACGTAACGGTATTTGAGGCGCTGCATGTGGCCGGCGGCGTACTGGTATACGGCATTCCTGAATTCCGCCTGCCCAAGGCCATTGTGCAGAAAGAAATTGATACGCTGAAGCAGCTGGGTGTGACCATCAATACCGATATGGTTATCGGCAAAGTGCTCACCATCGATGAATTGTTTGAACAGGGATACAAGAGCATTTTCATCGGCACCGGCGCCGGATTGCCCCGGTTTATGGGCATTCCCGGCGAAAGCCTGAAGGGCGTGTATTCCGCCAATGAATTCCTTACCCGCGTGAACCTGATGAAGGCATACCGCAAAGACAGCCATACGCCGATCAAGATGAGCAAAAAGGTGGCGGTTGTGGGCGGCGGCAATGTGGCCATGGATGCTGCAAGATGCGCCCTGCGCCTGGGTGCGGAAGAAGTATCCATCATCTATCGCCGCTCCATGGCGGAAATGCCTGCCCGGAAAGAAGAAGTGGAACATGCACAGGAAGAAGGGATTGTCTTCCGGGTGCTGAATAATCCTACCGCCATTCTCGGTGACGAAAACGGGAATGTTTGCGGCATTCGCTGCGTAAAAATGGTGCTGGGGGAAGCGGATGCTTCTGGACGCCGCAGCCCTGTGGTGGAAGAAGGAAGCGATTTCACCCTGGATTGTGATTGCGTGGTCATGGCCATCGGCACATCCCCCAACCCGCTCATCCGGCAGACTACGGAGGGGCTTGATACCAACAGGCACGGCTGCATCATTACCCGAAACGAAGCCGGACTGACAACCCGGGATCATGTATATGCCGGCGGCGATGCGGTGACCGGTGCGGCTACGGTGATTCTGGCCATGGGGGCAGGCAAAGCGGCCGCCCAGGCGATGCATGAAGAAATGCAGAAATAAGCCGAAAAAAGTATTGCAAACAAAAGAAAACCCTTGTTATTTTACGGCTTATTTGCTATAATGAAAAAAAACACAAAGGAGTGTTCTTCCATGGGCAAGTTTGTTATTCGTGAAAAGAATGATAAGTTCTCTTTCCGCCTGAAGGCCGGCAACGGCGAAACCATCGCTACTTCCCAGATGTACAAGAGCCTGACCACCTGCAAGGCCGGTATCGCTTCCGTTATGGCCAATGCCCCCATTGCCAATCTGGAAAACCAGACGGAAGAAGGCTATGCTGTACAGAAGCATCCCAAGTTCGAAGTGTACAAGGACAATGCCGGTGAATTCCGCTTCCGCCTGAAGGCCAAGAACGGCCAGAACATTGCCGCTTCCGAAGGCTATGCTTCTGAAAAGAGCTGCCTGAACGGTATCGAATCCGTTCGCAAAAACGCTGTGGACGCCAAGATTGAAATGGAGGGAAACTGAGATGGCTGATTTCAATCTCGAACAACTGATTGATCAGGTTGTTGAAAAACTGACCGGCAACAAAAATGCTGTGGCCCAGTTCAAAAAGGATCCCATGGGAACCGTGAAAAAGATTCTTGGTAATATTGATCTGGATAACGATGTGCTGGAAAAGATCGTTTCTGCCGTGAAGGGCAAGATCAATCTGGACGAAATCGCCGGTAAGTTCGGCGGCCTGAAAAACATTCTTGGCAAAGTGAAGGGCCTGTTCGGCAAGAAGTAAATAACAAAGCGCAATTCTTAGGGGTTGCGCTTTTTCATACAAAAAACGGCTTTCCGCAATGATTGTTACAGAAAGCCGTTTTTTATTTATCAGATATGGCAGGCGAAAGCCACCCAATCGCCTTTATAGCAGGTTTCGTCGATGATATAGCCGGCAGCGTTCAGGGCTTCAAACACATCGTTTTCCGCTTCTTTGATGATGCCGGAGCAGACGAATTTGCCGCCGGGAGCCAGATGTTTTTTCAAAGGCGCAGCCAGCATGCAGATGACGGGTGCCAGAATATTGGCCACAGCAAAATCAAACTGACGGCTGAGTCCCTGGAGCAGATCGCCCTGCTGCACATCAATTATGTTTTCCAGGCCGTTATGCTCCACATTTTCCCGGGCAACACGCACGGCATCGGGATCAATATCCACGGCGTAAATATCCTTTGCGCCAAGCCGGGCGGTGGCAATGGCCAGGATGCCGCTGCCTGTGCCCACGTCCAGCAGAGAACCGGAAGCATAGTATTTTTCAATCAGCTGTACGCACATAGCTGTGGTTTCGTGGGTTCCGGTGCCAAAGGCCATGCCGGGATCAATTTCGATGAGCAGATCATCTTCTTTCAGATCGAAATCTTCCCAGGTGGGCTTGACCACCATGTGCTGACCGATGCGGAAAGGCTTATAATATTGCTTCCAGTTTTCGGACCAATCTTCCTCCTTTACGCCTTGCAGGGAAAGGGTGAGGGAACCAAGAGAAGGTACATGGGATTTGAGGGAAGATACTTCTTCCTGAAGAGCGGGCAAAATGGTGGGCAACTTATCTTCTTCGATCCAGGCTTTTACCTGAACGTCTTCCGGCATGGCATCGATGACGGACTGATCCATCAGTTCCCAGTTGGCTGTAGGTTTCGTGGGATCGGGCAAATCAGCCCGGTCCAGAATCTGGGTACCTACAGCACCAAGACGCAGAAAAAGATCGGAAACAATTTCGGACCCCTGAGTATTGGTGGAAACGGTGATTTCGGTATATTCCATGGTTTATTCCTCCGTTTTATACAGTGCCATCGCAACGGCATTGTGGAATTTTCCTTCCCGGTATACTTCGTCTTTCAGAACGCCTTCCTGCACAAAGCCGCATTTTTCATAGCAGCGGATGGCAGAAGTGTTGAAATCAAACACAGTGGCTTTCAACTTGTGCAGGTTCATTTCATCAAAAGCAAATTTGCAAAGAAGAGAAACAGCGTCCGTACCAAAACCCTGACCGATAAAACGGCTGTCCAGCATGATGGCAATTTCCGCTCGGCGGTTTTTCCAGGAAACCTGGGACAAGCCGCATTGGCCGATGAAACGTCCGTTATCCAGCCGCTCAATGGCGAATTGATAATCGCCGGCGGTGTAGCTGGTCTGATTACTCATGAACCGGGCCTGATCTTCCACCGTGGATGGATACAAGATACCGGATGAAGCCGTGCGCATCACCTGATAATCGTTCTGGATACTCAGAGCGAACATAAGATCGCTGTTATCAAAAGCGCGCAGTTTTACAAGCTTTCCCTGATACATGAAAGAACCTCCTGCAGTTTCTTTTACCATAATAATGCCACAAAAGAAGAAAGTCAATCAGCAAAAGGCAAGATTATTTCACCGCTGTCTTTTTCATGGCATAAGATGCAGGGAAGGGAAAGGGGGAAGAGCCATGCGGCTGTACATCACAGGAAATGACGAAAGAAGCTTGGCGTTGAAGCAGCAGGCGATGAAAAGAGGCCATGACATAACAGAAAAAACGCCGGATGCAGTGGTTTTGCCGTTGCCCAAAGCCGGAGTTGCCGATATAAAGCGGTATTTTCCAAAAGGGCAAAAAATCATTGGCGGGAAAGCGGAAACTGCTTTAAAGGAAATGATGGATAACGAAAAATGGCAATTTGAAAACGTATTGGATGACGAAATATTTCTGCTGGAAAATGCAAGGCTTACGGCTGAAGGCGCTATCTGGAAAGCCATGAATGCAAGGAAGAAAGCTCTGTGCTATGCAAAATGCATGGTCATTGGTTATGGCAGAATTGCCAAATTCCTGACAGAAATGCTACGGGGCATGGGCAGCCGGGTGACCGTTGCTGCAAGAAGCGAAAAGGCAAGGCGTGAAGCCGGGGAAAACAGTATCAGCATGCGGCAGATACGGGATATGATCGGAGAAATGGACTATGTGTTTAATACGGTGCCATGTCTTGTGGTAACGGAAGAAGAGCTGAAGTGTGTTCAAAGCGATATTTTGATCATGGAACTGGCAAGCGCACCCTATGGGATTGATATGCATGCAGCAGAAAGGCTCAACGTGAAAGTGCGGATAGAGGGCGGATTGCCGGGCAGATATTGTCCCATGGATGCAGCGAAGGTGTGGCTTGATTTTATAGAAAGGAGCGGAAAAATATGAGCAAAACAAGGGTTGGCTTTGCCCTGACAGGATCGTATTGCACATTCCAGCGGGTGTTTCGGGCAGTGGAGCAATTGGTGGAAGAAGGGTATGAAGTGACGCCCATTCTGTCTTTTTCTGTAAGAGACAGGGATACACGTTTCTATTCCAAGGAAGCGGTTAGAGACACCTTGCTGAAAATTACCGGAAAGGAACCCATTGCCACCATGCAGGAAGCGGAGCCCATCGGCCCCAGAAAACTATTGGATGCTTACGTGATTGCGCCCATGACAGGGGCATCCCTTGGCAGGATGGCCCATGGCATCTTTGATACGCCGGCATTGCTGGGCGCAAAATCCCACCTGCGAAATGGCCGGCCTGTGCTCATTGCACCCTCCACCAACGACGGCTTAAGTACATCTGCAGAAAACATCGGGAAGATTTTGGTCATGAGAAACGTTTATTTTGTGCCCTTTGGACAGGATGATCCGGTGGGGAAACCCCGTTCCCTTGTGGCAGATTTTGATAAAATCTCTGCTGCGCTATCCGCGGCGCTCGCCGGTGCGCAATTGCAGCCCATGCTGTACGGAAACTTGAAAAAAGGGTAAAAATACGCTATAATATGAAAGTGGAGGATAAACGGATGAAAAAGGGTCTTTTGTTTTTCCTGATTGCGGTGCAATTGGTGATCGCCCCGTGGGCATTGGCGGATGTATCCATGATGATGTGTCCGGCTTTTGATGAGGAGCTTTCTGCCACATCGCTGGAAATGATGATGGTGGAAGGGGACGATTTTCTGGTGGTTCCCAAACTTTCTGATGGGGTTGGTCAGGCTGATGTGATCAATGCTGCCGTCCGGGAAAAAACACAGATTGCCGCTTACGAAAACATCATGACCTACGGCACAGGCAGCGCCGGGCTGCAGGTTTTTCCGGATATGATGATGCAAAAGGGCAATGTGTACTCCGTTGCTGTCAGTGCCAACGGAAAGATGCCCGTGGGCAGGCCGTCCCAGGTGTATTACCCCATGACGTTTGATATCACCACCGGGGAAGAAATTCCCTTTGAAGCTTTGTTTGCAGATGCGGACGGCGCCATGGCCTATATGGAGGCGAAAGTGGAAGGCATGGAAGAGAATCTGTCCACCCATCTGGAAAACAGGCAATTGCTTCCCGTGCCTTTTGACCGCTATACCATCGATGAATATGGCAATATGATCATCTGGTATGAACGGGATCAGCTTTCTTTCCTGTCCGGCTTCAGCGGTTCTGTGTATTTCCGGTTCAGCGAACTGGAACCCTACTATGACCTGACGGAAGGCAGCTACCTGCACGGCATTCTTTCAGATAAGCCGCAGGCCGGCTTTATGATGGGGCTGGGGAACCGGTTCTGCCTGGGGAATGAGATGCAGACGGCACTTACCCGTTTTCGTTCCACCATCGATTCCGAATACTATCCGGGCGGTGCATGCTACGAAGTGGAAGATGCCGTGCTGCAGGGCGCATTGCTGCTGACGGACGAAAGCGAAGAAAAAGTACGGGGCATTCTGGTGTCCAATCTGGATGATAATGGTATTTGTACCGGCAAAACTACGCTGGATGAAGCCAAAACATTGTTGGGTGCGGACGGTATTCTAATGGCTATCGATGCTGATACAGCCGCGGAATACAGGGTTTGTTCCGGTACCAGCCTGACATACCGCAGGGAAATGGCTGTCTGTTTTGAAAAGCAGATGGTTGCCTATACGCTGTATGCTGATGATAACGGCGTGATACAATACATAAAAATTGCATTAGAACAATAAAGGGGAACCTGCATGAGCACAACCAAGGGAAAACCAAAAAAGAAGCAAACAGTAGAATATACGTCCACAGGGAAAAACGCTGCCGTAACGATGACGTTTGGCATCGTTTTTCTGGCGCTTGGCATTTGCTGGCTGTTAGCCATGTTTGTTGCTGCGGAAGGAAATCTGATTCCTAAAGAATTGGCCAGGGCATTGAACGGCCTTTGCGGTGTTGTTTGCATACCTTTTCCGCTGCTGCTGATCTGGACAGGGATCAAAATGCTGGTATCCACCCGGCATCAGGTGAATATGCGGACCAATTGGATTTTGCTGGCTTTATATGTGCTTTTCCTGGTTGCGTTTACGCTGATTACCGGTTTTTCCGGTATTGGTTTGTCCTATCTTGATTATATCAAGCTGAATAATGCAAAGACCGATTATTTTACATTTCTGAATTATGCTTATGCCGATGGTGCAACAGGAATGACCGGCGCAAAGGGTGCCGGCGGCTGGATTGGCATGCTGTTTGCTTACCCTGTGTGGCAGGTGATGGGGAATATATTGGGCGCCATTTTCGTGATTTGCCTGATGATTGCACTTTTGTTCCTGCTGATCCGGAAAAATCCCGGTGAACTGATCCGTGCTTTCAGCGAAGGGGCTGAAGAAAGAAGGGCCAGGGCGCAGCAGAAGCGCGCTGAAAAAGAAGCAGCTCGCCTTGAAAGGGAAACGCAGAACCAGCATGCAGAAGGAAATCCGGTGGTTCAGCAGATGCCCATGGACCCCCATGCGCCTGTGCAGCAGGTGGAAATGCAGGAAGATGAATACCAGTATTACCCTGATCCTGCACCGGCTTATCCTGTGCAGACTCCTGTGCCCACGGTAAAGCAGACGGTGCAGCCTGTGGACGGATTTTATCCTGTTTCCAACGAACTGTATGATGAAAAATTCCCGTTACATACTTCCTCTGCCGTGCCTGTTTACAGAGAACCGGCGAAAACGGAATCTGTAAATAACCGTTATTCACCTGCAGGAAAGGTTGCGCCGATAAAAACGAGCGAAGATACTGCGCCTGTTCCTGCGCGCAGCTGGCAGAATAAGCCCGTCGCTGCGGAACCGGCACGGGAAGAGGCGCCTGTGCAGCCGGCGGATGAACCTGAATGTGTCGTTCCGAGCAAGGAAGAAACGGCCAGACGCTATGCCGAAAAGAAATTCGGCTGGAAAAACGAAGAGAAAAAACAGCCTGTTGTTCAACCGGTTGAAGACGAATGGACACAGGAAGAAGATGAGCTGCCCTGGGATGAAACAGAAAAGCCTGCGGCAGAAGAAAAGAAAACAGCCGTTGTGCAAAAACCTGTCGAGAAGCCGGTGAAGCAGGAACAAACGCTGCCCTGGCCCCGGACAGAGAAGCAGATTTCCATGACCAATCCGGAAGCGGTGTATCAACCGGAACCTGTAAAGAAAAAAGAGGAACCTGCTGTTATCGAAGAAAAGAAGCCTGTGAAACCCAGCTGGTCCGAAATGGTGCAGCGGCGGCAGCAGGAAGTAAAAAGCGGTGAAATGCCGGCCCATACCACCACACGCGGCGAACCCAAGCCGGTCTATACCGATCCTGTGATGCCCATTTCTTCTGAACGCATTCCCATCAAGCCCATTCCTGAACCCAAGGCGGATGCCAAACTGGACGGTACCCGGGCACCTCAGATGAAGCAAACGGAAATGACCATGCCCATCCGCTATCAGGCGCCGCCCATCCGCCTGCTGAAAGACGGAAAAACAGTGGACAGCGCCGATTCAGCCCAGGAAGATAATCAGCGGGCGGAAGTGATTGAAGGAACACTGGGAAGCTTTGGCGTGGACGCGGAAGTGAAGCAGATCATGCACGGCCCTTCCATCACCCGTTTTGCCATCCAGATTGCTCCCGGCGTGAAAGTGAGCAAGGTAACCAATACTGCTGATAACCTGGCACTGGATCTGAAAACCAAGCATGTGCGCGTGGAAGCACCCATTCAAGGCACTTCCTACATCGGCATCGAAGTGCCCAATAAGCTGGTGAGCACCGTTTCTCTGAAAGAAGTGCTGGACAGCGAAAAGATGCACAACGCCACGTCGCCCCTGATGGTGGCGCTGGGCATGGATATTGCCGGGTCGCCCGTGCTGTGCGATCTTTCCAAAATGCCCCACTTGCTCATTGCCGGTGCTACCGGCAGCGGTAAATCTGTGTGCATCAACTCCATTGTTTGCAGCCTTCTGTACCGCAGCTCGCCCGAACAGGTGCGGCTGATCATGATCGACCCCAAGCAGGTGGAATTGACAGTGTACAACAGCATTCCGCACCTGTTGGTGCCCGTTATCAGCGATCCCCGAAAGGCTGCCGGTGCCCTTGCCTGGGTGGTGCAGGAGATGCAGGAACGCTACGGCAAGTTCTCTTCCGAAGGCGTACGCAATCTGGCCGGTTACAACGATATGTATCGGGGAACAGATAAAGAACTGCCCAATATCGTGGTGATCATCGACGAAATGGCCGACCTGATGGAAGTGTGCAGGAAAGACGTGGAAGAATCCATCCGTCGTTTGGCGGCCCTGGCCCGTGCTGCCGGTATTTATATGGTGCTGGCTACCCAACGTCCTTCTGTGGACGTTATCACGGGCGTTGTGAAGAATAATATTCCCAGCCGCATTGCATTTGCCGTTTCTTCCGGTACGGACAGCCGTACCATCATCGATATCTACGGCGCTGAAAAGCTGATGGGCAAGGGCGATATGCTCTATAAGCCTGCCGGTTCTTCGCCGGTGCGTGTGCAGGGCTGCTTTGTTTCCGACGACGAAGTGAATGCCATTACGGATTATATTTCCCGGCGGTATCAGACGTCCTATGATCCCAATATTATGGAACATCTGGAAAACGCTGATAAGGAAACACCTACTGCGGATACCATCGGCGGTGAAGACAGGCCCCACGGCGCCGGTGACAGCAACGACGGAACGGATGAACTGCTGATGGAAGCCATTGAAATGGCGGTGGAAGACGAACAGATTTCCACCAGCCTCCTCCAGCGCCGCTTCCGCATCGGCTATGCCCGGGCCGGCCGGCTGGTGGATGAAATGGAAAGGCGAGGGATTGTCAGCGCTTCCGAAGGGTCCAAGCCCCGGAAATGCCTGATCACCCGGGAACAATACTACCAGATGTTTGAAGACCAATAAAAATACGGCATGCCGGAAGATCTTTTCGGCTTGCTGTTTGACTATGGGGGAAATATGATTTACTATCAGGATAGAGACGTGATCATCCGGGATATGGAAAAAGCGGATGCGCAGGTTTTGAATGATGAATACACAGCCCAGGGCTGGCACCCGGATGTGGATTATTATCATTTTCGGATGCGGGAAGCGGCTGAAGGCAAATGTACAGCGCTGACAGCAGAATATCAGGGGCAACCTGCCGGGAATGTGTATTTGTATTTTGAAGCAAACGAAGGGCCATTCAAAGGGAAAGAATGGCCCATCATCGTTGATCTGGGTGTTTTGCAGAAATACCAGCGCAAGGGCATTGGACAATGCCTGATGGAAGCAGCGGAAAGGATTGCGGCACAGCGCAGCGATACCGTATGCCTGGGGGTTGGGCTTTGTAAAGAATACGGCAGTGCCCAGCGGATGTACGCAAAGCGGGGCTATATACCGGATGGTTCCGGCGTGTGGTATCAGGACAAGCAATGCGTGCAGTATGAGACCGTTTGCACGGTGGATGACGATCTGGTGATTTATTTGTATAAAAAACTGCAATAAGGAATGGCCAATCAGTTCAAAAGCGCACATGCTCCACAGCTTTGAGGCGTGGGTCATGTGCGCTTTTGCTTTGTAGAAATCATTTGTATTGTTCTCTGACGTCCGGCAGGTTCAGGTATTGGATGAAATCCTGAATGTGTTCATCCCAGAATTCCCAGGTATGTGCCCCGGGAGCAGGAAGGAACTGATAATCAAAAGGATTGCCGGGCATAGATTCAAAGAAAGCCTTGGTGTCATAGGCACAGGGCAGAAGGAAATCGTCATCGCCGCAGCAGTGGAAAATGCGGGGGCAGGGAAGCTTTTTTTCCACGATTTTCTTTGCATTGCCATATACATCCAAATAGCTGTTTTCTGTGGGCTGATCACCGATGGTCAGTTCCCGGCGGCGGCCCTGATGGAAGGAGCCTTTGTAATTTACAGCCCCGGCAGAAAGACAACCGATGGCACCGTACTTTTCCGGATTGGCCAGGCCGATCATGAAGGAACCGGCGCCGCCCATGGACAGACCGGCAATGAAATTATCCTCTCGTTTTTCTGAGAAGTTGAACATTGTACGAAGTTTCCGGGGCAGTTCTTCGGAAATGAAGGTGTAGTATTTACTGCCGTGGGCCATATCGGTATAGCAGGAATTCTGGGCGGATGGCATTACGACTGCCAGGCCGTAAGGAGCCACATAACGCTCGATAGAGGTGCGGCGGATCCAATCGGCATGGTTACCAAAAGCGCCGTGGAGCAGCCACAGAACGGGCAATTTGTGGTTCTGTGCGTTATCCCTGCGCTGGGGCAGAATTACATCCACGGTGACACAAAGACCAAGGGCATCGGAAAAAAGACGGGTTCTTGCAAGGGCCATTTAGTTTTCCTCCTTTCCGATGGGCAGCCATTCCAAAACGCGCTGGATTTTGTCATCCCAGTAGGGCCAGCTGTGATTGCCGGGGCCTTCCTCATAGGTGAAATCAAGGCCCAGTTTTTCCAGATGATCTTTGAATTTCAGGTTGGACTGATAGAGAAAATCTTCCGTGCCGCACCAGCAATAAAGCTTCAAGGGGGGATTCTTTCCCTTAGCGTAATCCTCTGCTGCGGTAAAAAGATCGTTGAAATCCCATTCGCCCGGATCGTCCCCCAGAATATCACGCCACAGGCCGGTATTTCTGTTGCCGGCTTTCCGGGCACCCACCACATCAGTGGCAGCGGAGAGGCCGGCAGCGCAAGAGAAGGTATTGTATCCGCGCAGACCGCATTTGAGCGCACCATAGCCGCCCATGGATAGGCCGGCTACAAAGGTATCTTCTCGTTTTGTGCTCATCATGGGGAAGAAGGAACGGCAGATGGCAGGCAGTTCTTCAGAGATAAACGTCCAGTATTTTTCGCCGTAGGCCATATCGGTATAGAAGCTGAGATCGCCGGCAGGCATCACCACGGCAATGCCCTTTTCTGCGGCATAGCGTTCGATGGAAGTGCGGCGCAGCCAGATGGAGTGATCGTCGCTCATGCCGTGAAGAAGATACAGAGTGGGGCAGGTGGCAGAGGCCTTGCCATCCATGCCGATGAGGGCCTTTGCCTGTTCCGGCAGAATGACGAAAAAGTCCACTTCCATTTCCAGCGTATGAGAATAGGCGGTTAATTCAATCAAAGCCAAGGAGATCATTCCTTTCTTTGTTTTTTGTTAGTATTATACCATCGGGTCATGGCGAATGCAAGAAAATCAATGCCCTGCGAATTCTTTTGTCACCATCCCATTTTGATATGGCAAGACAAGGAAAAATGTGATATGATATAAATACATAGAAGTGAATCATTTTGGAGGTATACCTGCTATGAAGAAAATGCCTGTGGGTTATCAGCTCTATTCCGCCCGTGAAATGGTGGCAAAAGACCTGAAAGCTGTTCTTGTTTCTCTGAAGGAAATGGGTTATGACGGCGTGGAATTTGCCGGTTTCTTTGATTATACTGCCGCAGAAATTGCTGCCATGCTTGAAGAAGTGGGCCTGAAGGCCGTTTCCAGCCATGTGCCATTGGCTTCCATTGAAAAGGATATGATGGGCACCATTCTCTTCCATAAGGCTATTGGCTGTGATACCATTGTGGTTCCCTATCTGGAAGAAGAACGCCGCCCCGGAAAACCTGCTTTTGCCAAAGTGATGCAGAGCATTTATACCTTCGGCCAGATGTGCAAGGCGGAAGGCATGAAGCTTTTGTATCACAATCACGATTTTGAATTTGTGGATTTCTCCGGTATGTATGGCCTGGATTTTCTGTACGACGCCATTCCGGCGGATCTGCTTCAGACGGAAATTGACGTATGCTGGGTGAAATATTCCGGCGTGAACCCGGCGGAATACATCCGCAAATATACCGGTCGCGCTCCCATTGTGCATCTGAAGGACTTTGTGGGCCGCAAAGGGGAAGGCACCCCTTATGGTCTTATTGGCCAGGCTAAGAAAGCGGATGCTGTTGCTTTTGAATTCCGTCCTTTCGGCCATGGCTGCCAGGATGCCGCTGCTGTGGTGGAAGCGGGCATTGATGCCGGGGCGGAATGGTTTATCATTGAGCAGGATCAGTGGTATCAGCGCACGCCCATGGAAGCGGCACAGATGAGTATGGACACCCTGAAAAAGATCGGCCTGAAATAAGAACATATATGGATCGGCACGGCTGCGGCTGTGCCGGTTTTTCATTGCAGAAAGGGAAGAAGCATGATAAAATAAACGCAAAGGAGGGGAGCATATGCACAGGCTGGCAAACAGGTATCATCCCATCACCGGCACGCCGTTTCAGGCGGATGAAACATACCGGGAATATGCTCCCTGCGATGCGCTGAAACCTTATATTCGTTGCTTCTGGGGGACGGAAAAACCGGTTTGCCCCTCAAATGTGCAGCCTGAAACAGGTATTGTGATTCCCGACACCTGCATGGACGTGATTTTTGATATGAATTTCACCCAGAATACATTCACCAGTGTATTTTGCGGCATGGACGAAACGTCGCTGATCACGAAAGCGCAGAAAGAAAAAGAAGAAACGGCCACGTTCGGTATTCGTTTTTATGCATGGACGGCTGTATTATTTTCAGACGGCAATATGGCCGGCACAGGGAATAAACAGATGGCCTGTGAAGCGTTTTGCGAAAGAATAGAACAAGTGATAAAACCGTATGTATATGATTTCACGACGATCGACGATCTGATAGAGGCGGCCGAAAATGTGCTTTATCAGATACTGAACACAAGCAAAGCAGATCACAATGCGCTGAACGCCATCGACAGAATGATAGCAACCTGCGGCAGGGAAAGAATTCGTGATGTGTGTGAATATGCCAGTGTTTCCGCAAGAAGCCTGGAAAGAAGCTTTGAACAGATGATGGGGATATCACCCAAAGCTTTTTCATCCTTGCTGCGGTATCAGATGGTCTGGCAGGAAATGACGAAAAACAGGTGTTTTCAGCTGCTGGATGCAGTGGAGAAATATGGTTATACAGATCAGGCCCATCTATTGCACGATTTCAAAAAGAGGCATCTGATGACCCCGTCAGATGCGCTGCGTTTTGCAAAAGAACGTCGATAAAAGTGTCGCATTTTTACAATACAGGAATCATTCACGGTGATATAGTGAGTGAGAAAGGGGAGATGATCCGATGAACGTATTCGAAAAAGCGAGGAAATTTATGTATCGCAGCGCACGGCCCATTGAATTGGCCAGGTGGCAATACCATTTTGAGAACGGAAGCAAAGAAAATGTGCTGACAGCATTGGCAGCTTTCCAGAATGAAGACGGCGGTTTCGGCCATGGATTGGAAGCAGATTCAATGAATCCCCATTCTTCGCCTATTACCACTTGGAATGCCTGCATGATTCTTCGGGAAATTGACTGGCAGGAAAAATCGCATCCCATCGTGCAGGGAATTCTGCGTTACCTGGGAAGCGGAAAGGATTTCAGCGAGGAACATCAGCAGTGGATGAATACCATTCCTTCCAATAATGATTATCCCCACGCCATTTGGTGGGGGTTCAAGGACGAGAGCGATTATAAGTATAATCCTACCGCTATGCTGGCCGGGTTTATCCTGAAGTTTTGCGAGCAGGGAACTGTGCTGTATGAAAAGGGAGTAAGGATCGCCAAAGAAGCAGTAGCCTGGTTTATGGAAAAGGTTCCTCAGGTGGACAGGCATGAAACAGTCTGTTTTGTGACCCTGTATGAATACCTGAAGGAAACGGAACCTGACATTGTGGATATGGAAGCGCTGGCCTTGGCTCTGAAAACCCAGGTAAACGCCAATATCACAAGGGA
This sequence comes from Clostridia bacterium, assembly GCA_017434775.1. Classification (GTDB taxonomy): domain Bacteria; phylum Bacillota; class Clostridia; order Christensenellales; family Aristaeellaceae; genus RUG563. Next base: position 46,258 of record JAFSGG010000042.1, read on the forward strand.
TACGGAAAAATGGCAGACGGAATATGTGGATAAACCTTCCGCATTCTTTATTGTGCCAGGCAGTATGTTCTATGAAGAGAACAAAGAGATCGCTGCATTTGAATGCGAATTTATTCAGCAGACACAGCTGGCGGACGGCTCTTTCCGGGTGAACTGGCAATGGTGGAATGAATATAAGGAATTTGAAGCATCAAAATGGGTATGGAAGGGCGTTATTACGCTGGAAAATATGCGCTATATCAAGGCTTTCGAATAAGAAGAAAGCTGTGCGGCGTTGGCCGTACAGCTTTTTTATCATTTCAAGGGAATGATATCCGATGCATCACCGTATAAAGGTACATTGGAATAATCGATTTTATCTATTTCTTCACGCAGATAGCGTTGGATAACGCGCATTTCATCATGGCTGCGGCGGGGAATGGCATTGACCAGACTGTCGATCAGAAAAAGATCCACACCGGTATCCAAATAATTGGCAATGGCAACCAGGGTATCCACACTGGGCACGCGGATCCCACGTTCAATATTGCTGTAGTAGGAGGCGGCTACATTGATCGCTTCAGCTACTTCCTTTTGCGTTTTGCCAAGCTGTTGGCGACGGGAACGGATGCGGTTTCCCATTTCAGAATAATCCACCATGAGAAGACACTTCCTTTCAAATTATTTGTAAAAACAGTATAAACCATGAAATGGAAAAAGTAAAGTTCTGTGGAAAAATGAAGAAAATTGTCGAAAATGATGCAAATTTTTTTTGAAAAAGAGGTGTACAAGCGAAAAAACATGTGATATAATGCCGATGAAGACCAAGCCCTTGGATTTATTTCAGGTGTTCCTCTTGCTTTTGTTCATCGTCAGCCGACAGATGCGAAGAAGCCCACGGAAACTACCGGAACGTATCATCTCTTCGGTTTGGCGAACAAATTATTTTGGAGGGTTTACACCATGTACCAGGACAAGACTCTGACTTGCCGTGAATGCGGTCAGGAATTCACCTTCACCGCTTCTGAACAGGCTTTCTACGCCGAAAAGGGCTTCCAGAACGAACCCGGCCGCTGCCCCGCTTGCCGCGCCGCTCGTCGTGCCAATGGCAACAACAACCGTGGCGAACGCCAGATGTTCGAAGTGATCTGCGATGGTTGCGGCTGCACCACCCAGGTTCCCTTCCAGCCCCGTGGCGACAAGCCCGTGTACTGCCGCGAATGCTTCGCCAAGAATCGTCCCCAGTACTAAGATCGGCGATCACTGTGCTGCTTGAAAAAGCAGCACAGTTTTTTTGTGCCAAAAAGAAAGGATTATCTGCTAAAAAAGGTGAATTTGTTGAAGTGATATAAAAAATATGCTATAATTTACAAGACCAAAACTTGAAAGGAAAAAGATTCGTATGATGAATGATCGTGTGTATACTGCTGATATAAACGCAAAAGAAACCTTTCGGAATAATATGGCTTTTTGCATTGGTACAGGCCGTATGGGCCTGGCTCTGCAGGAAGAATATCAGCAGCAGATGCGCATGGTGCAGGAAGAAATCGGCTTTTCCCACATTCGCGGCCATGGCCTTTTTTGCGATGACGTGGGTATCTATTGGCCGGTAACGGACAAGGAAGGCAATGTGCTGGAAGACCGGTACAATTTCACCTATCTGGATCGGATTTTTGATCAATACATGAAAGTCGGTCTGAAACCCTTCCTGGAACTGGGCTTTATGCCCAAGCAAATGGCCAGCGGAACGCAAACCATTTTCTATTGGCAGGGCAATACCACCCCGCCCAAGGATCACGAAAAGTGGGCCAATATGATTAAAGCGCTGCTTGTGCATCTTTGCCAGCGTTATGGCAGGGAAGAAGTGGAAACCTGGCCGGTGGAAGTATGGAATGAACCCAATCTGCCCGGATTCTGGGAACATGCGGATCTGGAAGCTTATCTGAAGCTGTATGACGTATCGGCCCATGCCGTGAAGGAAGTATTGCCCCGGATGCGTGTTGGCGGCCCGGCCGTCTGCGGCGGCAGCCGTTGCTTTGAGTTTATTACGGCATTTCTGGATTATTGCAGGGATCACAAAACACCTGTGGACTTTATAACCCGTCATATCTATATGGGTCAGCAGCCCAACCGGGAAGGACGGTATCTGTATCACGAAATGTGCCGGCCGGAACAGAGCATAAAAGAAGCGGAAGATACCCGCGCGCTGATTGATTCCTATCCTGAATTCAAGGGGTTTGAACTGCACATTACGGAATATAATACATCCTACAATCCTTTCTGTCCCACCCATGATACCGTGTATAATGCGGCGCTGATTGCGGGGCTGCTTGCCAAACTGGGGGACACCTGCGCTTCCTATTCTTACTGGACGTTTGGCGATGTATTTGAAGAAATGGGTATCCCGGACCGCATTTTCCACGGCGGTTTTGGCTTGGTAGCCAATGGTATGGTGCGCAAGCCTACCTACTGGACGTTTGAATTTTTCAAGAAGCTGGAAGGCGAAATGATTCTGCGCACGGAAGACAGCCTGTTTGTAAAGACGAAGGAAGGCAACATCCGCGGCTGTCTGTGGAATCTGGAAAAGGAAACGTTGAACATTCGGGTGAATCTGCCCGGCCTGAAAGGAAAATGGGGCGTTACCACCCGTACTGTGGATATGGAACACGGCAATCCCCTGAAGTTTTGGGATGCGATGGGCCAGCCTGCCAGCCTGACGGAAACGCAATTGAAATTCCTGCGTGAAAACGATCGTCCTGTGGGCCGTGCCTGGAATATGGATTGCGGTGCTGATGAAGCGCACGTGGACGTGCACCTGATGGCAAATGCAGTTACATATATGGAAATGACGCCTTACAAAAAGGAAGAAAGCCTGGGCTATAAATGCCCCGGTATTTGCGAATGATTTAAAAGGGAGCAAAGCTGAATGATTATTCATAAATCGGCAGAAGATTATCTGGAAATGATCCTGATGATCCGGCAGCAGAAAGGGTACGTGCGCAGTATTGATGTGGCGCAGGCGCTGAAAGTGTCCAAGCCTTCTGTAAGTGTTGCCATGAAAAAACTTCGAGAGAACGGATATATTACCTTTGATAAGGATAATTATATCCTTCTTTCTGTGACGGGTGAAAAAGTGGCCCGCCGCATGTATGAACGGCACAGAACGCTGACAGATCTTCTGATACGCATCGGTGTAACGGAAACGACGGCCAAGGAAGATGCTTGTAAAATGGAACACGATATTTCCGAAGAAACATTCAGTGCCATTTGTCAATACATGAATGCAAATAAGAAAGAAAAGCAGGAGCCATAAACTCCTGCTTTTTGCTTGTGTGAAAACGATTAATTAGCTTTGATCCATATAGAGAGAAGAAGGACCACTTTGCTTTTTATCGGTACGATTGAAACCGTTCAGCTGCTTTTCCAAAGAACGGACGATCGCTTCTGTCCGGACGGCTTCGGAACGCAGGAAAGCGTCCGTAAGGCCATCTGCAGGTGTGTTTAAATGGATGGGTTCACCCACGATCAGCCGGAAACGTTTGCCAAAGAAGTAGTTGAATTCGCCGTTATGATAAAGGGGGACCACCGGCACGTTTGCTTTGCTTGCCAGGGCGACAAAGCCGGGTTTGAATTCGGTGATAACCTTATTCGCATTGCAATGGCCCTCCGGGCACATGAAAATGCTGTGCCCCTCCTGCAGACGCATACGTCCTTCTCTGAGCCAGGAAAGAGATACGTTGTGGCGATCAATGGTGATGGAGGGGGCAAAGCTGATAAACCATCCGATCAGCTTGTAATCCCGGATGATATCTGCAGCCATCATGCCGTAAAAGCGCTTTTTGTGCAGCAAGGTTTCTATGGGGGCAACATCCAGGGTATTGATATGATTGCTGACGAGGACACAAGGCCCTTGCGGAAAGCGTGCTTTCGCTTCGGACGTGGAAAAAATAAGCTTTGGACGAAAGGCTGCATAGACAAGGATCCGCAAGGTCCACAGCATGGCGTGTGAAAAGACGTTGTGCAAAAGGGTATGTATTTTTTTGAACATCGTATGTTTAACTCCTGTGATGGCTTTTCAAAACCACATGTTCTTTTGTGCTGAAAATACAAGATGTGAAAGCGTTTCAATCGCAGCTCATTATACAGGGAAAAATATTGCTTTGTCAAATGGAAGAACAGAAAGGATTAACAAACGAAGCCCCCGGCAAGGCTGCCGGAGGCTTCATTGCTATGGGAATTCTGATGCGGAATCAGGGAATTACATTTTCGGTGATGGCAAAGAAAGCGGGTTTGGGCTGTACTTTACGATCAAACAGCAGGGGATACTTATTGGCTTTCCAACTCAAGTCATCCGTGACCCCCCAAACCTGCACGGCCAGAATGTCATCGGAATACTTGACAAACAGCTTCAGCAGGTTTTCATAACGTACAGCCTGATAATCGTGGCTCTGTTTCACGTTCTGAGAAATTTCGATATCCAGTTCGCTGATGCGCAGCTTCAGCCCTTTGTCGATAATGCGCTTCATGGCCCTTTCGATATCCCGTTCGGAAGGAGACGTGTTCTGCACCTGATAGTGCGCCTGGAAGCCGTAGCAATCGATATTGCCGTCTCCCACCAGTTTATCCAGCAGATTGCAGATGCCGGTGAGCTTGGGTTCATAAGGTGTGGAATAATCGTTATAGCACAGGATCATATCTTTCCGGGCATATTTGCGGGCAAATTCAAATGCTTTTTCCACATAGTCTTCGCCCACCACCTGCGTCCAGGTGCATTTGCGAAGACCCGTGCTGCCGTCGGCTACAGCTTCGTTTACCACGTCCCAGCTGACAATCAGGCCGGGATAGAGGCGTTCCGTTTCTTCCAGCACCAGTTTGATGTAGTTTTCCATGCGGGCCAGCATGACATCCCGGGAAACATAATCGTTACGGGAAAGATAACCCACACGGAAGAAGGTGTCAGGCGTCTGGGAATACCATACAAGCGTATGGCCATGCACTTTGATGCCGTTTTTGTAGCAATAATCCAGCAAGGGTTTGGCGGCGTCCAGATTAATGGCGACGGCGGTATCGTCTTCCTTCGCCAGGCGGCGGCTGGTAACAACGTCCAATACATAATCGGGCTTCAGTTCGTTGCCGGGGGTGAAGATGCCAAACTGGGAAGCGTAAAAGTCCATGCGTTCGGTATCAATGGCTTCAGACTGACCGATGGCCGTACCGAAATCGAAATAGGGGGCATATACTTCCTTCAGGGAAACAAGATTCGTGGGATATTCGATTTTGTTCAGATCCAGATAGAAATCCTTGATGGCAAAATCCATATTGCCCGCAGAGGTTTCCACGTAGAGAACATAATTATCATAGGGGCCGGGAGCATAAGTGCCGTCAATCACGGTCCATTCGCCCTGCTTGGCAGTGACCTTTACAATATTTTCATAGGATTCCGTGCCATTTTTTGAATGGGCGGCGGAAAGCATGAATTCGGCCGTGGCGCGATCGTCCTGCTTGACCAGCAAGGTCACGCGGTAAGACGTACCGGGGGTAAGATCAAAATCGCGGCCGGGGGAATTCCAGGTGGCTTCGCGGCCGGTAATATACAGTGCATCTTCCTTGACTTCAATAGAAGCCGTGCCTGCACTGCGGGCATACCAGCCGTCGGTACCGGCGGAGAAATCGGATGCATAAGCCTGGAAGGAATCCGCTTCGGCTGCAGGAAGGTCGGATACGTGTTCCACATTGATTTTAATGTCATCAATATAGTAGTTTACGCCCACAAGGGAAGCATCCGTCTTGAAACGGAGATTCTGAGGGGTGTTGACCGTAAAGGTATTGCTGATTTCCGTCCATTCTTTGGGGTTCACTTTCCCGGAAGCCAGCACGTCATAGTTGCCGCCTGCATAGCTGACGCTGATTTCACCGGCCGTTTCGCCTTCGTGATAGGCTTTGAAGGAGACGGTGACGGTATCACCGGCAGCCAGCTTCAGGTTATTGTAGTTATAGTCGGCGGCGTCATAGTCATTGCTGGCGCGGCCGGTAACAGCCAAAGCATACTGGCCGGAAGCGGCGGTGTCATTGCGAACGGCGATGGTGCAGCTGCCGCTCTGGAAAAATCCGGGGTTGGAGCCGTCTTCAAAGTCAAAGACGGTTTCTTCTGCCATGGCGCAGCATGTGAGAAGAGCCAGAATCAAAAGAGCCAGAAAGCATACCTTTTTCATTGCACAATACTCCTTTATATGGTATTGGATTGATTAAGTACATTATAAGGAAAAAGATGTTTTTTTGTCAATAGAGGACCTTCCGGTTCGTCGGAAATGACGAAATAATCACAATAAATGTGCAAAATATGGGACAAAAAGAGCTTCTAAAAAAGTGAAAGATTGTCAGGGAAAAATGCTTGACAAAGAATAAAAATGGTGTATAATATCCTTTGTGTCAAGCAGAATGGCTTGACGGGAGGGAATATGGAACAGGAAAAGCGTACCCCCATGGAAAAAAAGGTATATCTTTCCTGGTATCTGGCATTTTACGGCCAAATGCTGACGGAAAATCAGCAGAAGATTGCCAGACTCTATTTTGAAGAAGATTATTCCCTGGCCGAAATCGCACAGCAATTCTCCGTCAGCCGCCAGAGCATCCACGATACGGTGAACCGTGTGGAAAAGACACTCAATGATTTTGAAGAGAAGCTGGGCTTGGCGCGACGATTCCGGCAGCAGGAAGAGGGCTTGCGCAAATGCAGCGAGGTGCTGGAAAAAGTGGTTTCGGATGAAGCTACAAAATCCCATCTTATCGAAGCCCGGTCCATTATAAACACATTGCTTGATCAGGAGGAAATGTAAATGGCATTTGAAGGCCTTTCGGATAAACTTCAAAAGGCGTTTAAAAAGCTGACCGGCAAGGGTAAGCTGAATGAGCAGAACATCAAGGATGCCATGCGTGAAGTGCGGATGGCCCTGCTGGAAGCCGACGTCAACTACCTGGTGGTAAAAGATTTTGTCAAGAAAGTTACGGAACGCTGCGTGGGCGCTGAAATTCTGGCCAATCTGAACGCCGGCCAGCAGGTGATCAAAATCGTCAACGAAGAATTGACGGCCTTGATGGGCGGAACCAACGCCAAACTCACCTGGTCCTCTTCCGTGCCCACGATTTACATGCTCTGCGGTTTACAGGGCGCCGGTAAAACCACCATGGCGGCGAAGCTGGCCGGTTATCTGACCAAGCAGGGGAAGAAGCCCATGCTGGCGGCCTGTGATATTTATCGTCCTGCCGCCATCAAGCAGCTGCAGGTTGTGGGCGAACAGGTGAAGGTTCCCGTATTTGAAAAGGGTACCCAGAACCCGGTGAAAACCGCCCTGGAAGCCATTGAATACGCCCGGTATTACGGCCGTGATGTGCTGATTATTGACACTGCCGGCCGTCTCCACATCGACGAAGGCCTGATGCAGGAACTGGAAGATGTGAAAAAGGCTGTCAAGCCGCAGGAAATCCTGCTGGTGGTGGATGCCATGACCGGTCAGGATGCTGTAAATGTGGCCAAATCCTTCAACGAAAAACTGTCCATCGACGGTGTGATCATCACCAAGCTGGACAGTGATACCCGTGGCGGTGCCGCCCTTTCTGTGCGTGCTGTAACGGGCAAGCCCATTAAATTCTCCGGTACCGGTGAAAAGCTGGGTGATATTGAACCCTTCCATCCCGAACGCATGGCCAGCCGAATCCTTGGCATGGGTGACGTGCTGACGCTGATCGAAAAAGCAGTGGAAAGCGCCGATCAGGAACTGGAAGAAAAGCTGAAGGGGAAGAAAAACCCGGCTGATTTTGACCTGAATGATTTTCTGGATCAGATGAAGCAGATCAAGAAAATGGGGCCGCTCAAGAATGTGCTGGGCATGCTGCCCGGCCTTGGCGCAAAGCTGAAGGATGTTGAAGTGGATGAAAATGCCATGAAAAAGCCGGAAGCCATTATCTGCTCCATGACCATGAAGGAACGCCGGAATCCTTCCATCCTCAACGCTTCCCGCAGAAAGCGCATTGCTGCCGGTGCTGGTGTGCAGGTGCAGGATGTGAATGCTCTGATGCGTCAATTTGAACAGATGCAGAAGATGATGAAGCAAATGATGGGCAACAAAAAAGCGATGATGCGCTCCATGCGCAATATGAACATTCGCTGATCAACTTATTACGCGGTTATCATAGCAAATATGATTACCATAGATTACAATCATTTTTCAGGAGGAACATTACCATGGCTGTGAAAATTCGTCTCAAGAGAATGGGCATGAAGAAGCATCCCTTCTACCGCATCGTTGTGGCCGACTGCCGCTCCCCCCGTGATGGCCGTTTCATCGAAGAAATCGGTTACTATGATCCCATGAAGCAGCCCGCTGAAATCAAGGTCAACAACGAAAAGGCCGTTGAATGGATGAAGAACGGCGCTCAGCCCACGGATACCGTGCGCATCCTGCTCAAGAAGAGCGGTGCTATCGAAGGCTAATAAGCCTCGCTTTTAAGCGAAGAAAGGGAAATCCATGCGCGAACTGGTTCTGTTTCTGGCAAAGACGCTTGTGGACCAGCCCGATGCCGTGCAGGTGATGGAAACGGAAGGCCCCGAAGCCATCATTCTGGAACTGTCCGTAGCACAGGAAGATATGGGCAAGGTCATCGGCAAGCAAGGCCGCATTGCCAAAGCCATCCGTACGGTTGTAAAGGCCGCCACGGATAAGAACGCAAAGCCCGTCTTTGTGGAAATTCAGTAAAATGAAAAAGCGGATAGCATCAAAAATTGCTGTCCGCTTTTTTCTGCAGAAAGGAATCCGATATGCTGTCTGAATATTTACTGATCGGCCAGGTGCTGAAGCCTCAGGGAATCAAGGGCCTGGTGAAGGTGCGTCCGGATACGGACGATCCGGAACGGTATCTGGATCTGGATTATGTGTTTGTCAAAAAGGGCGAAGCATACGAAAAAGTGACGATTGAGGAAGTATCCGTGCGGGATGATGCGGTATACCTTCGTCTAAATGGCTGCAATGACCGGGATCTGGCCGAAAAGCAGCGGGATACCATGCTCTATATTGACCGGGCGAACGCCGTGGAACTGGCTGAAAACGAAACCTTCATCTGCGATCTGATTGACTGCGAAGTGAAAGACAGGCAGGGCAATGTTCTGGGGAAGATCAAGGACGTTCTTCAGCCTGGCGGCAATGACGTATATGTGGTAAAATGCAAGCAGGGTGAAATGCTGCTGCCGGCACTTTTGCACATCGTTATTGACGTGCAAACAGCCCGGGGATTTGTTACCGTCGATGAAAGCCGGCTGCATGAAGTGGCTGTTTGCGACTGGGAGTAAAGAAAAATTGGAGAAGACAGATGACCATTGATATTCTGACCGTCTTTCCGGAAATGTTTGATAGCGTGCTGAACACATCCATCATGGGCAGGGCACGGGAAAAGGGCCTGATCACCGTAGAAACCACGGATATCAGACCGTATTCTGTTATGAAACACAAAAATACGGACGATTATCCCTTTGGCGGCGGTGCAGGCATGCTCATGACACCGCAGCCCATTGCTGATGCCATCAAAGATGTGTGCAAAACACGCAATGTTCTGTGCATTGACGCTGCTGAACAAAAACAGAATACGGTTCAGAATGACAGAGAAAAGCGGATGCTGCGTATTTATTTGTCTCCCAAAGGCGTGCCATTCACGCAAAGAGTGGCGGAGGAACTGGCAAAGGAAGAACATCTGCTGCTTTTGTGCGGCCATTATGAGGGAGTGGACCAGCGGGTATTGGATAAATACATCGATATGGAAATTTCCCTGGGTGATTATGTGCTGACAGGCGGCGAACTGGGAGCCATGGTGATTGCAGACTGCGTAAGCCGGTTGATACCCGGCGTTCTGGGCAGCAGCGAAAGCGCGGAAGATGAAAGCTTTTCCGTGGCCGGATTACTGGAATATCCTCAATATACCCGTCCGAGAGAATTTGAAGGCATGGAAGTGCCGGAAGTACTGCTCGGCGGCGATCATGCAAAGATCAACAGATGGCGCAGAGAACAAGCTATTTTAACCACCCTTGAAAGACGTCCGGAAATGCTGAAAACCGCTGAACTGACAAAGAAAGAAAAAATCTGGTTGGACAGCGTGGTGGCTGAACGAGAAATCCAGAAGGATTCAGATAAACAGTAACGGCTTTTTTAAATACAATAAAAATTCTTTGGAAATGGCTTGACAAAAAGCGCAAGGTACATTATAATCCTATTTGCTGCCGAAAGGCACCGCGCGGTCGTGGCGGAATTGGCATACGCGCACGTTTGAGGGGCGTGTTCTTAACCGAGTACGGGTTCAAGTCCCGTCGACCGCACCAAAAGGGCATCATTGCTTGTACAAAGTGGTGGTGCTTTTTTTGTTGACAGGAGAATGCTTTTTTGATATATTTTTACAAAATATAAGAGAGGTTTAAAAAATGAAAAAGCTTTCTGCTATGGTATTGTGCTTTTGTCTTTTCGTTTCTGTCCACGCATGCGCTGCAGAAATGATTGATTTTGAAAATGCATCGGTTGAAGAAATGGAAATGTTTCTTTCGTTTATGGACGATGCCCAGGTGGATCTCGAAGAAAAAAAGAATAACCAAACAACCGAGGAAATGTGCGAAATTGCCATTGAAGAATTGAAAAATCACTGGGCAAAAGATAGATTTTTCACGCAAGAAACCACGGGGTATTTTCAGGTACTCCACACCAGGGTGATTTATCTGGATTCATCTTACGAAAATGCAGCTTGTATAAAGAGTATAAAAGAAAATGAAAAGAATTCAGAAAAATTACTGGAGACATGCAAGAAGATTTTCAGCAATGAAAATGGTTCGCCCATGATTGCATTTGTTGAATGCGTATTGCTAACAGACTGTTATGGAACGGCGCCATATTATGTAAATATAACTATAAATAATTCAGTTGCATTCTATCAGGACGGCACAGTAGAGGTATTTGGAAAATCACCAATTGAATTGTTCAGATCGACAGCTTTTATTACGAATTACGATGGAATTATTCGTGAGATAACTGATATGGGCAGCCAATACAACGAAATTTGCTATTTGAAGTAAAGTTTCTGTCAGATAACAAATGGTATAAAAAAGACAAAACGCCGTTTTACAGCGGCGTTTTTTGCGTAAATTTTATTGGGAAAAGAACCAAAACGGGCTTTGCAGAACAATGAACTTTGTGCTATAATAATAAGGTTAAAAGGAGGCGTGTTTCTATGCGAAGCATGACAGGTTACGGCCGGAAGCAGATACTGGTAGACGGCCGGGAATTGACGGTTGAAATCAAGACGGTGAATCACCGTTTTCTGGATATTGCATTTCGTTTGCCCCGGGCTTTTGCCTTTGCGGAAGACGGCATCCGCAAGCAGATGGGCGAGAGCCTGAAAAGAGGCCATGCCGATGTGAACATGACTTACCGCAACAGCCGCTCCGATGCCCGGGAACTGGTATTGGACGAAGCGCTGGTGAATAAGTATGCGGATGCATACCGCAGGATTGGCCTTATGACGGGCTGCGAAGAAAAAGAACTTCTTGCCGGTATTTCTGCTTTCATTGCGGCGCAGCCGGATGTGCTGAACCTTTCCGTTTGCGAAGAAGATCAGGAAGCGGTGCAGGCGCTGATCGGAGATACGCTGGCGGATGTGCTTGCTTCTGTTTGCAGCATGCGGGAAACGGAAGGGCAGGCTTTGAAGGAGGATCTTACATTCCATCTCAATCAGCTGGCAGCCATCCGGGATCAGATTGAAACGCTGGCGCCCAAGGTGCCGAAAGCCTATCAGGAAAAACTGCAGGCAAGGCTCGCAGAGCTTGGCGTAAAGGAAATCGATCCTGCCCGGCTGGCCCAGGAAGTGGCCCTGATGGCGGATCGCTGTGCTATTGATGAAGAATTATCCCGGCTTGTATCCCACATCGCTCAGATGCGTCAAACCATGGAGCAGGAAGGCGAAGTGGGAAGGCGGCTGGATTTTCTCACCCAGGAACTGAACCGGGAAGTGAATACCATCGGTTCCAAGGCATCGGATGCGGAGATTGCAAAGCTTGTGGTTGCTGCAAAAAGCGAAATTGAAAAGATTCGCGAACAGGTGCAGAACGTGGAATGACGGAGGATAAACACCTTGGCTGAGACAAAAAAGCAGAAAAGCAAGAAGCAAATCATGGGTATTATCGTATGGTTTGCTTGCTGTATAGCGATAGGTGTTGCCCTTGGTATCACTTTAGCGAAAAGCAATGTGGAACTTTCCGATGAAATGTTGCTGTCTTGTTTTATCGGTTTTCTTGTGTGGATGTATCTGCACATTATTTTCCATGAAGGTGGGCATTTGATCTGCGGATTGTTAACCGGCTATTCCTTTGTCAGTTTCCGGGTTGGCAGTTTCATGTGGGAAAAACAGAAAGACGGAAAGGTGCATTTCTGCCGTTTTTCCTTGGTGGGAACCGGAGGCCAATGCTTGATGGGACCGCCGGAATACAAAGATGGAAAATTCCCTTATGTGCTGTATAATCTGGGCGGCGGATTGATGAATTTTCTGCTGGCAGCTGTCGGAATTGCTTTGTTGGTTATGCTGCCGATGGCAGAATGGCTGCAGGGGTTTCTAGGGGCTATGGCGTTTAATGGCATCTTTATCGGTGCCATGAATCTGATTCCCATCCGTAAACTGAATAATGATGGCAGCAATATCATGGAAATCAGTAAAAGTGCGGCGGCTAAACGGGCTTTCTGGCTTCAAATGCGGATGAACCAGGAAGCGGCAAAGGGCGTGCGCCTGAAGGATATGCCTGCAGAATGGTTTGAAACGATCACCGAAAACAGAAAGAAAATTATGGTAACTTCTATCGATGTGTTTTCTGCCAACCGGATGATGGATCGGATGGAATTGGATGCGGCGGAAGAAAAAATGGTCCGCCTGATGAAAGAGGATTATCTGGCCGGTATCTATAAAAGCCTGATGGTTTTTGAATTATCCTCATTGGAACTCCTCAAAGGCGAAAAGAGCGTTTACACTGATAAGACGGAAGAACCCAAATTGCAGCAATTTGAAAAGGCAATGAAAAAATTCCCCAGTATACTCCGCTGGCAATATATCAAAGCAAAAATATTGGACCAGAATGCTGAAAAAGCAGAAGAAATCCGAAAGACCTTTGATAACATGGCCCAAACATACCCCCATCCCTGTGAACTGGAATCCGAACGGCAACTGATGCAAATGGCGGATGAGAAAGCAAAATCCTTTTCATCCGAAACCCTTTGAACATACACATAAGCACAGCAAAGGAGAACAACCATGAAGGAAGAACGTAAGGGCATGCTGCTGGTGATTTCCGGGCCTAGCGGTGCCGGAAAAGGAACGATCTTCAAGAAACTGCTGGCCAATGATGAAAGCCTGTCTTTTTCCGTCAGCGTAACCACCCGCGGCGCCCGGGACGGGGAAGTGGATGGCGTGGATTATTTCTTCATCAGCAATGAAGAATACGATAAGCTGCTGGAGGAAGACGCTTTCCTGGAACATGCTACCGTGCATGGTAACCGCTACGGCACACTGAAATCCCAGGTGCAAAAGATTATGGACAGCGGCAGGAGCGTGGTGCTGGATATCGATCCCCAGGGTGCCAGGGAAGTGGTAAAGAAATGGCCTGAAAGCGTTTCCGTTTTCATTCTGCCCCCTTCCTATGCGGAACTGCGCAAACGTCTTTATACCCGTAATACCGATGATCCTGTGGAAATTGAACGTCGGCTTGGCAATGCCAAGGGCGAAATTGATCAGGTGCATCTGTATAAATACGCGGTGGTGAATGATCAGCTGGAAATGGCATACAGCCAGGTGGCAGCCATCGTCGCCGCAGAAAAACAGCGTACAACCCGGTATTTCCCCGTGGTTGAATGATAAAGGAGGAACATTCAAATGTCTGTAAACAAGCCTGCTATTGATGATCTGTGCAAGAAGGTTGACTGCCGGTACACCCTGGTGGTGGAATCTGCCAAGCGTGCCCGTGAACTGGTGAGCGGCTCTCAGCCCCTGATCGATCCCAAGGATAAGAAGCCTGTCTCCATCGCTGTGGAAGAAATTGACCGCGGATTGCTGACCTATCATCGCAATCTGGAAGACGAAGAGGCGTAACCAATGAAATTGACAGGAAAAACGGTGGTGCTGGGCATCACCGGTGGTATTGCCGCATATAAGGCGTGCGAATTGTGTTCCAGGCTGCGCAAAGCAGGTGCGGAAACCTACGTCATCATGACGAAAAACGCATGCCAGTTTGTGGCACCCCTTTCATTTGAAACCCTCAGCAATCATCCTGTGGTGACGGATACCTTTGCCCGGCCCGAAACCTGGGAAGTGGAGCATGTAGCGCTGGCAAAAAAGGCGGATATTTTTGTTATTGCTCCGGCTACAGCCAATATCATGGCCAAAATGGCCTGCGGCATTGCGGATGATATGTTGTCCACCACGGTGCTGGCAACGAAAGCGCCGGTACTGATTGCCCCTGCCATGAATACCGGCATGTGGGATAACGCCGCCACGCAAGCCAATGCGGAAACATTGAAACGGCGTGGTGTGCATTTTGTCGGCCCGGAAGGCGGGTATCTGGCTTGCGGCGATACCGGGGCTGGCAGAATGAGCGAACCGGAAGCGATCTTTGATGCCATTTGCAGTATGCTGTGCCCTGTACAGGATATGGCCGGGCTGAATGTGCTGGTCACGGCTGGTCCTACTCGGGAAGCGCTGGATCCTGTCCGTTACATTACCAATCATTCCAGCGGCAAGATGGGCTATGCCGTTGCGGAAGCAGCCCGGAAGCGGGGCGCTAACGTGACGCTTTTGTCCGGCCCGGTGCAGCTGAATGCGCCGGAGGGCGTGCAGGTGGTGGATGTAACATCCACGCAGGATCTGTATGACCGGATGATGGAATATTGTGAAAAGCAGCATATTATCATTCAGGCGGCTGCTCCGGCAGATTTTACGCCTCTTTCCTTTGCGGAAGAGAAGATAAAAAAAGATGACGATGGCAACATAACGTTTATTATGAAGCAGACCCAGGATGTGGCACAGGCTGTTGGTAAACGCAAACTGCCCGGACAGGTGCTCATTGGCTTTGCTGCAGAAACCGAAAAGGTGAATGAGCATGCAAAGAAGAAACTTGCCAAGAAGAACCTGGATATGATTGTGGCCAATGATGTAACAATGCCTGGAGCAGGCTTCAATGTGGATACCAATATTGTTACATTCATCACTGAAGATGGTATGGAAGATATGCCCCAGCTATCCAAAGCAGATGTGGCTGAAAAACTGCTGGATCGCGCATTGAAACTCTATCGCAAATAAGGAGGCGGAAAGGTGTACGCGGAGATCATCGTGGATATAGCTGCGGAACAGGTCGATCGTGTATTCACCTATGCCGTTCCGGCGGATATGGCATTGCAGCCCGGCATGCGGGTGGAAGTGCCCTTTGGCCGGATGACAAAAGAAGGGTTTGTGATCCGCCTGAAAGAGACGGCGGATTATGACCCGGCAAAAATAAAAACCATTCTGTCAGCACCGGAAGATTACCCGGTGCTGCTGCCGCAATTAATGGCATTGGCAGAGGAAATCAAGCAAAGGCATCATTGCCCCTTGTGCGAGGCGCTCCGGCTGATGCTGCCGGCCGAAATGCGGGGCAACAGAGTCAGAATCAAAACGGAAGAATATGTGCGTCTGACACTGACTTCGGATCAGGCGGAAGAAGCCATCGCCAAGGAAACACGCTCCAAAAAGCGCAAAATGATCCTGACCATATTGTCCGATGGCCAGCTGCATTCCATGGAAGAAATGCGGGTGTTGGTGAAGGATGCAAGGCAAGCCCTGTTATACCTTCGGAATCGGGAGATGCTTGAATTCGTCACAGTAGAAAAACTGCGCTCTCCCTACGCCGGACAGATCGATGAAACGCTGGACAGAACCCTGACGACGGAACAGGAAGAAGTGCTGGGGGAAATGATCCCTGCGCTGCAAAAAAACAGCAAACCTTATCTTCTACATGGCGTTACCGGTTCGGGCAAAACGGAAGTATATATCCGTCTGGTGCGGGAAGCGGTGAAAATGGGCAAAGGCGCCATCATTCTGGTGCCGGAAATTGTACTGACGCCGCAGATGATCCAATGGTTCAAAGCCCGGTTCGGAGACAGCATGGCGGTGCTTCATTCCCGTTTGTCAGCCGGTGAGCGGTTTGATGAATGGCGACGAATACGTTTTGGACAAGCCCGAATTGTGATTGGTGCAAGGTCTGCCGTATTTGCGCCGGTGGAAAACCTGGGAGTCATCATCGTGGATGAGGAGCATGAACAAAGCTACCTCTCCCAGAGCTTTCCCCAATACGATGCCCGTGAAATGGCCATTTCGCGCTGCAAAAGAGAAAGAGCCGTATGTGTGCTGGCCAGTGCCACGCCCAGCATCTATTCCTATGCCATGGCAAGACGGGGAGACTATATACTGCTGGAAATGCCTCATAGAATCTTAAATCGGCCGCTGCCGGAGATTGAACTGGTGGATATGCGCCAGGAACTGCGCATGGGCAACAAGAGCATGTTCTCCCGAACGCTGAAACAAAAGCTGGATGCATGCATTCATAGCGGACAGCAAGCCATGCTGTTTATCAACCGGCGCGGTTATGCATCTTCGGTCAATTGCCGTAAATGCGGTGAAACCATTCGCTGCTCCCGCTGTGATGTGAGCATGACCTATCACAGTTTTGACAAAACCATCCGCTGCCACTATTGCGGTGCGATTTTCCCCGTGCCCAAGGTATGCCCTTCCTGTGAGAGCACTTATATAAAGCCGATGGGTACCGGTACCCAGAAAGTGGAGGAAGAACTGAAAAAGCTCTATCCCGGTGTGGGGATTATTCGCATGGACATGGATACCACCACGGAAAAGAATGCTCATTTTGAACTGGTGAATCAATTCCGGGCCGGGAAAGCCCAGATATTGCTGGGCACCCAGATGATTGCCAAAGGTCTGGATTTTCCCCAGGTGACGCTGGTTGGCGCTGTGATGGCGGATATGAGCCTGAATTTTCCGGATTACCGGGCAGCGGAAAGGACCTTCCAGCTGCTGGTGCAGGTGGCTGGGCGTGCCGGCCGGGGAGAAAAACCGGGCCAGGTGGTGATCCAGAGTTATCAGCCGGAACATTATGCTCTTCAAGCCGCTGTAAAACAGGATTACAGGTTGTTTTTCGCCCAGGAATTTGACCGGCGGAAGAAAGCGTTGTACCCGCCCTTTACGCTGATGGTGCGTTTTCTGTGCGATTCGAAAACCATGGAAGATGCATGGGAAACGGCAGAGGCAATAAAGAAAGAAATCGAAGTACGTTTTTCGGATACGCCTCTTTGGCGGCGCGTGCTCTATATTCGGGCAGACGAAGCGCCCATCAACAGGATTCAGGATCGTTGCCGCGCTCAGGTGCTGATGAAATTGCTCAATCATCCGGACACGGATCAAATGCTGGAAACCTTTCAGGACATGGCAAGAATGGACAGAAAAGCCCATACGGTATTGGAGATTAACCCATCATCCCTTGCATAAATCAGGAGGAAAGAAACAATGATTCGCAAAATTATTACGCTGGGCAATGAGACGCTGCGGAAAGTCAGCAACCCCATCAAAAAGTTTGATTTGCGGCTGTGGCTGCTACTTCGCGATATGGCAGAAACCATGTACGACGCCAATGGCGTGGGCCTTGCCGCCCCTCAGGTGGGCATTTTGCGCCGTGTGGTTGTGATTGATGTAGGGGAAGGGATCATTGAACTGGTAAACCCCGAAATCATTGCTACGGAAGGGGAACAGGCCGGGCCTGAAGGCTGCCTGAGTGTGCCCGGACGTCAGGGGTATGTACGGCGCCCCAATAAGGTTACGGTGCGCGCTTTTGACCGCAAGGGTAAGCCGTTTGAAATCACCGGTGAAGGCCTGCTGGCCCGTGCGTTCTGCCATGAGATCGATCATCTGGATGGTCGTGTATATGTAGATGTTATGGATCACGAAATTTTCCAGGACGAGGAGGAATAAGCCTTGCGCATCGTTTTTCTTGGCACACCGGACTTTGGCGTTCCTTCCCTGGAAGCGCTGATCCGGGAAGGACATGAAGTGGTGGCCGCTTTTACTCAGCCGGACAGGCCTAAAGGCCGTGGAAAGAAGATGGAAAGCTGCCCAGTAAAAGTATGCGCTCTTGCCCATGATATTCCGGTTTATCAGCCGGTAAAGATTCGGCAGGAAAGCGTGGAAGACTTAAAAGCATTGGCGCCTGATCTGTGCGTTACGGCTGCTTTCGGCCAGATCCTGTCCCAGGAAATACTGGATATTCCGCGCATTGGTACAGTGAATGTGCATTCCTCTCTTCTGCCCAAATACCGCGGTTCATCGCCCATTAACTGGGCCGTCATCTGCGGCGAAACCGTCACCGGTGTAACCACCATGATGACGGATAAGGGCATGGATACAGGTGATATTCTGCTGCAGAAAGAAGTGGAAATTCTTCCCGGAGAAACGGCTGGAGAGTTGACGGACAGGCTGGCAGTTATTGGCGCCGATCTTCTGATCGAAACCATCCGTCAGCTGGAAAAGGGTATTTGCCCCCGGGTTCCGCAAGATCATGAAAAAATGAGCTATTATCCTATGCTGAAAAAGGAAATGGGGCTGGTTGATTGGCAGATGGATGCACATGATATTGTTTGCCGCATCCGTGGTTTGTCTCCCTGGCCGGGCACGTATACTTTTGTAAAGGGCGAAATGCTGAAAATCTGGCAGGGAATGGAAGAAGAAGCAACTACCGGTCTGCCCGGTGATATTCTGGAAGCGGACAGCAAAAAAGGATTGCTGGTTAAAGCCGGAAAAAACGCCGTGCGTGTGCATGAACTGCAGGCGCAGGGCGGTAAGCGGATGAAAGCGACAGATTACCTGCGCGGTCATCCCATTACTGTCAATGCATGTGATAAGAACGAGGAAATGAGACATGAGTGAAAAAAAGCCCTTTAATGGCTCGAAGAAACAGGACACCGGGTTCAGGAAGACTTCTGATAAACCAGGTTTCAGGAAAGACGGCCATAAAAAAGACGGATCCCGCAGCGCAGATGATAAAAAAACCGGCATTAAAAAAGATGGTTTTCGCCGTGATGCAGAAAAAAAAGACGGCTACAAAAAAGATGGGTTCCGCAAGAATGATTTCCGTAAAAATGACGCTCCGCGCGGCGGTGGTATAAGGCGTGATTTTGTAAAACCGCATGCTGAAGCGCCTGAAAAAACCAGGGAAGAAATGCCTACTACCAACGCCCGGAAAGTGGCTTTGCAGATTTTCCGGGACGTGGTGCGAAAGGATGCATATGCTGCGCTGTCTTTGGACGAACAGCTGAAGAACGCCAATCTTACCCAACTGGACAAGCGTTTTTGCGCCAGCATAGTTTACCGCACCATTGAAAACCTGATCCGCATCGACTATGCGCTCAGTTTCTATCTGAAGGATGAACAGAAGCTGGAAGAACAGGTAAAGGATATTCTGCGCATCAGCGCCTGTCAGCTTTTGTTCCACGACCGGATTCCTGCCAACGCTATTGTGGATGAAGCCGTGAAGCTGACCCGCATGCTTGGACTGGAAGGCCTGACCGGCGTCACCAATGCCGTGCTTCGCTCCATGGTGCGGGAACCGGAACGGGTGCAGTGGCCCAAGCCTGAAGAAGGGGCAAAATATCTGTCCATCATGTTCTCGGTGCCGTTGTGGCTGGCAGAAAGGCTGGTGGAAGCCTACGGTGAAACGGAAGCGCTGAAAATATGCTCCTACCGCAGCGAAAGTCACTATATGGTAATTCGGCCCAATCTTTCCAAGATGGACGATGCGGCCTTTGAAAAGCTTTTGGAAAAGAAAGTCTGGGAAAAGGAGCCTGGCCTTGTGCCTCACGCATACCGGGTGCGCATGGCGTCCGAAATTGCCCGGGATGCGGATTATCTGGGCGGTAATTTCTCCATCCAGGGGGAAAGCAGCATGCTTTCTGCCCAGGTATTGGATGTAAAGCCAGGCATGCAGGTGCTGGATTGCTGCGCGGCTCCCGGCGGCAAGACGGCCTATATAGCAGAAAGTATGAACGGTACAGGCCGTGTGTATGCCTGGGATCTGCACGAGCATCGTGTCACGCTGATCCGTGCCATGGCTAAGCGGCTGAAACTGGATAATGTACGCCCCGTTGTGCGTGATGCCACCCAGCTGAAGGAAGAATTGATCAGCAGCATGGATGCGGTGATGCTGGATGCGCCTTGTTCCGGTTTGGGTGTGATGGATAATAAACCGGATATTAAATACCGCGCCACGCTGGAATCCGTTAAGGAACTGGTGGGGATTCAGGAAAAACTGCTGGACACCTGTTGCCGGTACGTAAAGCGTGGCGGCTATATGGTGTATTCCACCTGCAGCATGCTTCCGGAAGAAAATGAAGGGCAAATCAAGGCATTTCTGGAAAGACATCCTGAATTTGTGCTGGCGCCCTTGCCCCATACTGTTCCGGAAAAATTCCGTGCACAGTACGGCGAAAACGGCTTGCAGCTGTTGCCGCACCGGGATGAAATCGAAGGATTCTTTATTGCAAAACTGCGCAGGGTGAAATAAGATGATAGAATATCTGGGGCTGTTTCCGGAAGAAATAAAACAAAATATGGAACAGATGGGGGAAAAAGCATTCCGGGCAAAACAGGTTTTTTCCTGGCTGCATAAAGGGGCATCGTTTGACGAGATGACGAACCTCTCTGTTTCTCTGCGCGAAAAACTGAAGGAAAATGGCGTTGATCAGCCTGTCAGTATCCAGAGTGTTCATGAATCCAAGCTGGACGGCACCAAGAAATTCCTCTTTGCCCTGCGGGATGGAAACTGTATTGAAGGCGTTTTGATGCGTTATCATTACGGCTGCACGTTGTGTGTATCCACTCAGGTTGGCTGCCGGATGGGCTGCCTGTTCTGTGCCAGCACGCTGGATGGCTGTGTGCGGAATTTAACCGCAGCGGAAATCCTGGGCCAGGTGATGTGCGCCAACAGCACACTACCGGCTGGGGAACGTGTGCACAATATTGTGCTGATGGGCAGTGGTGAACCTTTTGATAATTATGACAATGTGATCCGCTTTCTAAAGCTGGTATCTCATCCGGAAGGGCTCAATATCAGTCTGCGCCATATCAGTCTATCCACATGCGGCCTGATTGAAAAAATCAGGCAGTTTGCAGATGAGAATCTGCCGGTTACGCTTTCTCTTTCTTTGCATGCACCCAATGATGAAATACGAAAAAAGATCATGCCCATCGCCAAGCGATATTCCATTCGGGAAACGATTGATGCCTGTAAGTATTATCTGGAGAAAACGGGAAGACGCATTGTATTTGAATATGCATTGATTGATGGTGTGAATGCTGATGAAAGGCAAGCTAATGAGCTGGCCGATCTGATCCGGGGAATGCAATGCCATGTAAATCTGATTCCTCTCAATACCGTAAAAGAAAGAAACCTGAACGGCGTCAGTGGTAAACAGGTTCAGGCATTCCTGGACACATTGGAAAAACGGCACATTTCGGCCACACGACGCCGTGAAATGGGCGATGATATTGAGGGGGCCTGCGGACAGCTGAGAAAGAAAGTATTGGAGGAGGGAAAGAAATGAAAGTGATTTCCAAAACGCACATTGGCAATGTGCGAGCTTCCAATCAGGATTCCGTATTAAATGAAGAAAGCAGCCGTCTCTATGGTGTGGCAGATGGCATGGGCGGCCATAATGGCGGCGATATTGCCAGCCAGATGGCTGTATTGATGCTGCCGCGCATCCTTGAAAGCATGATGCCTTCGGAAGAAAACCTACACGACGGTTTTCAGCAGGTGAATGCTTTGATCTTTGAGGAGCAAAAGAAAGATGCAGTGCTTTCCGGAATGGGCACCACATTGACCGTACTCTGGGAAAAAGAGAATTCCATTGTTCTGGGGCATATTGGCGACAGCAGAGCATATCGTATGCGCAAAGGTAAAATTGAGCAGCTGAGCACGGATCATTCTGTGGTTGGCGAAATGGTGCGGGAAGGGCTGATTACGGAAGAACAGGCGCTGCAGCATCCTTACCGCAATGTGATTACCCAGGCGGTCGGTACGTCAGAAAGCCTGACCCCTGATATAAAAACAATCGAAAAGCAAAAAGGTGATAAATTCGTCCTCTGTTCCGACGGATTATACGAATATGTATCAAAAGAAGAAATGTGTGATCTGCTGATGCGCTTTTCTCCTGAAGATGCTGCAGAACAGATGATTGAAAAAGCACTCGAAGAAGGCGGCAGGGATAATGTTACCGTGCTGATTGCGGAGGTGGCATTATGATCGGAAAGATATTTGACAGCCGCTATGAATTGGTGGAGTTTATTGGCAAAGGCGGCATGGCGCTTGTTTACCGTGCCATTGACCAGCGAACCGGGCATAATGTGGCTGTAAAAATTCTTCGTCCCGAATATGCGCAGGATGAAGAATTTCTGGAACGCTTCGACCGGGAAGCCCAAACGGCCAGCAAGATGAGCCATCATAATATTGTAAACCTTCTGGATATTGGCCAGGAAGGTGAATTGCGGTATCTGGTGATGGAATATGTGAACGGCCGCACATTGAAGGAAGTAATTCAGCAAAAGGGAGCTTTGCCGCCCACAGTAGCTGCGCAAATATGTATTCGTATTCTTTCTGCATTGCAGCATGCGCATGATAACGGCATCATTCATCGTGATATTAAATCGCAAAATATTCTGGTCAATGCCAATGGGCACATCAAAGTATCCGACTTTGGTATTGCGCGCGTTGCAGGCAGCAATACCATCAGCAAAACGGATAATGTAATGGGATCGGTTCATTATTTCTCGCCGGAACAGGCAAAAGGGGAAGAAGTGGCCAACGGTAGTGATTTATACAGCGTGGGCGTTGTGCTGTATGAAATGCTGACGGGCCAGCTGCCTTTTGACGGAGAAACACCGGTAGCTGTTGCCATGCAGCATATCGGCGCCAAACCCCGTTCAGTGATGGAACTGAATCCTTCTGTGCAGCCTGCTTTTGCCCATGTAGTGGATAAGGCGCTGGCCAAGCATCTGGATAAGCGTTACGCCGATGCCGTTTCCATGGCGCAGGATATTAAGCGTGCTCTGGAAGAACCGGATGGCACTTGGCTGGGAAGGCTTCCGGACAAGAATCAGCCTGTAAAAGCCAAATACCAGGAAACACAGCCCAACGCCATCACGTCAAAGCAGAAAACGGCAAAAGAAGTAAAGAAAAATGTATTCCGCTGGGTAGGAGTGTTTTGTGTAGCGGTCATTGCAATCGCTGTGATCATTGGCGGAAGTTTCCTGTTTTTTGATAATGTAATCAATGTGGCCAAAGCGCCGGACGTGCTGGACAAGACAGAAGAAAGCGCGATACGTGAATTGCAGAAGGAAGGCTTGAAATGGTATGTGGCAGGCCGAAAGAGTGATGATAACATACCTGCCGGTATCGTGATTATGCAGGAACCGCTGTGCGGAACGTCCATGAAAAAGGGCGAAACCGTTTATATCACTGTATCCACCGGCCCCCAAGTGCAGGAAGTGCCGGATATTGTGGGTAAAGATAAAGAAGAGGCTCATGACATGCTTGCCAAATATGGCTTTGCCATGTTTGACGTGGAATATCGCACATCCGGGGAACCGTACGGAACTATTCTGGAGCAAACGCCGGAAGCCGGAGAATTGATGGAGAATGATGATAAGACCATTCAGGTTGTGCTGAGCCGCGGGCCGCTGCAATTACCTAATTTCATTGGCATGAAGCAGGAAGATGCCATTGCGCAAATGACCCAGATGGGCATGAGCCTTGAAAAAGTTGAGCCTATTTTTGTCGGGAATGAGGCGCAGCTGGATATTGGAAAAGTAGCTCAGCAGAAATTCATTGTCTATGATGACAATAACACGCCGGTGGAATATGTGCCGGGAGATGTGTTGGTGGTTTCACCGAAGGTGATTCTGGCGGTTTATATGCTGAATGAAACACCGGATCCTGCTACGATCGAAAATACAGTTCCACAAGGTGCAGAGGAGATCAATCAGTGAACGAAGGAACAATCATTCGCGGACGGGGCGGTTTCTATACGGTCCTTGATGATGAAAACAGGGAATTTGTATTGCGGGCTAAGAAGAAATTCCGTCGGATGCATATTTCTCCTCTGGTGGGCGATCGTATAACCTTTACGCCCGGGGAAATCAGCGATGAGCACGGCTGGGTGGAGGATATCCTGCCCAGAACCAGCCAATGTTTAAGACCGCCTGTGGCCAATGTTACCATGTTGTGTATTGTCGTATGTCCAAGCCCGGCACCTGATTGGCAGTTGGTAGATAAATTGATGATCTATGCTGTGCGGGAAAATATGAAGCCGGTATTAATTATCAACAAAACAGACGCTGACGAGCAGCAGGAAACCGAAAAAATGGCACGGGATATGTATCGACAGGCGGATGTAGAGGTTTTTGGCGTAAGCGCATACACAGGCCACGGAACCGAAGAATTGCTGAATCACTTCCATGGGCAGATATGCTGCTTTTCTGGGCAGTCCGGTGTTGGGAAGTCCACACTGCTTAATCGTTTATTTGGTTTGGAAGTGGAAACCGGAGATATCAGCCGGAAGATCCAGCGCGGAAAAAATACCACGAGGCATGCGGAACTTTTCCGCTTTGGCGATATTTCGGTGATTGATACACCTGGCTTCAGTCTGCTGGAAATGGATACAATATTTGATCCGGTGTTGCTGCAGGATTATTATCCGGAATTCGCTGAATATAAAGGCCAATGCAAGTTTTCGCCCTGCTATCATGCATCGGAGCCCGGATGCGCCGTGCTGGCAGATGAAAAAGCAGGGAAATTGAACCATCAGAGGATGGAACGTTACAGAGATTTACTGAAGGAATGCCGGGAAAACTGGAGGGAACGTTATGATTGAGATTGCCCCGTCCATGCTGGCAGCTGATATGCTGCATTTGGAAGACGATTTGCTGGATTTACGAAAAAACCAGATCAAAACGCTGCATTTTGACGTGATGGATGCTCATTTTGTGCCCAATCTCTCCTTTGGGCCTGCATTGTGCAAAGCAGTGCACGGCGCTTTTCCGGAATATTTTCTGGATGTGCATCTGATGATGGATAACCCGGAAAAGCTGCTGGATAGTTTCATTCACGCCGGTGCTTCGTCTATAACCGTGCATGCAGAAGTATTGGACGATGCCAAACCTATTCTTAGTCGGATAAGGGCAGCCGGTGTTCAGTGTGGTATTTCTGTGAAGCCCGGTACGGACGTCACCTCCATTTGTGAACTGCTTCCCATGCTGGACAGAGTGCTGATTATGACGGTTGAACCCGGCTTTGGCGGGCAGAAATTCATGGAAAGCCAGTTGGAAAAGATCGTTTGGCTGCGCAAGAGGGGCTATACCGGCAAAATTGCTGTGGATGGCGGTGTGAACATGGAGAATATGGAACGAATCTGCTCTGTCGGTGCTGACGTGCTGGTAATGGGGACGGCTTTTTTCAAAGCGGATGACCGCAGTGCGGTTGTGCAGAAAGTAAAGGATATGGCATGAAACAAGGATATCACAAAAAAAACAATCAATTCCATCATAAGCATAGCTTGGGGCAAAACTTCATTACGGATGATGCGTTATTTGCACAGCTGGTTGAATTATCGGGGGTGGGCCCGGAAGATACGGTTCTGGAGATTGGCCCCGGTGCAGGTGGTATGACCAAAGTGTTGTCCAAGAAATGCAAAAAAGTCATTTCGATTGAGATTGACAGCACATTAATTCCCATTCTGAAAGTCACGTTGCATCATTGCAATAATGTGGAACTGATTCATGGTGATATAATGCAGGTGAACCTGCAAGAAATAATGGGAGACAAAGGTGCTTTCCATGTGGTGGCCAATATTCCGTATTATTTGACCACGGATCTGATGCAGATGCTGTTGTCCAGCAAATTATCCATTGAAAGCATCAGTGTGATGGTTCAGGCAGAAGCTGCACAGCGCATGGTGGCGCAGCCGGGGGAAGAAGGCTGGGGAATGCTGGCTGTAAAAACACAATATTATTATGATGCACAGATTGTGCTGGATGTGCCTGCCTGCATGTTTACGCCACCGCCGAAGGTGGACAGCGCATTCGTCACCATGCGAAGGCTTTCAGAACCATCTGTACAGGTGGAAAACGAGGAAATGTTTTTCAAGGTGGCAAAGGCGGCCTTTGCCATGCGTCGAAAGACCATGGCCAATAATCTGATTGCTTCTTTCAGAATCAGCCGGGAGGAAGCAGAAAACTGGCTTTCTGCCTGCGGCCTTGAAAGAACAGTGCGCGGCGAAACCATGAGCCTGCAGGATTTTGCTAATCTTGCCAATGATCGATGAAAAAACACCCTGTTTAAAAAAACAGGGTGTTTTCATATCTTTCAGCTGTTTCCATCGCTTGTCAGCGAAGTGGATATTGTATAGATATTACATTAACAGACCGTATTCTCTTTTATTCAAGAAACGTTTTGATTGTTTCAATTACGTTTTTGCAGGGGGTGAATGAATGAAATTTCAGTTCATTTGGAGCCGTTTCCATCAGATAAGGGTGGCCCACTGCATTCAACATCGCCAAATCATTAAACTGATCGCCGAAAGCAGCTATATCCGATGCCGGGATATTCAATTGCTCAGAAAGGATGCGGATGCCGTCTGCTTTATTGGTGCAAGTGAAATCAAGCCAGTTTTTACCGGCGATATCGGCATGCAGGAAGGGTGACCACTTCGGAATGAGTGATTTTGCAAGGTTTTCAATGCCATTTGGATGAAAACCGGAGATTTTGTTATATCGTTCGATATATAGACTATAGTCTGTAATGATGGTGCACGTATTCCGCAGCCGATAAAACATATCGTCCGTGAAACTACGGTCTGCGGAATCAAGCAACATACTGGATTCTGGTGTGCTTAAGAGCAATTGCATACCGGAGTCTATAATATCGTGAATGATACCTTCAGAAATAGAAGACGGTATGTAATTAACGGTTTGGCCATTATGAGTTGCTACACAACTGCCATTTTCCGCAATAAAGCACATTTCTTCGGCTACAGGAGCAAACAAACGCCTCAAATTCGCGTATTGTCGCCCGCTTGCAGCACAAAAGAGAATATTTTTCTCTTTCAATTGTCGGATGACGGAGAATGTTTCCGGAGGCAGTGTTCCGTCTTTTTGAAGAAGTGTACCGTCCAGGTCACTTGCAATTAATCGAATCATGATATTTCACCTATACTTCAAAACTACCTTTCATAATTGGACAAAGATAAATTGAACAAGCAAATGCGGTTGTTTTCATCAGAGGGAAATTTCGGTTTGATGATTGGAATGGTTTATTTTCTGATTATGTTTGCGTGTGATGTAATAGTAAACGCCATAGAACAGGGCAATATACAATACAAATGCAAGAACAACGGAAATGGAATAAGCAATTGTGCCGGCGCCGAAGATTCCTTCCAGAATGAAATAGGGCGTGTCGTCACTGCGGATGAGGAACATATAATTGCGCACCGTGCCATCACTTGTGGGAAGGGTAAAATTCACAATATATGAAACAATACAGAAAGCGATCAGGATACCAAATACCCAGGGAATATTTTTCTTTTTCATGCTGTGCAGGTTGGCGATGGGAATATACAGCCCGGCAAAGCCGGCACCGGCATGAGTAATGCCTGATACTACATTTTTTATCGAAAGAACGGGGTAGGCGTTATAGTTCTGGAAAGCACCGATCGTGCCTGCTACGGCACCGAGCAAACCAAACACAAACACAAAATCCAATGCAATTTGCTTTACACGACCTTTTGCAAAAGCTGCAACGGGGATTGTAATGAATTGAATGCTGCAAAGATAAAGCGGAAGATCGCCGAGCCAGCCAAGCGGTTCGTTGGCGAAGATGCAGCGGAGGGTAATCCTGATCAATTCACAACCGTCAATCAGAAATGCTGTTACAATCAACGGTTTGGATTTTGTTTTGATATCTTTGTTCCGATTGCGTTTGCCAAGATAAATGGCCAGAAAGATCATCAAACCTAATGTAAAGCATACAAACAACAGGTGCTGCCAGGAGAGCGCGCCTTCTGCCGGACGTTTGTAGCCGCCGTAATAGCCAAAGAAATCTTTGATTGCTTCCAATATTGCATTCATGGTTCATTAGCTCCCATTCTCTTTGGTAAATTATCGTTGTTTACACATTATAGCATACATTATGCTTTAATGATATAGTAATGAAAGAGAAAATATAGAAGAAAAGAGCAGTCATTCCCGCTGAATCACTGCTCTTTGGTGCGAGTGGCGGGGATCGAACCCGCACGCCCATCGGGCACAAGATTTTAAGTCTCGGTTGTCTGCCAATTCCAACACACTCGCATCGGCCCATATTATAGCGCAGATATTCGTGTCAAGTCAAGAGCAGCAATGAAAATTATGATGGATTCGGGCAGATGAAAAATAATCATGGGTACAAAAAACGCCCGGTGGTTTTACGTCCGGGCGCTTTGATGAGGCGGTGTTTTAATTCATTCTGAACCAGCAGAAGGAAGTGCAGCTGGGCAGATCCCAGATGGTGAGGGGATAAGTGCCGTTATCGATCAGGAAGTAGCTGTAATCGGTGATCTGCACATGCTCCTGAATCGGGGCATCCTTCATGGGAATGCCAAGGATGGACACTTCCACGCCGCCATTGGTGGTTTTCACATTGTTGTAATAGGGGTCTTCCTGATTATCCAGATATTCCTGAAAACGGGCACCGTATACAGGACTGGGGCCGCAGTGAATGACCAGGGGATAATCCAGATAATCAGCCAATTCAGGCACTTCTTCAGCCGTAAAGCCGTAATCAGCCAGGGTGCCAATATACATCATGATATGCCGTGCACCGTCTTTGGCTACCAGCAGATCGCCAACCTGGAGGGTATCCTTCAGCTGGTCATAAGGCGGCATTTCAAAGCCGGCGCGGTGATTGTACAGATGATTGCCGTTGCGCTGATATTCCCATTTGAGAATCATATTGCTCAGGGAATCATGGGCAGGCATGCCGGCCTGGGCATACACCCACTGCGTAAAGCCGCTGCAATCAAAACCATCGATGTAGAAAGAATCCTTGCGATAGAATTTTGTGGTTTCCCAGCATTTATATTTGGAATGCTCCGGGGCACGGGATGTCATGCGTTCCATATAGCGGCCGCCGAAATAATAGGGGATACCCAGATCGAAAATGGATGTTACTTCTGCACCGGTAATTTCGTTATAGCGCCGCTGGAAAATATTATCCTTTTCCAGACACTGGAATGCTGCATCCAGGAAAGGAGAGCGTTCCACTTCTGCCACCGCAGGCAATGCCGTCATCAGGACAGTAAGGACCAGTACAACCAGCATTGATTTTTTTAACATAATTCTTTTCCTCCGTTATTGTTTATCATTTGTTCCAGCATCAAAAAGAACTGGCTGAGAGGCATTTGCAGCGCATCCGCAATACACCAGAGTGTATTTACATTGGCATTTTTCTTGCCATTTTCAATCATGGCCAGATGGCTTCTGGAAATTCCGGCCAATCCACTCAGCACTTCCTGAGACAAGCCGCGCTCTTTGCGCAATTTGGAAATGAGCCGGCCTGTGATAACATAATCGTATTGCATTTCCTTTCCCTCCAATTTCATTTTATAAGATGGGCTGGATATGAGTGTCTACTAAAGGAAACATTATGATGCTTAACGTAGACATTTTGTCAAAAGACGTTTTCAAGAATGTAAAAAAATGAAATTTGAAAAAATAAGGCGAAAGATATTTGACTGAATATGAATTACATGGTATAATAAGCCGTTAAATTTGTTACTAACCTTACAGGAGGGGTTTCACAATGTCCGGTCATTCCAAATGGCATAATATTCAGGCGAAAAAGGGCAAGACGGATGCTGCCCGCGGCAAGATTTTTACTAAAATCGGCCGTGAAATTGCGATTGCTGTCCGCGAAGGCGGTTCCAATCCCGATACCAATAACAAACTGAAGGATATCATTGCTAAGGCCAAGGCCAACAACATGCCCAACGACAATATCCAGCGCAGCATCAAGAAGGCTGCCGGTGAAGGCACGGGCGCTAATTATGAAGAAATGATGTATGAAGGCTATGCCCCCGGCGGCGTGGCCATCATCTGCCAGATTGTTACCGATAACCGCAACCGTACCTCCAGCGACGTCCGTCATATTTTCGATAAGAACGGCGGTTCTCTTGGCACTCCCGGTTCTGTGAACTATATGTTCGATAACAAGGGCGTTATCGTCATTGAAAAAGAACCTGGCATGGACGAAGACGAAGTGATGATGCAGGCTCTGGAAGCTGGTGCAGAAGACGTGAAGGTGACGGAAGATGTATTTGAAGTCTATACCGCACCCAACGATTTCTCTGCTGTCCGCGAAAATCTGGAATCTGCCGGTTTTGCGTTCCTGTCCGCCGAAAAGCAGATGATTCCCCAGAACACGGTGGCCATTTCCGATCCCGATACGCTGGTAAAGGTCCAGAAGCTGCTGGATATGCTGGATGATAACGACGACGTGAGCGAAGTGTACCACAACGCTGAACTGCCCGAAGACGAAGACGAAGACTGAGCGAAGCTCAACTGATGTCAGAAAGAGGCTGAAAATGCGCATTTCTCTAAAACGCACATGCTGTATGCTGCTTAGCATTGTGTTGTGGGGAAATGCGCTTTTTGCATGCGCAGATCAGTATCTGGACTCTGAGCGCTATTTCGCTGGCAAGGAATCAGTATCCGGCTATATCCAGGTGCCTGGCGTCGATGAACCGATGCGTTACTATGCTCAGAACGATACACTGTGGGGCGAGTTGATTTACGAAAAAAAGGGCGTTGAAAAAGCTCGCCCTTTTCACGATTCCGGCTGCGGCCCGTCTGCATTGGCCATTGCGATCAAAAAACTTGTAAGTAATGATGATCTTCCGTTGATCAGTAACTATGCGTCTTCGCCGTATTCCCTTTGTGAATGTGCCATCAATAAAGGATTGTGCTCTCGGCATAAAGGACGGTATGTTATTACCTCCCAGCGCGATTATGAAAGATTTTTACCTTTGATTATGGCTGATTTTGCCTGCGGCAACAATACCTTTGGCGTATACAGCCGCTCTGCTGCTCAGGGAACTTCCGTGGGGTATATACCAAAGGTATGCCTGGTGTACGGGCTGGAATATTCCATCACGCAGAGTTTTGATGAAGCGATGGCTGCCTTGGGAAACAAAAATCAGGCTGTGATTGCACTGGCTGGAAGCGGTGGATGTTTTACCAATACCGGTCACTATGTTTTTATGGCACATGCAGATGAAGAAAAATTGTACATACTGGATCCACTTTGCAGAACCGTCTATAAGACCAATAACGCAGAAAAACTGACCATCATCCAGCCGGGGCTGGTAACACTGGACTATAAAGACGTCTGGTCTGCAAGATTTTCAAATTATATTATCATTACAGACTATTCTGCCAAGAAAGCTGAATAAATTATGATGCAAAAATACTCCGTTGCAACGAGCGACGGAGTTATTTATTTCCTTCTGAATTAGAGGAATTTGAGCGTACATGGAGTATATAAACAATAAGTAAAGGAGGGCTTCCTGATGACCATACGGGAACAACTGGAGCAGAGAGAAAGAAGCTACCTTTCCCCGTTTGCTGTATGCAGCGCCGATACGAAGGGAAGGGCATATCCGATATCTCCGGATAATATGCGCACGGAATTTCAGCGGGACAGAGACCGTATTCTTCATTGCAAAAGCTTCCGGCGGCTGAAGTTTAAAACGCAGGTATTTATTTCTCCGGAGGGGGACCATTTTCGTACTCGCTTGACCCACACACTGGAAGTGGCGCAGGTGGCCCGAACTATTTCCCGTTCCCTGAACCTGAACGAGGATCTGACGGAAGCCATTGCCCTGGGCCATGATCTGGGGCATACACCTTTCGGTCATTGCGGCGAAAGAATGCTGGACAAGCTTTCAGCCGATGGGTTTGCCCATAATGAGCAAAGCTTGCGAATGGTGGAAGTGCTGGAAGGCGGCGAAGGGTTGAACCTCACCTGGGAAGTGCGGGATGGTATTCTGCACCATTCCGGAAAAGTGCAGCCTTCCACACTGGAAGGCAAATGTGTTGCTCGTGCGGACCGAATTGCCTACATCAATCACGATATTGATGATGCCATCCGGGCGGGTGTGTTGAAAGAATTTGAATTGCCCAGTGAAATTTTCCGCATTCTTGGTGAAACCCACGGCCAGCGCATCAATACCCTGATTTGCGATATTGTGAATGAAAGCCAGGGAAAGAATGATATCTGTATGAGTGAAACGGTACAGACGGCATTTGACAGTCTGCGCGCTTTCATGTTTGAAAAAGTGTATTTTGACAGCTGGCGAAAAAAAGAAGAGGAAAAATGCGATTATGTCATGGGCATGCTCTTTGAGTATTTCATGAATCACCCCGGCGAAATGCCGCTGGAATATGTGCAGATTGCCTATCGGGACGGAACGGAAAGGGCAGTGATTGATTATCTGGCCTGTATGACGGATCGCTACGCTCTGCGTACATTCCAGCAGCTGTTTGCCCCTTCGGCATTTCCGGTGATTTGATTTTCGACAAAAATTCTGCTTTTTTGCAGGAAAAACGCCTTTTACAGCGAACATTAGCAAGGATCATTTTTCACAGGAGGGAAGGAAATGGCGGGACGTTTTCCCACGGCTTGGCTGGATGAACTGTATGCCCGGGCAGATATCGTCTCCGTGGTTTCTGGTTATCTCTCCCTGAAAAAGGATGGGCGCAGGTACTGGGGGCTTTGCCCTTTTCATAACGAAAAGACGCCGTCCTTTTCCGTTAATGCAGATCTGAACCTCTACTATTGCTTCGGCTGCAAAGCCGGCGGCAACGTGGTGCAGTTCATTATGGAAATGGAAAGGGTTACATTTCAGGAAGCAGTAAAAATTCTGGCAGAAAAGACCCACATGACGGTTCCTGAAATGCAGGAAGATCCCGATTACGAACGCAGACGCAGCGAACGGGATCGTTTGCTTTCCGCCAATCGTGAGGCAGCCCGCTTTTTCCACGATACGATCTGGAAGCCTGAAGGGAAATTTGTTCTGGATTATCTCCACAGCCGCGGGCTGGATGACGGCATTATCCGCCGGTTTGGTCTTGGCGCTGCTACGGAACAGTGGGATGATCTATTAAAATACCTGACGGATAAAGGATTCACTCAACGTGAAATCGTGTTGGCGGGCCTGGCTGTGGAAAAGGGCGATCATGCCTACGATATGTTCCGCACACGTGCCATGTTTCCCATTATTGATCAGCAGGGCAATGTGCTGGGTTTCGGCGGCCGCGCTATGGGTGATGCGAAACCCAAATATCTGAACACATCCGATACGCC
Source organism: Clostridia bacterium (assembly GCA_017434775.1). Classification (GTDB taxonomy): domain Bacteria; phylum Bacillota; class Clostridia; order Christensenellales; family Aristaeellaceae; genus RUG563. The sequence continues at coordinate 79,790 of JAFSGG010000042.1, forward strand.
GGTATTCAACAAGCGTAAAGGCGTGTATGCCATTAATCTGGTCAAAAAGTTGCGGGATCTGAAACGGATTTTGCTGGTGGAAGGCTATATGGACGTTGTGGCAGTCACCCAGGCCGGTATTCAGGGCGCCGTGGCTACGCTTGGAACTTCGCTGACCAATGAGCAGGCCAGGCTGCTGAAACGGTATGTACCGGAAGTGTGGATTGCCTATGATGGCGATGAAGCGGGACAAATGGCTATTGAACGCGCCATCGGTATCTTTGAACAGGAAGATGTGCCGGTGAAGGTGCTCAGTTTCCCAGATAAGCTGGATCCGGATGAAATGATCCGCCAGCGGGGCGTGGAAGCTTTCCTGGCTGTAAAGCCCATCGGTGCTGTTACATATAAAATGAGCAGGCTACGCCGCCAATATGATCTGGAAACGCTGGACGGCCGTACGGAATATGCGAAAAAGTGTGCGCAAATTCTGAAAAGCGTTAAAGAACCGGTGGAAATGGATAATCATCTGGAGGCTTTGAGCGTACAGACAGGCTTTTCCAAAGAAGTGCTGATGGCGCAAATTGGCATATCTCCGGAAAGCATTGGGCAGCATAAACAGCCGGAAAAGCGGAAAGACTATTCAGGGAATCCCCGGCGTTTGCCGCAGACCTATAAAACGGAACAGACGCTGCTGGCTCTGATGGGGCTTGGCACACTGCCGGAGGGCACGGTAAAGGAAGACGATTTTAATCTTCCCCAGTTTCGCTCCATTGCCGGGGCGCTGCTGAGGGGTGAAACCCCTGCCAAGATTATGGCAGAAGCTGAAAAAGAAGAAATCAGGCAGGCTGCTGGTGAGGTATTTACTATCCTGTCTGATGAGGAAAAGGCAAATCCGGCAAAAGTAGCGGCGGATTGCCTGAATAAATTACATATTCAGCGTATTGAAATGCAAATTGAAAAATTGAGAGAATTGACAAACGCTGAAGATGTAAACGTAAAAAAGAACGCTGTATTGGAAGTTGTCAGATTACAGAAAGAATTGGCTCGGTTAAAGAACCAGGGACGCTGAAGGCAAGGAAGGAGAATGAGCCATGAGTGCGCAAGTGGATGCGAAGCAGGCAAAACTGAACGAATTGTTTGAACTGGGGAAGAGCAAGGGTGTTTTGACATATGACGAAGTGATCAATAAGCTTTCCACTTCCGAAATTGACCCTGAACAGTTTGATAACATTCTGGAAACGTTTGAAGGCATGGGCATTGTGGTAACCCGTGACGGCGAATTGCCCCCTCAGCAGGTTGAGCCCGAACCCGAAGACCTGGACCTGTCCGTTCCTGAAGGGGTCAGCATTGACGACCCTGTGCGCATGTATCTGAAGGAAATCGGCCGGGTTCCGCTGCTCAGCGCAGAAGAAGAAATCGAAATTGCCAAGCGTATGGAACAGGGCGATGAAGAAGCAAAGAAAAAGCTTGCAGAAGCCAATCTGCGTCTTGTGGTTTCCATTGCCAAGCGTTATGTGGGCCGCGGTATGTTGTTCCTGGATCTGATTCAGGAAGGCAATCTGGGCCTGATTAAAGCTGTGGAAAAATTTGATTACCGCAAAGGCTATAAATTCTCCACTTATGCCACCTGGTGGATTCGTCAGGCCATTACCCGCGCCATTGCCGATCAGGCGCGCACCATCCGCATCCCTGTCCATATGGTGGAAACCATCAATAAGCTGATCCGTGTCTCCCGCCAGCTTCTGCAGGAATACGGCCGTGAACCCAGCCCCGATGAAATCGCCAAGGCTATGGGTATCAGCGAAAGCAAAGTACGTGAAATCATCAAAATTGCTCAGGAACCCGTGTCTCTAGAAACGCCCATCGGTGAAGAAGAAGACAGCCATCTGGGCGATTTTATCGAAGACGATAATGCTCCGGCTCCTGCAGAAGCCGCTTCCCACGCCTTGATGAAGGAACAGCTGTGGGACGTGCTGGAAACCCTGACGCCCCGTGAAGAAAAGGTGCTGCGGCTCCGTTTCGGCCTGGATGACGGCCATCAGCGCACCCTGGAAGAAGTGGGGAAGGAATTCAAAGTAACCCGTGAACGTATCCGGCAGATCGAAGCCAAAGCCCTTCGCAAGCTGCGCCATCCCAGCCGCAGCAAGAAACTGAAGGATTATCTGGATTGATTATGCGTTTGCCGCAATTGGATGAACGCCTGCAAAAGGCTGCAAATCTTTTTCCCGCCTGTGGGTACGGTGCCGATATCGGTGCCGATCACGGGCGGTTATCTTGTTTTCTGCTGGCAAAAGAACGTTGTGAAAGAATGTGTGTCAGCGATCTGAGTGCGCCTTCGCTCGAAAAAGCGGAGCGCTTGCTGCATATGCACGGCTTGGCTGAGCGTGCGGATTTTTGCGTGGGCGATGGTATTACGGTATTGCCCCAAATAGCGGATGCTATTGCTATTCTCGGCATGGGTGGAAAGACCATTGCCCACATCATCAAAGATGGCCGAGAGAAGCTGCAGGGGGCAACCATGGTGCTTTCTGCCCATACAGAAGTGCATCTTCTTCGTCAGGCCATTATGGATATTGACTACACCATTGAGTCGGAAGATATTGCTTATGCCGGCGGCCGTTTTTATGTGATCGTACGAGCTGTTCCCGGCAAAAGTTGCTACAATGAAAAAGAAATTCTGATCGGACCGAAGCTGCTGGAAGGGAAGAGCGAACATTATCTTCGCTATCTGGAATGGCGAAAAGAGGTGCTGTCCTGCGAAAACAGCGAATCCGGCCAAATGCAGTATCATCTGATGGAGGAGGAATGGCAGCGTGCAAATCACCATCTGTGAAATTTTGAATCATATCGAACAGATTGCTCCTGCTGAAACAGCGGAAGCGTATGATAACGTGGGGCTGATTCTGGGGCGTAGGGATCAGAATGTATCCAAGGTTCTGATTGCACTGGACGCCACCATGGAAGTGGTTGAAGAAGCGGAAAAGCTGGGTGCTGAATTGATTATCACGCATCACCCTTTGCTTTTCCGGGCCCGTAAAAAGCTGACGGAAGAAGATCCGGAAGCGAAGGTTATCTGCCGCATGATCCGATCCGGTATCGCTTTGCTCAGCGCTCATACCAATCTGGATAAAACAGTCCACAGTGGGAGCGCTGCATGCGCTGATCTGCTCGGCTTAAAGGATGTTCATCAGGAAGGACTTTTGTTTATTGGCACTTTGCCTGCAAAAATGACCGCTTTTGACCTGAAACAAAAGATGGCAAATGTAATCATGCCCGATGTGCGGCTCTATGGCGATGAAAATATCGCCATTGAAACCCTGGCCATCTGTGGCGGTGCATATGACGAAGGATGGTTGGAAGCCAAGGCCAGCGGCGCACAGGCGCTGCTTACAGGGGAAGTGCGCCATCACAATGCTTTAGCTGCGGTGATGGATGGGTTTGCACTGTATGATGCAGGCCATTTCGGCACAGAAGCCCCTCTTGTAAAACCGCTTTGTGAGTATTTACAAAATTGGGCAAATGATGTACAATATGATGTGACGTTTTTTTCGTCTGATGTGATACCTTACGGACGAACGTGATAAAGGAGGCACATATTATGGATCAGATTCGTCTTTTGTGGGAATATCAACAGGCTGACATGGAAGTGAGCAAGATGGAAAACTCCATCAAGCGTTCTCCCAACCGTCAGAAACTGGTGAAATATCGCGATTATCTGGTGAGCCAGCAGAATGTGATGAAGCGCATTGAAAGTGAAGTCAGCGCCATGGCGGACCGTCTGGAAGCGCTGAAAGATGCCATTTCCATGACGGAAGATCAGTATAAGGCGCTGAAGCAAAAAGTGGAAAGCGACCAGGCCACCGATGCCAAGGCTGTGCAGCAGCTGATGAATGAGGCCAAGCGTTTTCTCAATAACCTGACGGCTTATGAACAGGAAATCAAACGGATTCGCAAGGATGCAGCCGATCGCGAACGCCTGCAGCATGATGTAAAAGTGCGTGCCGCGAAGGCCAAAGCAGAGTTTGATAAGCTGAAGGTTGCGTTTGATGCCGAATATAAGGAAAAAACCGTGGAACTGGAAGGGCTGAAAGCCAAAGCGGCAGAGCTTGCAAAGCCTGTGGAAGCTGCTTTCATGGAACGCTATGAAGCCATCAAGCGCCACAGCGTACCGCCGCTTGCCAAGCTGAACGGCGATCAATGCACGGGCTGCAATATGAGCTTGCCCAGCGCTGTGACCCGAAAAATCAAAGCGGGCGAATTAATCGAGTGTGAAACCTGCGGACGGCTGCTGGTGATTCTGTAATCAGCAAAGCTCCTTAGGTTCATCATAAATAAGGTTGAAAGGGGATATGTGCTTATGAAAAAGAATGAATCGGTGAGGGTAGAAGCCCTGTAAAACTGCATATCCGGGCGCAGGAAAACTGCTTTTCTTGCAATGCCCAAAACTGCCAACCTGAAAATGAGAACATACCACAATTCAAACAGCTGTGTGTATGCCTTTTGAGGCTGCATGCAGCTGTTTTTTCGTGGAAAAAAGGAGAAGAAAACATTGAATACTGAACACATCGCAAGAATCATTGCCGTACATAAGGAACGCTATGCCCTGTGGGATGAAGAACACGGCGAATACTATGGTAAATTGAAGGCAAGCAATTACTATCATCTGTCCCTGACGCCTTATCCTGTAACAGGCGATCTGGTAAAATGTCAATATAATACCATGGGGGACAGCGTGGTTCTGGAAACCCTGCCGCGAAAAACGTTCATCCAGCGTTTTGACGCATGGAATGCAACCAATGCCCAGGCTATTGCAGCCAATGTAGATGAAATTTTCATTCTCACCTCTGCAAATCATGATTTCAATCTGAAGCGGCTGCATCGTTATCTGGCGGCATGCAAGCAGGGCAGGGCTAACTGCACTATTGTGATTACCAAGGCGGATGTCTGTGAATATCCGGAAGAATTGTTGGAAAAAGCAAAAAAAGATATGCCGGATGAAAAAATTCTTCTCATCAGCGCTGTCAATGGGATGGGGCTGGAGACCATTCGGGAAAAGATGATTCCCGGTAGTATCAGTGTCTTCCTTGGTTCCTCCGGCGTGGGAAAATCCACAATGGTCAATGCACTGGCTGGCCGTCATGTGATGGATGTGAATGGCATCCGGGAAGATGACAGCAAGGGCAGGCATACAACCACCCATCGACAAATGGTGTTCTTAGACAGCGGTGCCATGGTGATCGACGTGCCCGGCATGCGTGAATTGGCCTTGTTGGATGCAGAGGAAGGATTGAACCAAACCTTCCGAACGGTATCTGACTTCGCAGAATGCTGCCGATTCCATGATTGCAGGCATGAAAGGGAACCGGGCTGTGCTGTGCGGGCAGCCATTGAACAGGGCGAATTAACAGAGGAAGCACTGCAGGAATATAAAAACCTGCAAAAAGAAGCAGCCAGAAAAGAACGTCGCGACGAATGGGCCGTGATGGTATCAAAGCATCGCAAGCAATTGAAGAATACCCCCAAGCGCAGAGGTTATTGACGGCTTCATAAAAGTGTGATAAAATCCATCTGTGTTTCAAAGGCAGCTGGATGGTCGCGTGCCGAAAGGCATGAGGAAAGTCCGGGCACCGTAGGGCAGGATGCCAGCTAACGGCTGGTGGAGGCGACTCCAAGGCAAGTGCAACAGAGAGATACCGCCGTGATGATCACGGTAAGGGTGGAAAGGTGCGGTAAGAGCGCACCGGCGGCCTGGCGACTGTGCCGTCATGTAAACCCCATCCGGTGCAAGATTCGGGGACACATAGGGCGGCCCGTCCTGTTCCCACAGTATCGCTAGAGCGCACTGGCGACTTTGCGCATGGATAGATGACCATTCTCGACAGAACCCGGCTTACAGGCTGCGCTTTGATGCACATAAAAAACCAGGAAGCGAAAGGCTCCCTGGTTTTTTGTTACAATGGATGATTCATTTCAGATAAGAACGCATCACAGCCGTCACTTTGCCAAGTATGATTACATCATTTACGATAATGGGTTCCATGGCTGGGTTTTCGGGCTGCAGACGAAAGTGATTCTCTTCCTTGAAAAAGCGCTTACAGGTAGCATCTCCATCGATCATGGCGATCACAATTTCGCCGTTGTTTGCTGTTTCCTGTTTTTTAACAACCACAAAATCCCCATTCATAATACCGGCAGCGATCATACTGTCCCCCCGGATTTCCAGCACAAAATGATCGCCGCGGCCAATCATTTCTTCTGGCAGGGCCATGAATTCACCTCTTGTTTCTTCAGCAAGGATGGGGGAGCCGGCAGCCACTTTACCCAGCAGCGGCAATTTTTTCAAAGAGGGCTTCTCTTCCCGGTGCACATCGATGGTGCGCGGTTTCATGGCTTCCCGGCGAAGAAGGCCTTTCTTTTCCAGCCGGTTCAAATGACCATGCACTGTTGACGTGGAGCGTAAATCCACTGCCTGCCCAATTTCACGGACAGAAGGGGCATAGCCATTGACTTCTACGTATTTTTCGATATAATCAAGTATGCGCTGCTGTGTATCGCCATGGGGGCGTCTGGGCATAAAAACACATCCTTTGGAACAATCATTACACATAATGATTATAACATGCAAACAAATGTTTGGCAAGCGTTTTGCAAACATTTGTTCTAAATAATGAAGGGAGTCACTACGATGGAAAAAATGTGCGTTCTGTATGATCGGGTATGCATTGATTGCGGCGAATGTGACCGGTGCGATCTGGATCCGGAAAAGATTTGCGATAATTGCATGAAATGTATCAATGGAGATGATCAATACCGCAGTATTCAGATCGACGCCATTATAACAGAAGAGGAATGATGGGGAAACCATCACTCCTCTTTTTTTGCAGGCAATTGGATACGCCGGGCTGCTTCGCGCTTATGCTGATCGGTCATGGCAGCATAATGTTTTCTGGTGGTATTTACGTCTGTGTGGCCCAGCACATCTGCCACCAGATAAATATCCCCGGTTTCTTCGTAAAGATTGGTGCCGAAGGTGCTGCGCAGCTTATGAGGGCTGATGCGTTTTTTCAGTGGCGCAGCAATCAAAGCATATTTTTTCACCAGATTCTGAACGGCTCTTTGGGTGATTCTCTTGCGCTGTAAGGACAGGAAAAGGGCATTTTCATGGCCTTCCACCGGGATTATTTCCAAGCGTTCCCGGAGATAATCTTCGATGGCTTCGGCGACGGTATCGGGCATGTAGAGCATGGATTGATCACCGCCCTTGCGGGTAACCACAAAAGCTTTGTTTTCCATATCAATATCATCCAGATTGATGCCCACGCATTCGCTCACACGGATACCTGTGCCAAGGAACGTGAGAATGATGGCCAGATCTCGTTTTTTTGTATTTTCAGATACTTTTTTCTGATGATCTGACAAACCATCGCCGGTATACACAGCATCCAGCATTTTTTTCATTTCATCGGCTTCCAGGCGTAAAATGGGCTTTTCGTGTACTTTGGGAAGGGAGACAAGGGTGGCGATATTAGCTTCCACAAAGCCGTTTTTGAACATGTATTCAAACAGGGAGCGCAGGGAACAAAGCTTGCGCATAATTCCCAGCTCATGATTCTGCACCACATGGGAATCGCCGGATTCTTCGTTGGTCACATAATATTGACTCAAAAAATCCTGATAACCCTCAATGTCACGCACCTTTACTTTTGCGAAGTCTTCTTCGCTCATGAGCCGTGGCTCTCTGTCTGCGAACAAAGGATTCTCCGTATGCAGGTACTGGAAAAACAAGCGAAAATCGTAAGCATACGCAAGCCTGGTCAACGTGCTGGTTGTCTGTGAAACGGAGCGGAAAAAATCCGTACAGACAATGGGTAATTCTTTTTCAATCGTGCGTAGTTTTTCCAGTCGCTTGATGTCCGTCTGTGTACGATAAGACGTTGAATCGGTCATGGGGAAAGCCTCCTGTAAAGTACGTTCGATTCTAAGCCGTTTTCAAATTGAAAGACAGGCAATTGTATTGGTGAAGAAAGAAAATCCATTGGAATGAAATCCACAACACACATATAATGCACATCCATGGAGAGGGGCTTGATGCATATTATTGAGAATCATCAGAATCAAAATGACGAATTAATAATATTGAACATAAAAAAATCATTGCTAAACAAAAAACTGGAAAGAATATATTACAGATCAGCACACATACAGAAAAATAGAATTTCGTCCGTTTTTCATATCGGATCCATAATAGTATACTACCCCCTATCGAAAATGTCAATAATCTTCGCAAAAGATTTCTTTTGCGAAGAATAATAAAGAGAGACGGGTAGATAAATCATTATCCCCCATTGCATCATTTGTTTTGAAAATTCATTGGAAATGGTGGCAGCTTTAGGTTTGATATCTAAACTTAAAATGAGTTGAAAGCAAAGAAATTGTTGGTGTAAGAAGAATTTTTCTCAACATTATTCCGAAACGAAAGTGCATCAGAAAAAAGAAAATAGGAACGTCTCCCCCGGGAATGTTTATGGTTTTTCACCCCGAAGAATCATCGTCAATGAGACATTGGTATTCCAAAGCTTTTCGCCGTGCAGATATTGCTGAATACGATGATCATATTTTTGGTTGATCAGGGAAATAACGATATCCGCCTCTACCCTGCTTACATGTTCCGGAACGGTTCTGATAGCAGAATACACGGCATCCATAGCGCAATGGCGGCCGGCGTTGATCATCCGAAGTGCCATTTCTTTTGAATACGCAGGGTCATCCGGTGTCAGCGGAATGACGGCGTAATTAGTTTGTATATCGGTAAAACCATACTTTTCCATGGCAAGTGGCATTTCAGCTTCCGACATGGGATATTTGCATACCTGATAATCTTCCATTGCGTGATCGTACATGTTTACTTTTTCCCAAAATGCTCGTTCATATGCACTGTTTTCCAATCCCGGTGCGGGCAAATTGATTCCTTTCCGGGCGGAGAGCACCAGACAAACACCGCCTTTCTTCAATACACGCCTTTGTTCAGCGTAGAAGGCAGAAGGTTCAATGTGCTCACTGACAGTGTTGGAAATGGTCACGTCGAAGGAATCGTTTCCAAACGGAAGTGCTGTGGCATCGCCTTCCATAAAAGTGACGTCCCGGATATGCTCTCTGGCATAGGAAATGAAATGGCTGTCCCTGTCCAATCCGAATATTTCGGCGCATGGATACCGGCGATGAAGGGATTCTGCCAAAGCGCCCGGCCCGCAGCCGATTTCCAGGATGCGCAATTTCTTCTTTCTGTCAAGCGCAAAATGCTGTAGATACTGATCTTTGAAAAAATCATTAAACCGCAGGCTTCGGGTCAGATACAGGGTATCGATTCCCTGCACATGATCGGACCAAATGGTGTTCATAATGTTCTCCCTATGCTCATTTACGCTCGTATTGTATACTGACAGTTACGGAAGGCGTTTCCTCTCCTTTTTTGATAAAGGAAAGATTTTGACCCTGAAGAATCAATGTGCCGCTGGAGCCTCTGACCTGCTTATCGTTCAAAATAAGTTTAATCAGCTTCTCGTTGATCAAAGGACCGCCGCTGCGCGCCAGGCAATTTTTCCAGATGGTAAAATGGCATCCGTTTTTCCAGTCACTGCAGCCAAAGGCTTTTTCCGTTTCCTGCACCGGCTTTCCGCACAAGGGACATATAATTCCATCAACCGCCTGCACAGGCTTTGCTTTTGTGGTTCTCCCCCTGCCTCTTTTCCGCATTTCCTCGGGGAATGTGGTTTCTGTTTTGGTTTCTTTTGCATACTGAATCAGGAATTCGGACAAACGCCGAATGCCCTGCATGAATCGCTCTGTATCTCGCTCCCCTTTTGCAATCTGGTTTAGCGCCAATTCCCATTTGCCTGTGGTTTCGGGGGATGCGATTTCAGGCGGTGCAATATCAATCAGCGATACGCCTTTTTCCGTTGCGTTGATGGTTCTCCCCTTGCGGGCAGCATACCCCACCTGAATCAGCCTTTCAATAATGGCCGCCCGGGTGGCAGGTGTGCCCAGCCCACTGCCCTTCATTTGTTCGCGCAGTTCTTCGTCTTCCAGTTCTTTTCCTGCATGTTCCATAGCTGCCAGAAGAGATGCGTCCGTATGGGGCGCCGGCGGCTTGGTGGATTCCTTTTTAACGGTGGTCTTCTGAACGGTTGCAGTATCGCCCGTTTTCAGCTGCGGCAGCTGATCTTCTTCTTTCTCATCCGCAGGATATACATCTTTCCAGCCGTTGATACGCACCGTTTTGCCAGTGGAGCGGAAAGAATGGCTTTCGCAATTTGTAATGATCTTTGTCTGATCATATTCGTGAGCAGGATAAAAGGCTGCGATGGTGCGACGGGCAATCATATCAAAAAGCCTAGCAGCATCGGGCGGTAATTTATCCAAGGGCGCCGTCTGGGGGGTGGGAATAATGGCATGGTGATCGGATACTTTGGCATTATCGAAAATGCGTTTGGAAAACGGCAGCTTTCCGTCTTCTTTCCAGGGTATGTTTTTTACATGTTCCTGATAAGCACCAGGCATTTTCTGCAGCGTCAGCTTTGCCCTGCCGATCATATCCATGGGCAGATAACGGCTGTCTGTGCGCGGATAAGTGATCGCTTTCCATTTTTCATACAGTTCCTGAGCTATTTTCAATGTCTTATCTGCGGTGAAGCCCAACTTTTTATTCGCTTCCCGTTGAAGTGACGTAAGATCATACAGTTGTGGCGGCAGTTCTTTCTTGTTTTCCACCTGAACATCCTGCACAACAGCCCGTTTGCCTTTTATCTCTTTTGCAATGGCTTGCGCTTTTTCGGCAGTGGCAATACGATGATTCTTTTTATCGCTTTCAACAGCCGGGTCAAACCATAATCCACTGTAACCATCGAACTGAGCGGTCAGAGTATGATATTCTTCCGGCTTGAAGTTAGCAATTTCCTTATAGCGCTTCACGAGAATGGCCAATGTAGGTGTCTGCACTCGTCCGATAGACAAAAGAACATTGAACCGCAGTGTAAAGGCACGGCTGGCATTCATGCCAACCAGCCAGTCCGCTTCTGATCTGCTTCTGGCAGAAGCAAAAAGATTATTATATTCTGTACCTGATTTCAGTGTGGAAAAACCTTCCTTAATGGCTTCATCCGTCATGGAAGATATCCAAAGCCTGTCAAACGGCTTTTTGCATTTGGCTTGCTCATAAATATATCGGAAAATCAATTCTCCTTCCCGTCCGGCATCTGTTGCGCAAATGATTTTCTCCGTTTCAGGCGCATTGATCAGTTTTTTGATTACAGAAAACTGGGAACGGGTTTTGCTGATAACCTTCGTTGGGATCCTTTCCGGAAGAATAGGTAAATCTTCCATCCGCCATTTTTTATATTGATCGCTGATTTCGTCCGGCTCACACAGGGTGACCAGATGACCTACTGCCCAGGTGACAATATATTCATCCCCTTTGATAAAACCGTCTCCACGCTCCTTGCAGCGCAAAACACGGGCAATATCACGGGCCACACTGGGCTTTTCGGCAAGAACTACGATCATGGCTTTTTCCCCTTTCTTTGTTCCCCTATATTATACCATAGGAACATGTAAAATTAAAGTTTTCTTGCCATCAATTTACATGAAGAAACCATAGACAAAAACAGCTTTTTATGGTACACTACAAATGATTACGAAATTGTTAAATTCCAACCTGGAGGATACAGCCATGTTGTTGAAAGGTACCAATGTGAAACGAATATTCTGCATGTTGCTTATTTGTATTTTGAGCATGCAGCTGTTTATGCCTGCAGTACAAGCGGATACAATGTTGAAGTCTGCTCCACTGTCCCGCGGGGTAACGCAAAATGGTATGGTGCGTGTGCGTCTAAGTTCTCTGGGCAATCCTTCCAGCCTGAAATTAACCGTCAACGGCAGCTATACCGTTAACGGAAAAACATCCAAAGCCATTGCTTCCGGTTCTGTTTTACAGGTGGGTTTTAGTGCTTCCACCGGTAAGCTGACCCTGACGCACAACGGAACCACCACGGATATGGGCGAAACTTTCAAGCTGCGCCGCCATGCAACCGATGGCAGCAACGGAATCAAAATTGCCCAGGGTCGTGTGCCTTCCAATCTCTACCCTGGTGATTTCGAATTTATCTCCAAAAAATCCGGCAGCGGCTATACACTTTATGTGATTGTTCATGTGTACATTGAAGATTATCTTTATGGTGTTCTCCCCTACGAAATGGGCAATTCTTCCGGGCTGGAGGCGCTGAAAGCCCAGGCCGTTGCTGCCCGTACTTATACCCTCCGGGCCATGGACGGGCCGTCCACCAGCATTTATGACGTGGTTGATACCACTTCCGATCAGGTTTATTCCGGAACGCCTTCCGGCAATGCCAATTGTAAAGCAGCAGTGGATGCAACCAAGGGGATTATCGGTAAAAACGGTTCAGCCTACACCGCCATGTATTATTCCGCTTCCAATGGCGGTCAGACTGAATCCATCAAGAACATCTGGGGTTCAAACAGCTACACGTATCTGAAGGTAAAGGATGACCCGTACGATCTCGCGAACCCTGCCTCAAAGAAAAATACCTTTACCGTCAATGCATCCGGTGCACAATCCAACGCAACCCTTCAGTCGCTGCTGAACAATAAAGCAGCATCCAAGTTCGGCAGCGGTGCACAGGTAACGGCAGTGACGGATATTCAGCTGCACACACCCAAATATGCCGCTCCCAGCAAACTCTACACAAAGGCCGATTTCACTGTGCGATACAGCAGAAACGGTTCTGTTGGCACGGGTACGCTGACTTTCGATATTTTCAACGAGCTGGAAGCACCGCTGGGCATGAGCATCAACAGCGGCAGCAATGAACTGTGGACCGTTGAAAAAACATCAAACGGTTATACCGTATACGCGCGTCGTTATGGTCATGGCCTTGGCATGAGCCAGCGCGGCGCCATGTATATGGCGCAGATTGGCTATACGTATGATCAGATTCTGGCTTTCTATTTTGAAGGCTGCACCCGGGTGCAGTACACCTTTACGCGCTCCATCCTCAGCCCCGTTATCAGCGGACAGGACAGCAGCGAAGAAACCATTGTGGAAAAGCCCGCCGAACTGGAAGGCGAAAGCAAGTATACCGCCATCGTATCCGCAGACAGCGGTACTCCGCTGATGGATGCGGCTTATGTTGCGGCCAATACCATGACTACCTTACCCAAAGGTGCTAAAGTAACTGTAAATGTCAAAGAAGGCAATTACTACCTGGTAACCTATGGCAGTTTGGTTGGCTATGTGCTGGCGGCAGACGTGGATCACAACGGTGCGGTTAACAGTGCTTCTACTTCCCCTACCAAGCTTTATGGTTACGGCAAGGTGGTTAATTCCAATGCGCTGAACCTGCGTACTGCGCCAACCATGACGCAAAGCACAGTATTGACCACTGTACCGGGAAAAACCGTGCTGCCTATCTTTTCCATGAGCGGCCAGTGGGCTTATGTGCAATACGGTTTGCGCGTTGGCTATGTTTCAATGGACTATATTCAGCTTGTCAGCGCACCGCAGAATAATACGCCTTCTTCCCCCACGCAAGCCCCTGCGGATCAACAGAATCTGCGTGCTCGTGTAACCACTGCCAACGGTTCACTGAACCTGAGAAAAAAGGCCGATTCCAGTGCTGCGATCTTAACGACCATTCCTCAGTATACCGTGATTGAGGTATTACAAAATATGGGTACCTGGTGTGAAGTGGTCTATAATGGGCATCACGGCTTTGTCATGAGCAAATTCCTGACCTTTGTCAAGAATGAATCGATAACGCCCTCCTTGCCGATTGCCACACCTACCATTGCTCCCACGCAGCAGCCTGCAATCAATAAGCAGTATGCGCGTGTAACAACGACGAAAGGCTCGCTGAATCTGCGCGAAACCAATTCTTCCAATGCCCGTGTGCTGCGCACAATTCCCCAATACGAAGTAATTGAGGTGCTGCAGAATCTTGGGAGCTGGTGCAAAGTGGAATATGCCGGTACCGTTGGCTATGTTATGTCTTCTTTCCTCACCTTTGTGCAGCAACCTGTTACGCCAACCCATACGCCGTCAGCAACGCCTGTTCCTACGCCGGTTCCTACTGCGACACCGGTGCCTCAGCTGCCGGGTAAAAACTATGCCCGGGTTACGACGAAACAGGGATCGTTAAATTTGCGTTCTGAACCCAACGGACGTGTGCTTTGCACCATTCCGCAGTACGAAGTCATTCAGGTGCTGAGCAAAGGCTCTCAGTGGAGCAAGGTAAGCTATAACGGCCGGGAAGGTTATGTGATGACATCGTTCCTGACCATGCTTCAGAATACGCCCGCACAAACTCCTGCATTGAACCCGACCGTTGCACCGACGGCGTCTCCTACAGCAACACCGACTGTTTCGGTTTCTACGCAAGCGCCTGCGCAGCAAGGTGATGTGGCTTATGTCAATACGGAGCAAGGAAGCCTGAATCTGCGCGAAAAAGCCAACGGCAAAGTGATTTGCACCATTCCCCAGTATGCCATGGTGATTGTTGTCAGCAGAGGCTCTTCCTGGACAAAGGTGTATTATCAGGGCGTAACCGGCTATGTGATGACGAAATTCCTTTCTTTCAGCAGTGTCCAAACGCCTGCGACCGCAACACCAAAGCCTGCTGCCACGCCTACCCTGCCTCCGCAGAATAATAACCAGACGGGACATGTAATCGGCTATGCAACGGTACATACTGCAAGCGGATCGCTCAATATCCGAGAACGGGCAGATGCTGACGCCAAAGTTATCGGCACCATTCCGCAAAATGCGCAAGTTGCCATTTATCAGAAAGGCACCGTCTGGTCCAAAGTCGGTTATCAGGGCATCAACGGTTATGTGATGAGCAGTTTCCTGTCCTTTACGGAAAACAGCGGAGGCAATGCATCTGTTCCTACGCAGCGGCCCACTGTTTCCAATGGCTATATGGATCCTACCATGATTACCCTTGAAGATATGGTTTTGGGCCGTGTAGTGAGCGGCGGTACATTCCTGAATCTGCGTGCTTATTGCTCAACGGATGCCCGTGTGATGGCTGAAATGCCTCAGAATATGTATGTGGTGGTCAAAAAGATCGGCAATGAATGGTGTGAAGTCATTTATGAGGATAAAACCGGCTACTGCCTGACTAAATATCTGGAGTTTGAATTGCCTTGAGTACTATTGTATTGCATGAAGACGAACGGATTGATGATCTTCAATTTGCAAACCTTCATATCATTCAGTCGGAAAACGATTTCCGTTTCAGCATGGATTCTGTATTGCTCTCCGATTTTGCCACATTGCAAAACAGAATCAAAGTATGTGATTTAGGAACGGGAACAGGAATCATCCCTCTGCTTCTTTACGGCCGAAACAACACGATCTCTTGTGATGCTGTTGAAATTCTGCCAAGTGCCGCTGAGCGCGCTGCAAGAAGCATGGAACTCAATGGTGTATCCCAATCCATTGTGGTTCACTGTGCCGATTTGCGCGATATCCGCACTTTATTACCCCATGGAAAATATGCACTTGTTACCTCCAATCCCCCTTACGCTTCGGCCGGCGCTGCTATTCCCAGCCCCTATCCTGCCATTCAGGGAGCGCGTCAGGAAGAAACCTGTACGTTTGAAGATATTGTGGTGGCTGTCAAATGGCTGCTGAAATATCATGGACGTTTTTGTTTTATGTTGCCAGCTTTTCGTTTGGCAGAGGCTTTTTCTACGCTGAAAGCCCATCAATTGGAACCCAAGCGTATTCGTATGGTGCATAGCAAACACGGAAAAGAAGCACGTCTGGTGTTGGTTGAGGCGATGAAAGGGGTATCTTCCGGTGTACAGGTATTACCGCCGCTGATCATCCACAACGATGACGGAACGGATACAGAAGAATTGAAACGTATTTATCATCAGATATAAGGAGTCATTGCGTTTTATGGAGTTTTTTGCAACTGCTGCCTTTGGATTGGAAGGGATCGTAAAACAGGAATTGAACCGTTTGCATATTGATGGAAAATGCGAAATGGGCGGTGTTCGCTTTTCCGGAACAGCCGAACAATGCTTTGAATCCAATCTCTGGCTGCGCACAGCCGACAGAGTGCTTCTGATTGTCGGCGAAGAAAAAGTACTCTCTTTTGAAGACTTGTTTCAATTTGTTTCTTCTTTGCCCTGGGAGAGGTATTTGCCCAAAGATGCCCATTTTCCCGTCGTCGGAAAATGTGTAAAGAGCCAGCTGATGAGCGTGCGTGATTGTCAGGCCATTACAAAAAAAGCCATTGTGGAACGTTTGAAGAAAAAGTATAAAACAAGCTGGTTTGAAGAAAACGGTGCAGATTATAAGATTGAAATTGCAATCCACAGTGATATGGCACGGCTCACCATTGATACCAGCGGAAATGCGCTTAATAAACGCGGATATCGCACCTGGAATGGTGAAGCACCCATTCGCGAAACTTTGGCCGCTGCCCTTATTCTCACTTCCCCTTCTCGCGGAAAAATGCCCGTTTGGGATCCCTGCTGCGGCACTGGAACACTGTTGATTGAAGCTGCATACATTCAAGCCAATCGGGCGCCCGGCCTCACCCGTTCATTTGCCTGTGAAGGATGGAAGGATTTTTCGCCCAAAACCATAAAAGATATTCGCAATCAAGCAGAAGCAGCTTTTCATCCGTCAGCCATTGGCGAAATCGGCGGAAGTGATATTGATCCGCAGGCTCTGACACTCTGCAAGCGACACATTAAACAAGCCGGAATTGGCGGAAAGATCACCGTGTTTGAAAAAGATTTGCGTGATTTGGAAGCTCCGTATGCTGCTCCATGTTTCATTGTGAATCCGCCTTATGGAGAACGACTGAGCGACCGTAAACAGTGCGAAAAGCTCTATAAGGGCTTACGATTGCTGAAGGAAAGGCACGTAGGCAGCCGTATGTGCGTTATCACCGCACATAACGGATTTGAACGCTGCTTTGGCCAACGCGCCACGCAAAAACGTCGCCTTTACAACGGCAGGCTTGAATGTGAATACTGTATCTTTTGATAGAAAGAGAGCTGGGATGAAAACTCCCAGCTCTTCTCTTTTATCTGTTTTTTGTTCCGGTATAATACAATGCAGCACGTGCTTTGCAGGTATCACGGCTGATCATCTCTTCTGAAACCAGCACGCCGTTTTCCCAGCGCTGGAGATAGGTTTCATTGATGAAGCCATCCCTGGCTTTACGCACAAGATGCGGTTCTTCGTCTTTGTATGTGACAAATTCGTGATTTTTATCTTCCTGATATTCGGGCATCAACGGCGCAATGAGGGTTTCCACGGTTTGCGTACGAAGCTTGTACTCAACACCATCCCCAAGCGTATGGCCGTAAATACGCACCACACATTGATATTTATTCTTGCCCGTTTGTTCCACACGCGCCATGATATAGATTTTTCCATTCGTATTGTTTTTGAAGGAAAAATCGATCTTTCTGCCGGACGTATAGTAAACCGTAGCATCCTGACCAAATTCGGTATAGGTCACCTTATCGGAATGGGAGGTGCGGCTTACAATTTCCAGATTGGCCGTCAGAGCTGCTTTGTAAATAGTTGTGCTGGCTTGGCATACACCGCCGCCCCATCCGGGAACACTGAGACCATTGGCATATTCAATTGCCATCTGGAATCCGTTTTCCATGGTGCGGGGCCCGACAATCTTGTTGAAACTAACCGTTTCACCGGGCAATACTTCTTTACCATGATAGCGGGAAAATGCAACACGGATATTATCCGTTCTCGCCGTGGTGGAACTGGGATCAATGGGCGTGATGCATTCACCAATCAATGTTACATCCTTGCGGACATCCGATTCTGTTACCTTTGGCGGAATCAGCTGCGGTTGCAATTCAATGCTTCCGGATTCCCCTTTTGATGCCATATCCAACACTTGACGACGAACCGAGGTGGAATCAAGAGAAGAACCATAGCTTTCCTTCTGAATACCAAAGGGTTCCTCCCAGGATTGGGGATAGAAATATACCAGTTTGGCATCCGTAGGCGCGAAGGTGAAATGTGCGGTGATCTGTTCCAGAATCTGATCCAGCTGCGTGGTATTTATGGAAGATTGGGTTGTATAGAGCTGATATGGATTTTCCTTCAGGGAATCAATATCCAGTTTGCTCTGATTCGCATCTTCCCGATGGCCTAATTCAAATGCGCCACGCAGAAGATCGTATACAACCTGCTCATCCGTATGAACGCCCAGCATATCGTAATTAATAGTGACAAATGTGTGCCCCTGATACGTAATGGAAACATTCCAGCTGTTTTGACGCTGACGGACATTATTGATAACCGTATCAATAGCTTCCTGCGGTGTCATACCGCCAATGTGAATGCCGTCCACATAGATATTGGGCAGATATACGTTCTGATATGCATTCACTTCTTGAAAAAGTGCTTGCTGTTTTTCGTATTCGGCTTTCTTTGCATTGTTTTGCTTCGTAATCGTAACAACAGCAGCAATGGCAGCAACAACTAAAGCACACACCAGCAAAACCGGTGCGAGCCTCAGTTTGCGTTTCTGGCTGCCATGGGGCGGCTGATTTTGATACGTAGGCGGAGGAAAGCCAGGTGTGTACATGCGTCAGTACTCCTTATGTATGATCAAAAAGGGCGGGAATATTATTCGTTGCTGTCATCCGGAAGATTTTCATGATTTTCAGCAGTTTCAGGCGCTTCCTCTTCTGCGCAGGCAGCCGCATCATCGTCCTTCGTTTCTTCTTTACCTTCCATGAAATCGACGAACTGCTGATGGTTCACGGTTTCTTTTTCGATCAGGAGCTGAGCCAGAGCTTCCAGCTTATCCTGATTTTCTTTCAGCAAGGAAACAGCCTGATCATATGCGTTATTGAGAATACTGCGCACTTCTTCATCGATAATAGCTGAAGTGGTTTCGCTGTATTCACGACTCTGCCCGAATTCCATGCCCACGAAAATTTCCTGATCACTACCAAGATAGATATTGCCCAGCTTTTCACTCATACCATAGCGCGTTACCATGCTGCGTGCCAGTTCCGTGGCGTGCTGCAGGTCTCCATAGGCTCCGGTAGAAATATCGTTCTGGGTGAGGAATTCGGCAGCACGGCCGCCCATACACATGGCAATACGCTGCAGAATTTTGTTTTTGCTCATATAATCCCGCTCTTTTTCGGGCAGGGACAGTGTCATACCTCCGGCCTGGCCGCGGGGAATGACGGTAATCATGTGCACCTCATCACACAGCGGAAGCAGATGACCAACGATAGCGTGACCAGCTTCGTGATAGGCGGTAATCCGTCTGTCTTCTTCCAGCACCTTGTGGCTGCGCTTTTCAGGGCCCATTTGAATACGTTCCACCGCTTCAATCAGGTTGGCCTGGGTGATCTCTTTCTGCTTTTCACGAGCAGCCTGGATTGCGCCTTCGTTCATCACATTTTCGAGATCGGCACCGGTGGCATAAGGTGTACGCTTGGCAATGTTATCAAGATCCACATCGTCAGCCAGGGGCTTATTGCGAGCATGCACCTTCAGAATGGCCACGCGACCGTCCACATCGGGGTAATTGACGGTGATCTGCCTGTCAAAACGGCCGGGACGCAACAGGGCTGGATCCAGAATATCACGGCGGTTGGTTGCGGCCATAACAATAACACCTTCGTTGGCAGCAAAACCGTCCATTTCAACCAGCAACTGGTTCAGCGTTTGTTCACGTTCATCGTGACCGCCGCCAAGACCGGCACCGCGATGCCGGCCGACAGCATCGATTTCATCAATAAAAACGATACTGGGCGCATTGCGCTTGGCCTGTTCAAACAAATCACGCACACGGCTGGCGCCGACGCCTACAAACATTTCCACAAAGTCAGAACCGCTGATGGAGAAGAAAGGCACATTGGCCTCCCCTGCCACAGCTTTTGCCAGGAGTGTTTTACCGGTGCCGGGAGGGCCCACAAGCAGCACGCCCTTGGGAATGCGGGCGCCAAGATCAATGTAATTCTTCGGGTTTTTCAGGAAATCAACAATTTCCTTCAATTCCTCTTTTTCTTCGTCAGCACCGGCTACATCGGCAAAACGTACTTTCATCTTGCTGGGGTCGGACATATTGGCGCGGCTCTTGCCAAAGTTCATCACTTTCCCGCCGCCGCCTGTTTGCTGACGCATAATGAACCACCACATGACGAAGATAAGAATCATGGGTAGCAGATAAGGGATGATTTCCAGATACCAGGGGGTGGTAATGGGTGCCAGGTATTGGATTTTGAAATCCAGATCATCAACACTCACATTATCGATATTGGCATCCGGATTTACATCCAGCATTTTCTTTGCCTGCATCTTCAGTACCGTATCATAGAAATCGCCACCGATGGTGGTTTCATAATCATAGTACTGAGGATATTTTGCTTCCGGAATTTTGCTTTCTTTCAGGCGGCAAACAAGGGAATTGCCGCGGATGGAAACGGTATCCACCTTTCCTTCCTGAATCAATTCAAGCAGTTTGGGATATTCGATGCGCTTATCCTCATTGTTCAGCCCGTTGGACAGCAGAACGATCATGAGAATAAATAATGCAATCATGACCAGATAGCCAAAGATACCTTTTGATGTCTTTCTCAAGGTGATAAACCTCCAATAAACAATGCGATTTGCACGGACAAACTTCCGTGAAACAAATCTTTATAATTATATCATATCGTTAATTTGTTTACAATCTTTTCATTCATCTTTTGCATAAATTCTGGGATGGAGAACACCGATATCGGGAAGATTGCGGTATTTCTCCGCATAATCCAGGCCGTAGCCGACAACGAATGCATCCGGGATATTGAAGCAATAGTATTCCACATCCAGTTCTACTCTGCGACGTGCCGGCTTATTCAACAGTGTGGCAATCCGAACGGAAGCGGCGTTGCGCGTTGCAAATACCTTCTTGAGGAAGGAAAGGGTCATGCCGCTATCTACGATATCTTCAACAATGATGATATCGCGGCCGGTAACGTCCACATCCAGATCCTTGCGAATGTTGACAACACCGGAAGATTTGGTGCTGGCTCCATAACTGGAAATGGACATGAATTCCAGATTCAAAGGCAGATCAATTTCTCGGATAAGATCCGTATAAAAAACCACCGCACCTTTTAGAATGCAAACAAATAGCGGCTCTTTGCCTTCATAATCTTTGGTGATCTGTTCGCCCAAGCGTTTTACGGCAGCCTGAATTTCTTCCCGGGTAATCAAAACGCGTTCCAGATCCTGATAGAGTGTGGCAGTATTGTTCATATGTGATTCCCCTTTCATTCTTTTTCAAAAGGTAGTCTGCTGGGATAGCGGAGCAATACCGCTTCTTCCCCATTTTCACATCGTACTTTTTCAGATGCACCAATGCCGATGGCCCAGATCACTTCGTTTTCTATGCACAAAAGCGGCAAATAATCGCGCATCGGTTCGCTGACCTTTCTGTCTACCAGATAATCCTGCAGGCTTTTTGTTCCTTTCATGCCAAAGGGCTGAATAAAGTCCCCCGGCTTGCGGTATCTAAGGTCACACTGCTCAAAAAGTTTCAATGGCATGCGCTGCGTATGGATGCCGTCACCGGTTGATAAGGATTCCGCTTGCTTTTGTAGCGGCAGAATTTGATAATTCGTCTTTTCGGGCGGTACCAGGCAAATGAACCTGCTGTCGGCTGTCAGATGCCATCCCCTTTGCAGATTGACGCTTTGTCCGGCAGTGATCGCTGCGGCCCTGTCAATCGTTTCAAAGGGTTCATCAAATGGCAAAAAGCGCTGCATAATCCGTCTTCTCAGTGCAAGATGCTGCTGCAAAAAAGACGGATAATCCAGATGGGAAATGGGCAATTCCTGGGTGCCATGTTCCCTGATGAATCTGCGTGATAATGCATCAAGGAAATCATTTTCAGATTGCAGAATTTGAGCCGTTCTGCCAATCGCCGCCTCAGCTTGCGGGATTCTTTCAAGAATTCGCGGTAAAACCTGACGGCGCAGATAGTTTCTGGTATAGCAATCACTATCGTTGGTTTCGTCATGGCAAAAGGAACCATGCAATTCGACAGCAATTGCGGTGAGTGCATCTTTGCCAATACCAAGCAGCGGCCGGAAAAGCTTCATTCTGCTGCCATTTACAAAATGTTCGGCAAGCATTGACATCCCGGAAAGTCCCTTGCAGCCGCTTCCCCGGAAAAGATGCAGCAGCACGGTTTCTGCCTGATCGGATGCATGATGCGCCAGCGCGAGCACATCCGCTCCCCACGCATTATACACCAAGGAAAAAGCATTAAAACGCTCTTTTCGCGCTTCCTCTTCGCTTCTTCCTTTCGGATGCACATGCTGCACGAAAATCGTCACATTATATTGTTTGCACAATTGCTCACAGAATGCTGCATCACGATCCGCTGTTTGTCGAAGCCCATGGTGTACGTGAACTGCCGCAATTTCAAACTGCTCCTGGTCTGCCAGATTTTTCAGCAAGCAAAACAGCGCTACCGAATCCGCACCGCCGGATAGCGCTATCAGCACACGCTGAGGAGAGCCAATTTCTCTTCTGGCAGCAGACACGCTGACCATGCAGGAACATGCTTCATTCATACAATATTATTGTAACCGCAGGATGATAAAAAATCAAGATAAAATAGGACGTTGCCTTACTTTTGCCTGAAATTTTACGTTCGCGTTATGTTTTTAAAAAGCGATGAATAAAGTGTAACGGAGGTGATGAGTTGTTTTGCAAAAAACAGAGTACCTATACGAAAACGTACCCGGGTGAAAAAAAGCCTTTTCTGCAGCTTCTGGGTATTGCAATGATTGCTCTGGGCACATTGTTGCTTATTCTCTGCATTCCGGGCTGGGCATGGCTTTCTCTGATCGGAATCGGCCTGATTATCACAGGTATATTGCTTTTGCGCTGAAAGGAGGGAGTTTTTATGGCAGGATATCGCATTGTATGCATCAAAGCACCGAAGGCTTTCAGAAGCATCATCAGGTTTTGTGCGCGCAAATAAAGAAGCACCGGTCATCCAGACCGGTGCTTTTCAATTATTCACTTACTTTGATACGAAGCAACGCACGCTTCAATTTAGCTTCCAATACAGCGTAATTCACATCCTGCGGATTCAAAAGACGAAGCTTTTCTTCGGCATCGGCCTGAGAACGTTTAGCGCGTTCCAGATCGATTTCGTCTTCCCATTCGAATGTGGTTGCAATGACACGCACTTCCCCATCCGCAACGCTTACCAGGCCGCCGTTACAGGCAGCGGTACGGGTATTTCCGCTTTCATCCGTCACACGGGCTTCGCCGATGCCAAGAGGCGCCGCATAATCAATATGTTTCGCCAGGATGCAAGCATCGCCTGTTATGGTGCGCAGAATGATCTTTTCAGCCTGTCCGTCAAACACCGGCTTATCCGGCGTTACAATCTGCAAATGAAAGGTTGTAGCCATGATTATTCACCCTTCTTTGCTTTGGCCACCGCTTCATCAATGGTGCCGACAAACAGGAATGCGCTTTCGGGCAGATCGTCATGCTTCCCTTCGATGATTTCACGGAACCCGCGGATGGTTTCCTTCAAAGGTACATACTTGCCTTCCATGCCGGTAAACTGTTCGGCAACGGAGAAGGGCTGGCTGAGGAAACGCTGAACTTTACGGGCACGGGCTACGATGATCTTATCTTCGTCGCTCAGTTCATCCATACCCATGATGGCGATAATGTCCTGCAGTTCCTTATAACGCTGCAGAATGCCCTGCACCTGACGAGCTACTTCATAATGCTCCTGCCCTACTACTTCGGGAGACAGGATACGGCTGGTGGAATCCAGCGGATCCACGGCCGGATAAATGCCCAGAGAAGCAATGCTGCGGCTGAGAACCGTTGTAGCGTCCAGATGAGCGAAGGTGGTGGCGGGAGCGGGGTCGGTCAAGTCGTCTGCAGGCACGTAAACAGCCTGAACGGAGGTGATGGAACCCTTCTTGGTGGAGGTAATGCGTTCCTGCAAGGCGCCCATTTCAGTGGCCAGGGTGGGCTGATAACCCACGGCAGAGGGCATGCGGCCAAGCAGAGCGGATACTTCAGAACCGGCCTGGGTGAAGCGGAAAATATTATCAATGAATAAAAGCACGTCCTGATTTTCCCGATCACGGAAGTATTCAGCCATGGTAAGGCCGGACAGTGCCACACGCATACGCGCTCCCGGAGGTTCGTTCATCTGGCCGTACACCAGTGCGGTCTTATTGATAACACCGCTTTCTTTCATTTCGTTATAGAGGTCATTGCCTTCACGGGTGCGTTCGCCAACGCCTGCAAATACGGAAAGACCGCCATGCTGCTTGGCAACGTTATTGATCAGTTCCATGATGAGAACCGTCTTGCCCACGCCAGCGCCGCCGAACAGGCCGATTTTGCCGCCCTTGGCATAGGGAGCAATCAGGTCAACCACTTTAATGCCCGTTTCCAGGATTTCGGTTGAAGTTTCCTGTTCTTCGTAAGAAGGGGCGGCACGATGAATAGGCCAGCGTTCTTCAGCATTGGGATCGGGCAGATCATCGATTGCCTGGCCCAGCAGATTGAAAATACGGCCCAGGCATTCATCGCCCACGGGCACGGTGATGGGGCTGCCGGTATCTACAGCTTCCAGGCCGCGCACCATACCGTCCGTAGCGTTCATGGAAATGCAGCGGGCTACATTATCCCCTACGTGCTGCGCCACTTCAGCCACGATTTTCTTATCGCCATTCATGATTTCGATGGCTGTCAGAAGTTCGGGCAAGTGACCGTCTTCAAAGCGGATATCCAGCACAGGCCCGATAACCTGTACTACTTTACCGATATTCTTATCACTCAAAGTACATTTCTCCTTTCCGATGGTCACTGTTCGGCACCGGCAACAATTTCGGTGATTTCCTGCGTAATGGCCCCCTGACGGGCACGATTGAACCTGAGTTTCAGATCATTGATCATTTCTCCGGCGTTTTTGGTTGCGCTATCCATGGCGCTGCGGCGGGATGCCACTTCGCTGAGGAAAGAATTGCAAAGTGCAGAGTACAAAGTACCTGCCAGATAATCCGGCATTACTGTCTCAAGCACTTCTTTTGCACCGGGATCATACACCGTGGAAACGGGCTTTTCTTTCTTCGCGCCTTCTTCCGGTACGACAGGCAGAAGCTGACGAATATCAACTTCCTGGCTCATCATGCTCTTGAAAGAAGTGTAAACCAGATACAGATCGCCAAATTCGCCAGCATGGAATTTTTCCAGCAGCATATTGGAAATCAGGTAACATCGGCTTACACTCAGCCCTTCCACCGCAGCATACTCGTCAGACAACACAGGAACATTCAGACGATGATACTTTTCAATGGCTTTTCGGCCAATGGGGAGAACACAGTATTCTTTGCCTTCTGCATGAGCCAGATGGGCTTTGAAGAGGTTATTATTATAGCCGCCTGCAAGGCCGCGTTCACCGGCAATGATAATATAGCAGGCTTTCTTTTCCGGCTGCTTTTGCAGATAAGCAATGGATGGATCGTCGCAGCTGAGCGATGCAGTATACACGGCCTGCTGCGCAATATCGGCATAGGGCCGGCTCATTTCCATCCGTTCCTTGGCCCGGCGAAGCTTGGAGGTGGCAACGAGCTGCATGGCCTTGGTGATCTGCATGGTGCTTTCAACACTCTTTATCCGCAGCTTGATATCCTTCATGGACGTTCCGGCCATGGTGTATCCTCCTTACTTTGTTTTCAGAAAATCCTTGGTGAAAGCTGCCAGGGCGTCCTTCAGCCGGCTTTCGGTTTCGTCCGACAGCTGGCCGGTGGTACGGATGGCGTCCAGAACATCGCTGTGCTGGGCACTCATGCGTTCATACAGTGCTTCTTCATAATCCGCCACGTCCTTAACGGCCACTTCTTTCAGATAATCGTGGGTAACGGCGTAGAAGATGCAAACCTGATTTTCTACGGCCACGGGATGGTTACGGTTCTGTTTGAGCACTTCCACAATGCGTTCGCCTTGAGCCAGACGTGCTTTGGTATCCGCATCCAGATCGGAACCAAACTGTGCAAAGCCCTGCAATTCGCGATATTGGCTATAGAGCAGCTTCAGACTGCCAGCCACCTTTTTCATGGCTTTGATCTGAGCATTGCCGCCCACGCGGGACACGGAAATACCGGGATTCACAGCGGGCATTACGCCGGCATGGAACAGTTCTGTTTCCAGGAAAATCTGGCCATCGGTGATGGAAATCACGTTGGTGGGAATGTAAGCGGAAACGTCACCGGCTTGCGTTTCAATGATGGGCAGCGCAGTAATGGAGCCGCCGCCGTATTCAGGTGCTACACGAGCAGCGCGTTCCAACAGACGGCTATGGAGATAGAAAACGTCGCCGGGATAAGCTTCGCGGCCCGGAGGGCGTCGAATCAACAGGGACAGAGCGCGGTAAGCCACAGCATGCTTGGAAAGATCGTCGTAGATGATGAGCACGTCTTTGCCCTGATCCATGAAATATTCAGCCATGGCGCAGCCGGAATAAGGAGCGATGTACTGCAATGGTGCCAGTTCGGAAGCCGTAGCACTGACGACTACGGTATAATCCATGGCACCGGCAGCCGTCAGGGTATCCACAAGCTGAGCTACGGTGGAACGCTTCTGGCCGATGGCTACATAAATACAGATAACGTCCTTGCCCTTCTGATTGATGATGGTATCCAGGGCAATCACGGTTTTACCGGTCTGACGATCACCAATGATCAATTCACGCTGGCCGCGGCCGATGGGAATCATGCTGTCAATGGCTTTGATACCCGTTTGCAGCGGCACAGAAACGCTCTTGCGCTGGATAATGCCGGGTGCATTGCGCTCAATGGCACGGAATTCCGTGGAATCAATGTTTCCCTTGCCATCAATGGGTTGGCCCAGGGCGTTGACCACGCGACCAATCAGCCCATTCCCTACCGGAACAGACACTACCTTACCGGTGCGCTCCACGGTGTCACCTTCAAGGACGCCTTCATCCGTGCCCAGCATAACCAGCGCCACAGAATTTTCTTCCAGGTTCAGGGCCATGCCGAATTCACCGTTGGAAAAGCGGACCAGTTCATTGGCCATGCATTTTTCCAATCCGGAAACACGGGCAATACCGTCGCCCACCGTAATGATGGTGCCGGTATCATTCTGGGTGATCCGGTTTTCATAATTTTTAATTTGCTCTTTGATGAGCTTGGATACTTCTTCGGGTTTGATCTGCATCTTATCACCGCTTTCATGTGATGCGGCCAAAGGCTGCCATCAGGCGTTTCCGCTCAGAATATTCTGCAGGCCTTCCAGCCGGTGGCGCAGGGTGTTATCATACCGCTTGCCATCCATTTCCAACAGTACACCGCCAATCAAGGCTGCATCGACTTTTTCCTTCAGGTTAATGCTGCGTCCTGTCATGGTATTCAGTTTCTGCAGCAGTTTTTTGCGTTGGTCATCGTTCATGGGCTTGGCTGTTGTCACAACCGCTTCCAGAATGCTGTGCCGCTGGTTATAGAGGTTGCGGTAAGCTTCTTCGCAGCCGTAGAATTCATGAAGAAGATTTCGTTCACAGAGAATCTTCAGAAAATTCAGCACATAGTCATGCACCTGACCACGAAGCGTTTTTTCAACGATACCCACACGTTCTTCCTTTGCAATAGCCATATTGGAAAGAAGCAGCAGGAAATTGGGCTGTTCCTTAAAACAGCTTTTGAGCATTTGCATCTGCTGCAGGCCTTCCTGCGTCAGGTTTTCTTCTTCACAGAGTTCATACAAGCCTTCGCCGTATTCCCGTGCCAGATCCGTCATTGCTGTTCACCCACATTCTGAATGAACTGATCAACGAATTCAGCATGATCCTGAGCATTCACTTCGCGTTCCATAATACGGGAAGCAATACTTACCGCCAGATCGGAGATTTCTGCCTTCACATCGGAAAGCATTTGCTTCTTTTCCAGCTGAATTTCGTTTTCTGCCTTCTGCTTGAGATGGGCAGCCTGCTGACTTGCGTCGGCAAGGATGGCATCGCTTTTGCGCTGGGCTGTCTGAACAGCATTACGAACAAGACCGTCTGCTTCTTCACGGGCAGTGGCCATACGCGTTTCGTATTCCTGTTTCATATCTGCTGCTGCCTGACGGTCATTTTCTGCATCGGCATAAATGGCTGTTACCTGGGCCTGACGTTCGTTCATTACCTTTTTAACGGGCTTGAACAGGAATCTTTTCAGAATCAGGAACAGGATCAGCAAATTGACAAGGGACAACAGAATATTCCAGATATTGACTGAAATGATATCAAGAGACTGCATTTATTCCGTCTCCTTTTAGATGTTGATGATTGGCTTACTTGGGCAGGTTGCTCATCAGGATCTGCACGAAGCTGCTGGGAGCAACGAAAATGAGCAGAATGCCGATGACCAGACCGTACAGACCGGTAGTTTCAGCGATGGCGCAGCCCATGATCATGGTGGAAGTAACGGCGCCTTTGCTTTCGGGCTGACGGCCGATGGCTTCACAAGCCTTGGCAACAGCATTACCTTCACCGATACCGGGGCCGATACCGGCAATCAGAGCGAGACCGGCGCCGATGGCACAGCCAGCGAGAATGATACCAATTGCGAGTTCGAGCATGTTGAGAACCTCCTCAAATTTGATACATTGGTTGATCTATTATGCAGCAGGCAAAGCTTTCTTCTTTTTCTTCTTTGCCTGACGCTTTTCGTATTCTTCCTCCGGGAAGCCGGTGGCAATATACAGCATGGTGAGCATGGCGAAAATGAATGCCTGCATCAAACCGCTGAAGATATCAAAGTAAACAGACAGAATGGCAGGGAGACCAACGCGGAGCAATGGAATATCCTTCAGGAAACCGGGCAACCAGCTGAAAAGCATCTGGGATAAACCGTTGAGTGCTGAAGCAACCAGCGTAGAAATGACAACACCGGAAAGAACATTGCCGTAATGGCGGAAAGACATGGATACAGGCGTAGCAATTTCACCAATAATATTGAATGGCGCGAAGACGGGAACGGGTTCAAAGAAGCCCTTCACATAAGGGAACAGACCGCCCTTAAGCTTGTAATAGGTAATGAGTATAAATACCAGAATGGCCCAGCCGGCCACAATATTCATATCGGATGTGGGCGGGAAAAGCCCCAGCAAAGAAGAAAGACTGGAAAAAGCGGAAATTGCCATAATAGCGGCAATGAATGGTGCAAATGCCATATAGCGGTTGCCCATATTATC
Organism: Clostridia bacterium; assembly: GCA_017434775.1. Taxonomy (GTDB): domain Bacteria; phylum Bacillota; class Clostridia; order Christensenellales; family Aristaeellaceae; genus RUG563. The sequence goes on from JAFSGG010000042.1 coordinate 109,089, forward strand.
TTTGATCAGGCCGTTCACCTTTTCCACTACCCATTCCGCAATCAACTGACGTTTGGTATTGGGAACCACTTTGATGCCGTGGGTCATATACAGGCAAAGCCCAAAGATAGAGATGATAACAGCCACAGAAGTAGCCTGCACTTCGGTAATGCACAGGTTCATCAACGGCATTGGAATTTCAAAATATATGTGTGCGCCGGTAATGGAGATGCCTTCACCGCCGGGGGTGGTGAGCACTTTCAGCACCATACAAATAACATAAGGCAGAATGACCATGGCAAGATACAGCCAGTCAATCAGCTTATCTTTTCTTTCCTTTGTCATCAGGCTTGCGCCTCCTTTTTATTCCGGATAATCTGCGTAACGAAAATGACAATTCGGGGAAACAGCATGGCAATGAGACAGGGAATTTCGTTAATAAAAGGCAGGGAAATAGCCAGAATGGCTATAATGGCCATCAACAGCAAACGACCGGTATAGGAAGCCTGCATGAACTTTTTTGCAAGCTTTGCTTCAGGAGAAAGCGGTGCTTCTTCTTTTTCAGTTTCTTCGTCTGCTTCATGATCTGACTGGGTATCATGATCTTCCAGCTTCACGCCGTTCATTTTTTCGGCAGATTTCTGAACGGAAAACGCCATAAGGAAGAAATTGGTCACAGCCGCAAGAAAACCAAGAACTGTTCCAATGATTACAGGCAGATCGAGCTGTTTCAAAAATGCAAATACAGCAAGCATGAGCAGGCACAGAATGCCGACGCCCAGTGCCATCACCCGGGTTTCGCTTTTTACAACCGGATCAACCTTCAATCAAGCAACCTTCTTCCATAACAATAATCTGCAAAATCATGCCATAATGATCAGAAATTTGCAAACAATTATATAAAATTACCACTTAACATATTATACGCTGAATAAAGTGCTTGTCAAGCGTGTTTTTCATGGCAAGCACTTTTACGGTAGTATGAAATCATTGGGTATGGTGTTTGATATACTGGGTAGGCGTCATCTGGTAGCAGTTCTTGAAAGCACGATAGAAAGTGCGCAGACATTCGAACCCAACAGCCAGGGCAATATCCAACATGGTCATATCACTTTCAATCAGCAACAGCGCCGCTTGCCTGCAGCGGATGTTGGACAGATATTCAATCATGGAGCAGCCAAGGTGATCATGGAACAGCCGGGAAAACCGGCTCTTGCTGTAACCAAAATGGCGTGCCAGATGCTCCATGCGGATGGATTGCTGGTAATTGTTTTGCAAATAAATCAGCACGTCGCGCATCAGATTGCTTTTCTGATTGCCCGGATGATCGCTAAGCCCCACTCTGCTGATCAGAAGACCCAGCACCATATAGGAAACACCCTTTTTGGTTTCGGCACTGTATTCATTCCAGTTTTTGCAGGCAATTCTCAGCATGGTGGAAATCTCTTCGTCTTTTGTTACATCGTAAATTTCGTTCTTAAACGCTTTCTGATTGAGTATTTTCTGCAAAGAAGGAATGGTGCTCATGGGAATAATCATGGTAATGGTTTCGTTATGTTCCCCCTCCTCCGTGCGATAAACGTGGACGGAATAACTGGAGGTAATCACCATCTGGCCTTCTTTTACAGAATAAGGCTGACCGTTCATAATAACAGTAATCTGACCGGAAATAACATAAACCAATTCGATGCTGGAATGAAAGTGCGCAGGAAAACTGCCGTCTTTTGCGGGAAAGCAGATGGCCGTCTGCATATCATCCCGTTCCAGCTCATAACGGTCAATATCAACACTCTTTCTTTTCACGTTGCAATACCCTCCGACAAGTTGGTCATACATGGATGATTATAGCACACATATTGTAAAAAAGAAAGAAATGTATGACAAAAAATACGAAAAATAATCAAATGCGTGGCGTAAATAAAAGAAATAATGTCAAAAGGTTGTAAAAACGTATAAAAAAAGGAGAAAGCAAGCATTGCTTTCCCCTGTTTAAAATTCTTATTTTATTTATTTGGTGCCGAAAAGACGGTCACCGGCATCGCCAAGGCCGGGAATGATATAGCCGTGATCGTTCAGTTTTTCATCCAGTGCGGCCACATAGATATCTACGTCAGGATGTTCCTTCTGTACGCGTTCAATGCCTTCGGGCGCGGCAATCAGGTTGACCAGACGGATATTATTGCAGCCACGCTTTTTCAGGAAACCAATGGCTGCAGCGGCACTACCGCCGGTCGCCAGCATGGGATCCAGCACAAACAGTTCGCGGTGTTCGGCGTCTTCAGGCAGTTTGCAGTAGTATTCCACAGGTTCCAGTGTTTCAGGATCGCGATAAAGGCCCACATGACCAACCTTGGCGTTGGGGATCAGCTGCATGATGCCGTCCACCATGCCAAGACCGGCACGAAGAATGGGAATGATGCCGATGGGTTTGCCGGCCAGCATGTTAAACTTTGCAGTCATGATGGGCGTTTCTACTTCTACTTCTTCCACGGGCAGATCCCGGGTTACTTCATATACCATCAGCATGGAGATTTCGTCCAGCAGTTCACGGAATTCCTTGCATCCGGTATTTTTATCGCGCATGATAGCCAGCTTATGCTGAATCAGAGGATGATCAAAAACATGTACCTTGCTCATAAATGTATCCAACCTTTCGTAGAAAATGAACAGTTTGTTATGTATATTATACTCCATCAGCGCTTCTTTTGCAAGGATAAAACCAGGGCTATTGAAAACTTTTCCACGGGGATATATAATGAGTAGCACGTAAATCAAGCAGGAGGTGACAGTCCATGGACTTTGGAATTCCCACCCTGATCGAACACAATTGCGTGGAAGATTCGGCAAAACTGGCACGGGAACTCGGCTTTCAGTTTGTGGAACTGAACATGAATCTTCCCTGGGTATTGCATAGCCTGAATAAAGAGGAGCTGTCCAGGCTTTCATCTCAGTATTCCGTTTATTTCACCATTCATGCCGATGAAAACCTGTTTTTTTGTGATTTTAACGATTATGTTTCCAGTGCTCACCTGCGCACAATGCTGGAAACCATTGCATTTGCAAAAAACACCGGTATCCCCCTTATCAACTTTCACATGAGTCAAGGGATTTATTTCACATTGCCGGGTAAAAAAGTATTCCTCTTTGAACAATACGAAGAAGCTTATCGAAAAAAATTAGAAATTTTCGCAAGATACTGCAGTGAAGCAGCCGAAGATAAAGTGATGCTATGTATTGAAAACACAGGGCTTTCGCATCCGTTTGTTCACCGAGGGGTGGATAGCCTGCTTTCTTTCCCCTGCTTCCGCCTCACATGGGACGTGGGGCATGATTATAGCGCCGGTCAATGCGATCTGCCTTTTCTGACGGAAAGAAAAGACCATATTGTTCACATGCATCTGCATGATGCCATCGGCAAAGACTGTCATCTTCCGCTGGGAAGCGGACAATTGAAACTGAATGCCTGTTTGGATCTGGTGCACCCGGAGCGCATCGTTATCGAAGTAAAGACGATTCAGGGACTGTATAATTCACTCCCATGGCTGAAAAATAACAATCTGATTTGAATATATATAATGTAAACGGTAACGGCCACATATTTTCGATGGTATGTGCCGTTTATTTTTTTGTCTTCTGTGCATACTGAAACCGAGAGAGGTGATGCAATGATTTATCTCCAATTAAAGAACCGCGTCATCATGAATCCCGGAGAACAATTGCTCATTCGCCATGTAGCAGACGTCCTCTGCCCGGATAATTCATTGTCAAAGCAATTATTGGCAACGCCCGTTCCCTGTCCGCCCAATCCGGGTATATGGAAGATTTCACAAATACATGTACTGCAATGTCTTTCGGATATTGATTATGATGTGGTTCCGATGGGTTCAGATGCATGTTATGTGCACTATGTACCGGAAAACAAGCAAAACAGAACGCATAGACTACGGTCTGTATTGGCATTTCTATTGCTATTGACAGGCAGTATGCTGGCAATCAGTTGGTTTCATGCAGACGTAAATATGTCTGAAGCACAAAATACGCTCTTTCGTATGGTCACAGGGAAAGAAGTGGAAAATCCGCTTCTGATTACCGTTCCGTATGCTGTAGGTGTGTTCTTTGGCGTCTCGCTCTTTTATGCCTTGCTTGGCAAGAAAGGAACGATTTCACCATTGGATATCAAACTGCATGAATATCATACCACCAGTGAAAAATCGGCTGGTAAGGTGCCATGATAGAAACAGGATTAGGTTTGTTCTTTGGCGTTTTGCTTGGTTTGAGCGTTGCTCCCTTGTGGATGATGTTGCAAATTCCCATGCGTACATGTGAAATGACCGAAGCCGGCAATATGCGATTATGTGCATGGGCATTGGCACTGGGCAGCGCACTGGCTGCATTGAATCCAAGCGGCTTTTTTCCAGATTTTTTCGGTTGTTTTGCCTTTTTACTGAGCGGCGTGTTTACAGGTATGATTGCTGCTGCTCTTGTGGAAGCGGTTGAGGTTGTTCCTGTTCTGTATGACAGATTGAGCATTTCAACCGATATGCGTTTTGCCGCTCTGGCAATTGCTCTTGGGAAAGGTTTCGGGGCCTTGATTGCGCCATATATAACAGGAGGATGATTGCAATGAACCGGACCATCACGCCAGCAAGTACGCTGATACCACATCCCAAGCCGTCAAACAGAGAAATACATCACAAATCTGTACCGTTATTACCCTTTTGCAGAAACGAAAGGAGAACCGATCCTTCATGAAACATAACATACCTGATTCTGTTATCAAAAATTATCAGACTATGGTACGTAAATTAACCCCCAAGTCTCCTTTGGGCTCCGGGTGTCTGCGCGCTTTTGTTGTAGGCGGTTTTATTTGTATAATCGGCCAGGCTGCAACCGATTTAAGCCATGTCTATCTTGATTTGAATGCTTCAGAAGCATTGACTTTTGGTTCTGTGTTTCTTGTTTTCATAACGGCCTTATTGACAGGCATCGGCGTATTTGATCGTATCGCGCGCTATGCAGGCGCCGGCACCGTCGTCCCTATTACGGGCTTTGCCAACGCTATGGTTTCCCCTGCTATGGAATTTAAGGCCGAAGGATGGGTGCTTGGCACCGGAGCAAAGCTGTTTACCATTGCAGGGCCGGTACTTGCCTACGGAATCAGCACAGCCGTTGCTGTTGGCATTCTTTATTTTCTGATTGGATGGTGATTTTGTGAAGAGTCTGAAAATCGGGAAGCAAACGATACGTTTCTTGTCTGCCCCCTCCCTGGTTGCTGCTGCAAGTGTTGTAGGGCCTAAAGAAGGCAGAGGTCCCCTTTCTCAACATTATGATATCATTTTGGATGATCCGATCAATCATACTGAAAGCTATGAAATGGCCGAACATACGATGCTTTTGCAGGCTTGCAAACACTGTCTCACCAAAGCAAATATGCAGGAAGAACAAATCGATCTGATCCTGGGCGGCGATTTGCTCAATCAGATTTTGTCCACCACTTTAACGGCCAGGGAGCTGCAGCGGCCGTTCATCGGTTTATATGGAGCTTGTTCAACCATGGCCGAATCCCTTCTGATGGGAAGCATATGCGTGGATGGAGGATATGCAGAAAATGCACTGTGCGCAGTATCCAGCCATTACTGTACTGCAGAGCGGCAGTTTCGCTATCCTTTGGAATACGGCAATCAACGAACGCCGGCCGCACAATGGACGGTAACGGGCGCCGGTGCATTCTTGATCAGCCATACACAGCATTCCCCTGTTTGCATTCCGTGCGGTACAATTGGCAAGGTTATGGATTATCAGATCAAGGATGCCAACAATATGGGTGCTGCCATGGCACCCGCCGCTGCAGACACATTAGCCGCTCATTTTCAGGATACAGGAAGAACACCTAAAGATTACGATCACATCTTCTCTGGGGATTTGGGCAAAGTGGGCAGTGATCTTTTGAAGAACCTGATGAAACAGAAAGGCTATGCATTGATAGAGGATAACTATACAGATTGTGGACTGATGGTTTTTGATCCCAAGGATGACGTGCACGCAGGTGCAAGCGGCTGCGGCTGTTCTGCCGTTGTTCTCAGCGCCTATATTCTGGATAAGATTCGTATCGGTGCGTGGAAACGTGTGCTTTTTATGGCTACAGGCGCATTGATGAGCACTACCTCCAGCCAACAAGGCGAGTCCATTCCGGGTATAGCTCATGCCATTGTGCTGGAACACAGGGAGGATGGAATGAAATGATATTCATGTATCTGAAAGCATTTCTGGTGGGCGGAATTCTGTGCGCCATTGGCGAAGCGCTTATTCTAAAAACAAAGCTGACGCCGGCACGCATTTTGGTTGTTTATATTGTGGCCGGCGTGATTCTCAGTGCAGCGGGCCTTTATAAGCCGCTGGTTCAATTTGCCGGTGCGGGCGCCACCGTTCCTTTGACCGGCTTTGGACATGCACTGGCACAGGGAACGATCCAGGCCGTGCAGGAAAAAGGCTGGATCGGCGCATTTACAGGCGGTCTGACGGCCACGGCAGGCGGCATTGCCGCAGCTGTTTTCTTTGGTCTGATAGCTGCATTCTGTTTCAAACCAAAGCCGAAAGATTTCTGACAGAACAGGACTGTGGTCCTCCAAACAGTCGCTCCATTACACTTTTCAAATCTGCCTTGAAACATAATAAAAAGCCTTGAACCCTTATGGGACAAGGCTTTTTTTATTTGGCGAACCCGGCGCGACTCGAACGCGCGACCTTCAGAGTCGGAGTCTGACACTCTATCCAACTGAGCTACGGGTCCATGTGTCTTTCGGACAGCCAAATCAATATATCACAAATGGAAGTGTCTGTCAAGGTGTTTCAGCCAGATTTCTTTCGTCATTTTCCGTGAGATCAATCATGTCAAGGGGCATACATACTCTTCCCTGCGCAGTTCATAATCAACAGAAGATTGAGGCCTGCCCAGCTGATCATACCAGCTGTCTTTATTCACGCGTAATTTGCGAAATCCCAGTTTTTCATATACATGCTGTGCACGCGTATTGTTCAGATTTGTATCCAGCAAAACCTTTTCGCAATTGCGAATGGTGAAAAGCCCCTGCAGGAACATGTGCAGTATCAGCGTGCCAAAGCCTTTGTCCTGATAGGTCCTTTCACAAATCTTGATTCCCATTTCACAGCTTGTTTCATCCAGATGCCGGTAATTCATTTCGCCAACCGGTTTCTCATTGATCAGGATGATATGCCTTCTGGTGGTTTCATCGGATTCCATCAGTATTTTTCGGGTGATTTCTTCTTCGCTGGTGCCAAGTCCCAGCGGAAAACCGGCATGTGCCATCACTTCCCCGTCGTTCCACCATGTACACAGCAGGGCCGCATCTTCAACTTCAGCATTTCGTATTCTGATATTTCGGTATGTAAGATTCATCTTTTCCCTTTCATCGCCGGATGACCTCCAGCCAGCTGTTTCTTTTGATCCACGGGCTCTGCCAGCCATTTCGCCGATATTCACGCAAAGCGAGCCGCGCTTTTTTCCTTTGATTTCTGTACTCCTTATCAAACAGCAACAAATCAACCACACCCTCTCATGTTTTACAATTAAAGGATGTGGCAGTTCTTGCTGTTTTATACTTTTTTATCCTTCCATTTGCCGCTGGCAAAACGAGGATAGAAGAACAGGAAACGCAGCACAATTTCAGAAAGGCCGAAAATCCAGGTGACAGTCAGGCCCTGATGCAATACATTTACGGCAATATAGGCCATAATGGGTCTTACAACACTGACACAAACCGTCGCCACAGCTGCAACATACAGATTATCCCCGGCCCCGCGCAGAGAACCGGACATTACCACCGAGCTGATCTGGAAAGGCTGGATGGCGGCCAGCACCAGCATGGTTTCTGCAGCAAAACGAATAACCACGTCTGCATTCTGCGTATCTGCACCGATATACAACCCGGCCAATGGATAGCGGAACAGCACAATCAGCGAACCAATAACGATGGAGACAATTACGGCATAACGCTGACAAATCTTTCCGTAAAGCATGGACAGGTCCCAGCGCCTGGCACCCAGATTCTGCCCTACCAATGCCGTTCCTGCTACGCCAAGCCCGTCACCGAAAGTAAACGTCAGGTTCAGCAGCTGCATGCACACCTGATTGGCGGCATACTGATCCGTACCCAGGGAAAACAGGATCTTCGCATATACAAAAAAACCAAACCGAACCCCCAGCTGTTCAATGGCAGCATTACCGCTGACCTTTGAAATGGCTTTCATGGTATCTTTTTCAAAACGCCATTTATCATGAATGGACAGATGCAGATACCCTTTATGCTTGCCGCCTGCCAGTACAGTTCCAAGGGCCAGCAGGAAGCCCACACTCAGGCCGATGAAAGAAGCCCAGGCTGCGCCTTCAACGCCCAACGCCGGGAACCCAAGATTGCCACCAATCAGGCAATAATTAAAAAATACATTGACAAGATTGCTCAGTATGCGCACGCGCATGGTGATCTTTGTATTGCCGGCACCGCGCTGGGCAGCACAAATACACATAGCCAGCGCATCCACGGGTAAGGCGTACGTCATGATGCGGAAATACGTTACTGCATCGTTAAAGATTTTCAAGTCTTCCGGCGTATCAACTTTGCCGCCGGCCAGTTTCAGCAACGGCTCTGCAAAAATCAGCGCAAGAGACCCAAGAATCGCTACCATGCCCACCACAATCATCATGGCGTTGCGCAGGGTGTTGTTGGCCTCTTCCGGACGCTGCTGCCCTTTTCTGCGTGCCACGATGGCAGTGATACCCACATTCAGGGCAAAAAACAGGCACAACATCAGCATTCTGGGCTGTGTGGGCAGGCCTGTGGAATTAATCGCTCCTGCTCCGAGCGTATTGCCAACCATCATCATATCGATGGAACCAATGAGACTGACAAAAACCATTTCAGCAACGGAAGGCAGGGCAATACGGAGCACATTCTGATAAGCTTGCTTCCCGCCCGGCAATTCTCCCAGCCGGTTTTCTTTCTTCACCAGGTATTCTGGGTGAAAAAAACGTTTCAAAACATTTTCAGACATGGATAAAATGTATCCTTTCATCCGTTCTATTTATATGCAGTTTATTCTATCACGATAAGGGCAGGATGTAAATCAATCGCGAAAATTTTATGGACGACGATTTACATTTCACCCATTAATTTGTCGTTGGCGTTCTGCAAATAGTTTGTTATAATGTATGCGTAACTGTACGCATGAAACGTATAAATCCATCCGAAAATGTTCATAATGATTTTGTAAGCACCCCGTTATTATCTTGTAAAGGAGTTTTAGCTTGAAAAAACTGCAACGTATTCTCGCTGTTTGCCTGTTATTGTCTCTGCTTCCCCTCCTCCCCGTACAGGCTGCTGCAAAAACAGACGGAACAATCCGGGTATTGCTCACACGGCTGAATATCACAGACACCGTACGCCTGTCTCTGGATGGCAGCTATACGCTCCATGGTATTTCCTTTCAACGGGGCAGCGATCTGGTCATTTCCTGTAAAACCGGTTCTTTGATGGTTTATTACGAGGGAATGGCGCTCAACGTCGGCAAAACCATGACATTGCAGCGCCACCCAATCTCCGATGGAAAAGAAAATGGAATCCGCATCAATGATGTGTATGAACTGCATCCCGGCGATCTGGTCATTTCCGTGCAAAACGGCATGCTGCGCCTTGTATTGCATGCTCCTGTGGAAGAATATCTGCTGGGTGTGGTTCCTTATGAAATGAGTGATTCTTTTCCCCTGGAAGCCTTGAAAGCACAAGCAATTACCGCCCGAACTTATGCTCTGAGGAAAAGCGGCAGCGCCAACGATTATGATGTGGTGGATAATACAAATGATCAGGCTTATATGGGCATCAGAGCCGAAAACACAAGAGCCGCTCAGGCCATTACAGAAACCGCCGGCATCTGCGGTATCTATAAAGGCCGCCTGGCAGAATGCTATTATTCCGCCAGCAATGGCGGCCAGACAGAACTGGTGCACCATGTATGGGGAAATGGCGATTATGATTACCTGCGCATGTATGATGATCCCTATGATCTGGAAAATCCCGAAAGCGTGGTCATGCGTGCCTCGTTGCCAAAGACGATCAAACATGCTGATCAGCTTGGACAGTTGAAAGAGGCTGTTTATGCCGAATTGGATGAACCGCTTTCTGCGCAGGGATTTGACCTGGCTTCCGGGTACCATATCCGCAGCATTGATAAGATCGAATTGATGTCCCCTAAATTTTCCGATTCTCCGTCCCGAGTGATGACAAAAATGGTTCTGACCCTGACGGTAGAAGGAATGGTATATGAACAGGAAGAAGAGGATGTGAGCATTGTTTTGCTGGAAAACCCGCAAAACGATGTTCCGGAAGAAGCACCTGCATATGTTCTGATGCCACGAAAAACGCAGATTACCGTCACCCTCCCTGTTTTTGACACAGTGGAGAATGCACTGAAATTATCCGTTAATCAGACGGATAACGAATTGATCACCGTCACGGAAACAGACGATGCCTTTATCTTTGAAAGCCGTAGATATGGGCACGGTGTGGGCATGAGCCAACGCGGCGCCCAGTGGATGGCTGCACAATATGACTGGAATTATCAGCAAATCCTGCATTTTTATTATCCCGGAATGACCCTTGAAACCTATACTTATACCCATGCAATGCCGGAAACCGTCCACAGCGCTTTTCTCACGACCCCCGGCCCGCCGGCCACGCCCACACCGCGGCCTACAGCGCGGCCGCTTATGACCACGCCTGCACCCGGTCAGATGATCGTGGCGGTGAACAATATTGCTCCCAACTCTTATCTCAACATGAGAGCGCAGCCTTCTACCTCCTCCGACGTTCTTCGTCAGCTGTATTACGGGCAAAGACTGATCGTCGTCAAAGACATGGGCGATTGGCTATTTGTGCGAATGGACGATATGGAAGGTTATGTGATGAAGGAATTTGTTGTACAGATGCCATAAAAACAGCGGCTCTGATCATTGAATCAGGCCGCTTTTGATTTTGAGAGTCAGAATACGCTCCACGCTTTCGTCGATCCTCTCCATGGGAATGGTACCGTTTTTTACCGCTTTCTGTATAGCTTTATGGCATTCCTGGCCATTGCCGGGCACCAGCAGAACGTCCGCTCCGGCTAGAATGGAAAGCACAGCCGCCTCTCCTGCGGAATATTCATCCGTAATGGCACCCATGCGCAGCGCATCCGTAATAACGACGCCGTCATAGCCCATATCCTGCCGGAGCAATCCATTGATCACCAAAGGAGAAAGGGATGCGGGATATTTGCTGTCAATCCGCCGCGCCGTCAGATGGGATACCATGATCATCTGCGCATCCTTTTGAATTGCTTCCCGGAAGGGAATCAGCTCGGCCTTTTTCATTTCATCCAGCTCTCTTGAATGACCGGTGGACACATTATGGGTATTTCTTTCAATGGTACCATGACCCGGAAAATGCTTATAGCAGGCAATCAGGCCGCCGTCATTGAGGCCCCTCGCCATTTCCGTTGCCATTTCTGCCACCCGATGTGGATCTGAGCCGTAACTTCTCGTTTCCAGTTCAGGGGCATCAGCTATGCGCACATCTGCCACCGGAGCCAGATCCAGATTAATTCCATATTCTTTCAGATAAGAAGCGGTATATTTTCCGGCATTGTATGCATCAATGCTCTCGCCGCTCTGCCCGATTTCTTCCGCTGATGGAGCGGGATCAATGCCCAGCTTGTTGGCAATACGGATAACCTGTCCCCCTTCTTCATCCACGGCGATAAAAGGCATATAAAGCCCGGCTTTGCTGCTGCCAGATACAATATCATCCGTCAGTGCTTTCAATTGCTCAGACGATGCGATGTTCTGCCCGTAAAGAATGACACCGCCGGCAGGCAGTGTGGAAAAGCAATCGGCATCACTGATGCGCTCTGTTCTTTTTTCGTCGGTCAAATCTTCCGGCGCCACCATCAGCATCATGCCCACTTTTTCTTCCATTGTCATATTTCGCATCAGAAATCTGGCCTGTTCACGGGGATCGGGAACAATGTTAATTTGCTCATCGTCCACAAACCATTCTTCCGCACAAGCGGGCATCAACATGCACAACGCGATCAAAAGAATAAAAAAACGCTGAAACATAAGTCGATCCTTTCCGAATAAGTCTTACAAACATTCTATCACAACGCCATTTGATTTACAATCTTCTTGACAAAACTGCTTGCAAATTGTTATACTGATTTTATCAGAAAGCAAAGGGGTGGAAAGATGCGCAAGTAACCTGCACCATTTACAAAAAATTCAGCAATTCAATTGCTATTTTTTGTGTGCAGGAAAATGCGGCATCTTTTTTGCTGTGTAAAAGTATATTTCCTGTGCACATTTTACGGAGGGAATTATGGCACAGATTATGATAAAAAACCTGAACTTTGCCTACGAAGGATCAGCAGACATCGTATTTGAGAATGCAAATATCAATCTGGATACCGATTGGAAATTGGGCCTGATCGGCCGCAACGGCAGAGGAAAAACAACGCTCCTTCGCCTCATGGCAGGCGAGTTGGATGATGGAGGAGCCATTTCCTCCCCCCTTGCTTTTGACTATTTTCCAATGAAGGTAAATGCTCCCCGCAAAACACCCATTCAGCTGGCTGATGATTTTTCGGATGATGGCGAAAGCTGGCGCTTTTATCGGGAGGCTTCCCTGCTGGATCTGGCAGATGAGACATTATCCACCCCATTTGAGCGGCTTTCCGGCGGTGAACAGGTAAAAGTACTTTTGTCTCTTCTTTTCTCCCGGGATCATCATTTCCTGCTGATTGATGAACCAACAGACCATCTGGATAAGGAAAGCCGCAAAATTGTTGCAGAATATCTGAACAAAAAGAAGGGCTTTATTCTGGTATCTCATGACCGCTTGTTCCTGGATGCCTGCATTGATCATGTTTTGTCCATCAACCGTAATGGGCTGGAACTGCAAAAGGGCAATTACTCTTCCTGGGCGGAAAACAAGGAACGGCAGGATCAATTTGAGCGGGATCAAAACGAACGATTGAAAAAGGAAATCGGTCATCTGAAGGCTGCTGCGCAAAAAGCCAGTCGCTGGGCAGATAAAGCCGAAAGCAAAAAAATAGGCCCGAGTGCCGATAGTCATGAACGGCAGAAAAATGCACGTTCTTATTATGGTGAGAAATCACGACGCATGCAGCAACAGCGAAAAAATGTGGAATTACGCATGAACACAGCCATTGATGAAAAGCAGGGACTATTGAAAAATATCGAATACAGCGACGATCTGAAACTGCATCCTCTTTTCCAGAATAAAGGCGCCGTTGCAACACTGGAGGATGTAACGGTTTCTTTTTCCGGAAAAAAGGTGTTGAATCGTTTGTCTTTTTCCGTCCAGCCCGGAGAAATTGTGGCGCTGGAGGGTAAAAACGGCTGTGGTAAATCCACCGTGATTCGCCTTCTCACCGGTGAAGTAAAACCAGATACCGGGCTTGTGAAGCTGCAAGGCGGCTGTATTCTTTCTTATGTGCCGCAAAATGCCAGCCCCAGTGGAACAATGAAAGAATTTGTTCAGTACCATGGTATTGATGAAACGCTTTTCAAAACAGTGCTTCGCAAGCTGGATTTCCGACGAGAACATTTTGAACACGATCTTTCCGAGCTGAGTGTCGGACAGCGAAAAAAAATCATGCTGGCGATGAGTCTGTGTCAGTCCGCTCATCTTTACCTTTGGGATGAACCGCTGAATTATGTGGATGTGCTATCCAGAATACAGATTGAAAATCTTTTGAAGGAATTCAACCCCACCATGATTCTGGTGGAACATGATGCTGCGTTTATTCAAAAAACAGCCGCCCGAATTGTCCATCTGTAATTTCGGGTTTACGAACGATTCTTTTTGCTGTATAATGATTGGGAAGAATAAAGGAGGTACATCCTGTGAAAAAGACGCAGTTGATCATCATGGCAGCCGGTCTTGGCAGTCGTTTTGGTGGTTTAAAACAAATGGCCCCCGTGGACAAAGAAGGCCACATCATCATCGACTATTCAATTTTTGATGCTGTCCGTGCCGGTTTTGATGAAATCATTATCATTGTTAAGCCGGAAAACGAACAGCTGTTCAGAGAAACGATTGCTGATCGCATTGGCGATAAAGCAAAGATTGTTTTTGTTCACCAGAAGCCGGATGTTCTGCCTGAAGGGTACGTTATTCCCCAAGGCCGCGTAAAACCCTGGGGAACCGCTCATGCCGTGCTTTGTGCCAAGGACGCTGTGGATGCTCCTTTCTGCGTTATCAATGCAGATGATTTCTACGGTGCCAAGGCGTTTGAAGAAATGCATCGGTTCCTTGTGGAAAACGATGATGAAAGCACGCTTTCCATGGTTGGCTATCTGATCCGCAATACATTGACGGAAAACGGTTCCGTTTCCCGCGGCGTATGCGAAACAGATGATAATGGCGAATACATGACGGCCATTCGTGAACGCACCACCATCATCATGCAGGGCGATGGCGCAGCCTATACAGAAGACGGCGGCAACACCTACACCTTCCTTCCCGGTGATACAGCCGTATCCATGAACTGCTGGGGCTTTCCCGCCTCCATTATGCAGGAATTCGTCCAACGCTTCGAACCGTTCCTGAAAAAGAATTTGCCCGTCAATCCGCTTAAATGCGAATATTTTCTGCCTCTAATTCCAGATCAGTTGATTCAAGAAGGCAAGGCAAAGGTTCGCCTGCTGAAAACGGATGAAAAATGGTACGGCATCACCTATTCTGCCGATCTTCCTGACGTGCAGAATGCCATTGAAGCAATGAAAGTTCAGGGCAAATACCCCAGAGAACTCTGGAAATAAACCACACAGCACACCTTCGGGTGTGCTTTTTTGACAGAAAACTACAATTCCATGACAAAGGCAGTTTTGTGCTTGAAAGTGGGCATAAATTGTGCTATCATGTAATCAAATTGGAAAACAGGCGCATTTTTGCGAAGGTTTTCCAAAAATATGAGGAGGTTTCTCTATGCAATACGGTTATTTCGATGACGCCAAACGGGAATATGTCATCACAAATCCCAATACGCCTGCTCCCTGGGCGAACTATCTGGGCTCCCCCGCCTACGGCGCCATCATCACCGTCAATGCAGGCGGTTACAGCTTCGTCAAGTCCGGTGCTGCCGGCCGTATTCTGCGTTATGTGTTCAATCAGTTTGATGAACCCGGCCGCTATGTATACCTGCGCGATGAAGAGAACGGCGATTTCTGGTCCGCTTCCTGGCGTCCTGTTGCCAAGCCTCTTGATCAGTATAAGACTGAATGCCATCACGGCACTTCCTATACCGAATTTGTCAGCGAATACGCCGGCATTGAAAGCAGAGCTCTCTATTACGTTCCCATGGATGCCACCCACGAAGTATGGCGTGTCACCCTGGAAAACAAATCCGATAAGCCCCGCACCATCAGTGCTTTCGGTTATTGTGAATTTACCTGCGAATCCTTCTACACCCAGGATCAGGTGAACCTGCAGTACACCCAGTTCATCACCCGCACCGAATTCTGCAACGATTTCATCCTGCAGCACATTAATGAACATTCTCACGTCAATCCTGACGGCACCAACGGCACCGAACGCTTTTTCGGCGTAGCCGGCCAGCCTGTTGTTTCCTACACCGGCAGCCGTGAAAACTTCCTGGGCCGCAACCGTTTCACCAATCCCCAGGCTGTGGAAGACGGCAAGTGCAATGGCGTGATGAACTATAACAGCAATCCCTGCGGTGCTCTTCAGGTGAAGGTTGAACTGCAGCCTGGCGAAAAGAAGAGCTTCGCCTTCATGCTTGGCCAGAAGAATCAGTTCCAAGCCCGCGAAATTCTGGATTCTTATAAAAATGTGGAAGAAACTGTAGATGCTGAACTGAAAGAACTCATTGCCTACTGGCACGGCGAACTGGAAAACCTGATCATCAACACCCCCGATCCCCGTTTCAATTCCATGGTCAACACCTGGAATGCTTTCCAGTGCTTCACCACCTTTGTCTGGAGCCGCGCCGCTTCCCTCATCTATTGCGGCGAGCGCAATGGTTACGGCTATCGTGACACTGTGCAGGATATTCAGGGCATCATGCACCTCAACCCCGAAATGGCCAAGCAGCAGCTGAATTTCATGCTCTCTGCGCAGGTTCATCACGGCGGCGGCCTGCCCCTGGTAAAGTTTAATCACAATGCCGGCCACGAAAATACCCCCGAGGATGAATCCTACGTCCGCGAAACCGGCCATCCCCACTATCGTGCCGATGACGCCATGTGGCTCTTCCCCACGGTATATAAGTACATCGCCGAAACCGGCAACGTGGCTTACCTTGACGAAGTGATTCCCTTCGCCAATAAGGATGAAGGCACGGTACGTGAACATCTCAAGCGCGCGATCGATTTCACCATGAATCATCTGGGCCCCCATGGCATGCCTGCCGGCCTCCATGCAGACTGGAACGACTGTTTGCGCCTTGGTGCCACCGGCGAAAGTACCTTCGTTGCCTTCCAGTTCTACTATGCGCTGCAGATCATGCAGGAATTCTGCAAGGATGAACCGGAATATGTGGCTTACCTGAAGGATATTGCTGAAAAGCTGCTCAAGACCCTCAATGACGAATGCTTTGAAGATGACCGCTTCATCCGCGGCTTCACCGATAAGGGTGCCGTCATCGGCAGCAAGAAGGATAATGAAGCTTCCATGTGGCTCAATCCCCAGTCCTGGGCTGTCATCAGCGGTGCTGCTACCGCCGAACAGGCTGATATTATCCTGAATACCGCCAATGAATTGCTGAATACCCCCTACGGCATTCAGGTCATGTATCCCCCGTACCGTTTCGAAGCGTTTGACGGCGCTCTGATGCTGCTGTTCAATCCCGGCACCAAGGAAAATGCCGGTATCTTCTGCCAGATTCAGGGTTGGGCCATTCTGGCTGAAGCTCTGCGCGGTCACGGCGGACGTGCATTCCAGTATTTTGCCGAATCCAGCCCCGCTTCTTTCAACGACAATGCCGATCTGCGCGTAATCGAACCCTATGTGCACGGCCAGTTCATCGAAGGTAAGGATAGCCCCTTCGCCGGTCGCAGCCATGTGCATTGGCTCACCGGCACTGCTTCCACCGTGATGGTTGGCTGCGTGGAAGGTATTCTGGGTCTGCGGCCCACCACAGAAGGCATTGTGATTGCTCCTGCCATTCCTGCCGAATGGGACGGCTTCACAATGGTTAAGAATTTCCGTGGTAAGAAGCTGAATATCACAGTGGATAACAGCGCCCATAAGGAAGGCAATCCCGAAAAGTACATCTTCAACGGTGTGGAACGTCCTGCCGGCCTGATCAAAGCCGAAGAACTGCTGGATGTGAACGAAATCACCGTGATCATGTAAGCAATATAAAAAATCGCCCCGGCATCTGCCGGGGCTTTTTGTGTGGAAGGGATCACTTAATTTTCTTGAAATTACCGTATGTTTCATTGATGGTGTTTGAAAAAGCAAACGTATCATCATATTTTTTCAGAATATTCTGAAAATCAACGATCTGATGATTGTTGACCACGCATAAAAGAACGCTCTTTTCCCCGCTGGAAAATCCGCCGACAGCATCCAGCTTGGTACAGCCATGCTTGAGCACCTGATAGATCTCGGTTTTTAATTCCTCGGCATGGGAAGTGATAATCGTAAATGCGCAGGCCATTTTTGTACCACGGATAATGCGGCTGCCGATATAGCTGGAAATAAAACAATAAGCAATGCACAGGCAAACCGGCTTATAGTTGAAAATCAATTCTCCGTTCGTATCTGTTTCGGCGTAAACAAAGAAAGAAATAACTGCAACAACAGCATTGAGGGCAAATGTGATCCAGAAAAAGTTCAGTTCAGGCTTCTTTTTGCTGATATATTTGGAAATGATATCCGTACCGCCGGTGGACGCCTGCTTGCGGAAACACAAGCCGTACACAACGCCGCTGATCACGCCGCTGAGAATCACGGGATAAATGGTATCATGGCCACCGGTCACGTATTGTAGTTTTTCCATTCCAATCCGCTGCACCGCAAGAAAAGCCACAGAATAGGTAATACAAAAGCATAAGGAACGGCTGGCAAAGGATTTGTCGACAAAGAAATATGCAAGAATACAAAGAGGAATATTAATCAGCAAAGACATATACCCGATGCTGAAGCCGGTTTTGTATTGAACCATGGTTGCAATACCATTGAGCCCTGCCGGCGCAAATCCGTTTTCCACCACAAATAAATGATAATTCAGCGCAAGCAGAATAGCAATCGCTGTTATTTCTACATAACTCAACCATTTTTTCTCATTCATTTCATGGCCTTCTCTCTTTCATGAAACTGTATCTGTCTATATTCTAATTATTTTTCTTTCTGCCGTCAAGAATAACATAAAAAATAAATACTGCACAGAAAAAATGAAACTGAATTGCTATGAAAAGCAACGCGATCAACGCTATCTGATATTCAATGAAAAGGACTGAAACCATCTCCGGTTTCAGTCCTTTTATATGGTGCCGGTGGTGGGACTCGAACCCACACGTCATCGCTGACAACGGATTTTGAGTCCGCCTCGTCTGCCAATTCCAACACACCGGCTCAGCTCAAATGGTATTATACATAAATTCTCTTCAACTGTCAAGAAAAAAATGCATGCATCGAGGAGGAGCCGCTGGATATGTGATCGTTTGCATATACGTAATCCTTTCGTTGAAAAAAACGATAAAACCTATGTATATTATTTTTCTTTTTGTCACTTTCAGATACTATATCATGTATTCTTTCTCTTGACACATACTGCGTATCGGGTATATTATAATAATGTAAACGTTTGCATTTCTGATTTTTTCGAGCGGCGGTGTACATAATGATCACACTGAAAGATATTGCAAGCCTCTGCAATGTTTCCATTGCAACAGTTTCCAGGGCACTGAATGGCCAGACGGATACCGGCAACGCAACAGCCAAACGTATCCGGCGTATTGCACAGGAAATGGGCTATCTCCCCAATGCTGCAGCCCGCGCCCTGAAAACAAATCATTCCAACAATATCGGTATTTTGTATGAAGATGATATCCATCATGAATACTTTTCCCTGATGATCAATAGTATCAAGATGGCAGCGGAAGCCAAAGGCTATGATATTACATTTCTGAACAGATCAAAGGCTTCTTCCTATTATGAGCTCGCCAAATATCGTGGTTTGGATGGCGTTATTATTTTGCAGGCCGCTTTTCAATCGCCCGAAGTTATCCGTTTATCCGGCAGTGATCTCCCCTGTGTTGCAATCGATTACGCCTATGACAGTTGTTCCTGTGTTTTGAGTGATAATCAGCAAAGCATGTCTCTGCTCATTCGTCATGCTTATGACAAAGGTCATCGGAAGATTGCCTTTGTTCACGGGCAGAAAAACGGTTATGTTACCATTGAACGCCTTGCCGGCTTCTATAAGGCATGTGCTTCTTTGGGGATAACGGTGCCGAACGAATATGTTCTGGAAGCCTGTTATCATGATCCCGTTTCAGCAGCTAATGCCACACGAAAACTGATTTCGTTGGAGAACAGGCCGACCTGCATTCTCTATCCCGATGATTTTTCTTGCCTCGGAGCGATTGCAGAGCTTGAAAAAGCAGGGCTGTCCGTTCCAAGGGATATTGCCATCATCGGCTATGACGGCATTATGCTCGCTTCTGTGCTCCGTCCCAAGCTGACCACCTATCATCAGGACGTTCAGAAAATGGGACTTTACGCCGTTCAGCTACTGACGGATGTTATCACAAAAGGCAGTACAAATGCGACTGAACACATCGTTATAACCGGTCAACTCCAGACGGGCGAAACTGTCTGATTCATTCAATTACCTTTTCAACATGTGAGGCTTTTCTCATGGTAATGCAAGAAACCTTTCGTCCAGATAAGCAAAAGCATGCAGCAAAATGCTTGCCCATATATCGCCTGCTTGTTCTGGTTGCCGGAATACTCCTTTTGATCCCGGAAGCCAATCCTGCCAGGCTCTTTTTCCTGACCAATGCTGATATTCCTCTTCTGACGACAGCCACTTCGCTTTCTTCTCTCCTTCTCCCCTCTGCCCTAGAAAAATACGGTGGTTGGCTGAAGGAAGAGCTTCTGTTTTTTCTTCAATTTTCAGCCATCGTTCAAGTTTCCGGTATATTCCTTTCAAGCATCGCTGCCTGTCTCAGCCTCGGAAACAACCGCATGAAAAAATGTGCTGTGCGTTTTGCCGTGCCCGGCGCCGTTGCTTTGCTGCTGGGCCTTTGTGTGCTGTTGATCACGGTCAGTCAGATTACGGATATGAGAAAAGACGTTGCGCCGATCTTCCCCTTCGGGATGATAAGCTGGAGTGTATTCGGCATCGGTTTGCTTGCCCTTTCTGTTTATCTCTTTTCAGATATAAAAAAGGAAAAATCAGAAGAAAAAATGCAAATTGCTGTACAGTATAAGCTTTTTCTTATGCTGTTGCCGGTTCTTATTCTGACATTCATTTTTTCTTATTTGCCGGTATATGGTTGGCGACTGGCATTTTTCAACAATAGTGGCAAACCCTATCAACGCACGTTTGTGAATATTCAGTGGTTCTCTTATATGTTTGAGAACACGTCCGTCTTATTCGACCTTCTCCGTGTTTTGCGCAATACCCTGATTATGAGCGGCTTGACACTGATCGGCAGCATTGTCCCCTTGATGTTTGCTGCTTTTATGTATGAAATACGCTCTAAAAAAATGAGCTATACGCTTCAAACAGCGGCAATCATCCCCGGTTTCTTATCCTGGCCTGTTATTTTCTCTGTGGCCGTTGCGATCTTTTCTCCCGATGGGTTTTTCAATCATTTTCTGATCAATATTTTCAATTATTTTTCGGATACCAATTATCTGAAATTCTCGGATAGTATCTGGATGCAGATGACCCTCTGGTATTTATGGAAAAATATTGGTATAAACAGCATTATTTATCTCGTGGCCATGTCAACCATTGATAAAAACCTTTTTGAAGCTGCGAAGTTAGAAGGAGCAACTCCTTGGCAAAGGATACGTCACATTTCCCTTCCTTCCTTGAAATCATTATTCTCCATCATGCTTCTGATGGGATTTTCCGAAGTTCTTTCCAGCGATCTGCCGCAATATTTACTGTTCGCCAATGAAGAAAATGCCAGCTTGCTTACAACGCTTGATCTGTACATTTACAATATCGGTGTACAACAGGATATTGTTCCGTATTCCACCGTGATCAGCATCTGCAAATCTATCTTTGGCTTGCTTGTTTTCTTCATGATCAATCGCATTTCCCTATCCGTACGCAAAGAAAAAATCATCTGACAGGAGGTGAGTGCAATAAAAGCCCTGCAACAGCACAAAAATTCAAAACATTTGATTGCAGCAGCAAAGAGCCTGTTAATTTCCTTGCTGTGTGCTTTATTCGTTTATTTGATTTGCACCCTTCTGACAGCGCCGCAATACCAGTCAAGAACATTATTTACCATTGGTTACAATCATCTTCCAGATGGCTTTTATGACCTTCTGATCGATGATGAACCCATGAATCTGGTTCATGAAATGCATGACATCCTCTACGATGAAAATCTTTTTGAAATTGCTGCCGGATACGCATTTTCTGATACTGCCGTGGTTAAATCTTCCCTTTCTGTTACCAATGCCGGTGGCAATCAATATGAAACAATCATCATTACCTGCACCGGCAGTCAGCCGCATCAGGTTTATTCCATCATCAACGGCTATGTACGCGCGCTTGATGAAGTCCTGACATTTGGCAACCCGGAACCAGGATTATATTCTGCGGTAACGCTTTCAGAAATCAGTACGAATATTTATAATCCTGCCCCCTACCCAACCGAAGATTTGTCTCCCTCATCGCTTCCGTTCGCAGTTTTCACGGCCATTATTGTATTTGCGATGGGATATGTTTTCTTTTCCAGAAAAGATGCTTTTTCATCCATTACTTCCATCGTTTCATTCTTGTTGATTTTTTTGTTTATTTTTCCGTTTTATTATCTCATCATTGTGTCCATATCTTCACATACGCTTTCCTCTCCTGAAAAGATTCTCTTTTTGCCGCATAATGTCCACGCAAATCATTACACAGCTTTATTCAGCCACCAGGCTTTGCATCTTTCCTCCTCTGTTCTTATCACACTGGCAAAGACAATCCTTGTCAGCTGTCTTTCCGTCTTTGTAAGTGCATGGGCCGGTTATCTCTTTACTTTCAAAAACCTCTGGCATCGGCAGTTCTGGTTTTATTTTGTGATGATCACCATGTTTTTTGAGGCAGGACTGATTCCATGGCTGACGAATATGGAAATGCTGGGATTGAAAAACAATTTTCTTGGGCTGATTTTGCCCGGCATCGTGACGCCTTTCGGTATACTGCTGGTAAAAAACTACGTTGAGTCCATGCCGACTTCCATTAAGGAATCCGCCTATATGGACGGTTTCGGCATATGGCAATACTTCTTACGGATTGTTTTGCCTATGGCTTCCCCTCTGCTGATTGCGCTGGCATTGATTTCCGGACTGGAAAACTGGAATTCTTTTCTTGATTCCTTTCTGCTCATGACAGAAAATGAATCGCTTCAGACGCTGCCGCATAAACTCTATCTGATCATTGTTCAGGCAGGATTCAAAGATACCGATGCTCTGCCCTTCAATGAAATCCTGCCTGCAGAATCGGCAAGACAGCTGCTGACTCCACTCACCGTTCTCATCTTCCTGCCCCCCTTCCTCGTTTACCCACTTGTTCACCGTCATTTGATAAAAGGTATTCAGCTGGGCATGCAAAAAATGTAACCCGGCAGAAAATACAAATTGCAAGAATATGCAAAGGAGAAAAACAACCATGAAATTCAATGTTGGCGAATGGGTACTGAAACCCGGCGTAACAAATTACAACTGTGAGCAAATCCGTCAGGTAAAGCTGAATGAAGAAAAAACCGTCCTTCATCTGTATGCAGTCAGCTACAAATACGACTATCGTGGCCTGGACGGCCCCTCCTTTGAAGTGGATATCACAGCCCCCCAGAAAGGTATTCTGCGCACACAGTTCACGCATTTCCGCGGCAGCCGGGTAAAAATGCCGTCTTTTGAACTGAATGATGCTGCCTGTTCCATGGACGTCACCGAAACGGAAAAGGAAATCACCGTTTCCTCCGGCGATCTGACATTGAAAATTGGCAAACTTCCCTGCTATTTCAAATATTTCTGGCAGGGCAAGCAAATCACCGCTGTCGGTGATCGTTTCGGTTCTCCCATGCTCAGCTATCTCACAACAAACGAAGGGCCCTTTGTCCGCGGTCAGCTGGAAGTAGGGGTTGGTGAAAAAATCTACGGCATGGGCGAACGCTTTACTGCCTTTGTGAAGAACGGCCAGGTAGTAGATATCTGGAACGAAGACGGCGGCACATCTTCTGAAATCGCCTATAAGAACATTCCTTTCTATATCACCAATCGCGGCTATGGTGTGCTGGTGAACGATCCCGGCCCGGTATCTTTTGAAGTCTGCACAGAAGCTGTGACCAAGGTGCAGTTCAGCATTCCCGGCGAGAAGCTGGATTTCATGGTCATTGGCGGCGGCGATATGAAGCAGGTTCTCTCCAACTACACCCTGCTTTCCGGCCGTCCTGCGCTGCCGCCCCCCAGCACCTTTGGCCTTTGGCTCTCTTCCTCTTTCACCACCTCTTATGACGAAAAGACCGTTATGTCTTTCGTCGACGGCATGCTGGAACGGAATATCCCCCTTTCTGTGTTCCATTTCGACTGCTTCTGGATGAAGGAAAATGAATGGTGCTCCTTTGAATGGGACGAAGATATGTTCCCCGACGTGGAAGGACTGCTGCAGCGCCTGCACGAAAAGGGCCTCAAGATCTGTGTGTGGATCAATCCTTACCTTGGCCAGAAGAGCAAAGTATTTGATGAAGCCATGGAGGGCGGCTATTTCATCAATAAGCCCAATGGTGATGTGTGGCAGTGGGATCGTTGGCAAGCCGGCCTTGGGGTTATCGATTTCACCAACCCGGCTGCTGTGGAATGGTATAAGGACAAACTGAAAAAACTGATGCGTCAGGGCGTGGATTATTTCAAGACAGACTTTGGCGAAAGAATCCCCACGGATGTCAAATATTTTGACGGCAGCGATCCTGTGCGCATGCATAACTACTACACCTATCTGTACAATAAAGTGGTGTTTGAAGCCATTCAGGAAGAACGCGGCGAAAAGGAAGCTTGCCTCTTTGCCCGCAGCGCTACCGTAGGCGGTCAGCAGTTCCCGGTGCACTGGGGCGGCGATTGCAACAGCACCTATCCTTCCATGGCAGAATCCATTCGCGGCGGTCTGAGCCTTTGCTTGTCCGGCTTTGGCTTCTGGAGCCATGATATGGGTGGCTTTGAAGGCACTGCGCCCGACCATGTGTACAAGCGCTGGCTGGCTTTCGGTTTGCTTTCCACTCATTCCCGGCTGCATGGCAGTGATTCTTATCGTGTGCCGTGGCTGTTTGGCGACGAGGCTGTGGACGTGTGCCGAACCTTCACCAATCTCAAACTGTCCCTGATGCCTTATCTGTGGGGCATGGCCGTGGAAGCCAATCAGAAGGGTATTCCTGCCATGCGCGCTATGGTGATGGAATTCCCCGGCGATCTTGGTGCCGAAGATTGCGATCGTCAGTATATGCTGGGCGATTCCCTGCTGGTAGCCCCCGTCCTCCGCGAAGACAATGTGGGCGAATATTACCTGCCCAAGGGCACCTGGACGGAATACTTTGATGCCAAAGAAACCACGGAATACGGCTGGCACAGCGAAGCCTATGATTTCTTCCATCTTCCCTTCTATGTGCGCGAAAATACATTGCTTCCCATTGGTCAATGCAACACTTGCGCAAACTATGCATATGAAGAGAACGTTCTTATTCAGGTGTACAGCCTGAAAACCAAGGCAGAGCGTACCATCTATGCCAGAGACGGAAAGAAAGCCTTTACAGTGGCTGCCGTAAAGAATGGTAATCAGGTTACCTTCACCGTCAATGGCGCCGCAAAAGGCCTGAAAATCCAGTTGATGGGCATTCAGCAGATTACAGACGTTGCGGGTGCCATAACCGAAGCAAACGAAAAGGGTATTGTGCTGCATGTACAGAATGAAATGGTAACTGTACAGCTGTAATAGGAAAAAACAAACCGGAGAGACCGTTTGGTTCTCTCCGGTTTTTGTTCAGAAACACTTTTTCATTCTTTCAGCCTTACACTTTTCATCTTTTCCGCAATGATAGCACAGTTCATTTTTACACATGCCGGACTTTTGAAACTCCAGAAGGTTTTCCGTAGTGATCTCGGCGATATTTTCCAGCGCTTCATTGGTGAGAAACGCCTGATGCGATGTGACGATCACATTGGGCATGGAAATCAGCCGCGCCAGAGTATCATCATCCAGTATATGACCGGAATTGTCGTTAAAAAACACGTCGCTTTCTTCCTCGTACACATCCAGGCATGCAGCACCTACCTGCCTTGCTTTTATTCCGGCAAGCAAAGCCTCCGCATCGATCAGGGCACCGCGGGATGTGTTCAGGATCACAACTCCCTTTTTCATTTTATTAATACGCTTTTCATCGATCAAGTGATATGTATCTTTTGTTAAAGGACAATGCAAGGAAATAATATCACTATTTTTCAGCAATTGATCCAGCTCAACAAATTCAATATCCTCCCCCGAAGGATATTTGTCATATGCAATTACATGCATACCGAAGCCTCTGCATATATTTGCCATTACACGCCCGATTTTTCCTGCGCCAATTATACCAATTGTTTTTCCGTGCAGATCAAAGCCTGTCAGGCCGTTCAGGCTGAAATTAAAATCCCTTGTACGGATATAGGCTTTGTGAATGCGGCGAATGGATGTGAGCAGCAACGCCATAGCATGTTCGGCTACTGCATAGGCAGAATACACCGGCACATGTACCACATGAACTTTACCAAAGGCATGCTTCAGATCCACATTGTTATAGCCGGCACAGCGCAGGGCCACAATGCCTACGCCCATTTCATGCAGCTTGTCAATCACTGCTGCATTCACGCTGTCATTAACAAAAACACATACAGCATCGGCACCTTTAGCCAATTCCACCGTATCTTCATTCAGCATGGATTCAAAAAACTTAAACTTTATTCCATACACAGCGCCATATTTTTCAAAGCCAGGCTTATCATAAGGTTTAGTATCAAAAAATGCAATCTTCATCTTGCCCACCTCACACTTTACTTTTCATCAATATTATACCAAAAAGCAGAAAATTGAAACAAAAACAGTATTTTTCCTGTAATCTTCTAAATAAATATGAAGCATATTATCGGATAAAAGAATCATAAAAAAGATGTGCCGTATATACGACACACCTTATTCGCAATATTAAGAATGAAATATGCTTGCTTATTCAGCATCTTTCATAAAAGCTGTGTAAGCCTTTACAGCTTCATAAAGATCGGCTTTGTTGATCACTTCCAGCGGCGCATGCATGGAAAGTACAGCCACACCGCTATCGATCACTTCCATGCCGTACAGAGCGCAAACATAAGCAATCGTGCCGCCGCCGCCCACATCCACACGGCCAAGCTCTGCCGTCTGCCAGGCAACATTGTTATCATCCATGATCTTGCGCAGTTTACCGATGTATTCTGCGTTGGCGTCGTTGGACCCACTCTTGCCGCCGGAACCGGTGAACTTATTGAAGCAAACACCATTTCCAAGGATGGCAGCGTTTTTCTTTTCAAAAGCCCCTGCGAACAGCGGGTCAAAACCGGCGCTCACGTCGCAGGACAGCATCCGGCTGTTGGCTAGCGCATGGCGCAGTTTCAGATCACTGTATTCTTCCGTCAGATTCAGAAGCTCAGCCACGGCGTTTTCAAAATACATGGCACGCATGCCAGTGGCACCCACACTGCCGATTTCTTCTTTGTCTGCCATCAGACAGCAACAGGTATAGTCCGGCGTTTCCGTCAGATTAAAGATCGCTTCCAGGGAAGCATAGGCACAAACACGGTCATCGTGACCATAGCCCAGAATCATACTGCGGTCCAGGCCCATATCCCGGGAAGGACCCGCAGGCACGGCTTCGATTTCAGCCGATACCAGATCCTCTTCTTCCACGCCATATTCATCCTTCATAATTTTCAAAAGAGCCGCTTTCACCGGTTCTTTTTCTTCCCCGGCCAAGGGATTTCCGCACACGATGATATCCAGATCGTCACCGCCGATCACTTCACCGGCTTTCTTGCCCATCTGTTCACGGGAAAGGTGAATCAGAAGATCGGAAATGCTGACAACAGGATCCTCTTCTTTTTCGCCGATCACAATGTTCAAAACAGGGCCGTCTTTCTTTACCACCACGCCATGCAGCGCCAGCGCACGAGCGACCCAATGATACTTTTTAATACCGCCGTAGTAATGCGTATCGGCATAGGCAAAACCGCTGTCTTCATAGAAGGGATTCTGCTTGATATCAATCCGTGGGCTGTCAATGTGGGAACCCACAATGTTCAGGCCCTTTTCCAGGCTGTTCCTGCCCAGATGGAACAGCATCACGGCTTTGCCCATGCAGTTTACATATACTTTATCGCCGGGCTGCAGTTTTTTCCCACCCTTGATAACTTCTTTCAAATCCACATAGCCATGAGTAATTGCTGCATCCACAGTAATCGTGGTGCATTCACGTTCAGTTTTACCGTTATCCAGAAAATGGCGATAATTCTTCGCCGTTTTTTCCAGATTCAAAAGGTCCTGTTCACTGTAATTTTTCCATGCATTCTCTCTGTACATCTCTCTTCTCTGCCTTTCTTTCAGATTTCCGGTTTTTCCACTTTGGAATTCATTTTGTCAAGCAACAGCGTGGCAATGCAGCCAGCCACCACAAAAGCAAAATGAATAAAGAAGGCAGGCGTACTGGCTGTGAAAGCTGTATACAGCGCAGGCATTTCATCCGAGCCGAGCATCAGCACAGCAAGAGTGGATGCAATGACAACGCCGATGATGCCATGGAACATAACGGAATAATGCTTGTTCATCATGTAATCCACAGCCTTTGTCAGCAATACAACCGCCGCCAAAGCGCCAACAACGATGGCGATGAGGTTAACAATATTGGCTTCCCCTTTCAGAATACCGCCGATTGCACCGGTTACATTGGCGTAGAAATTGGTTCCATCCTGCATATTGAAAGGCAGCATCAAAATCGAAGAACTCATGCCGGGCACAATGATGGAAATAGCCAGGCTGGCGCCGCCGAACATATACCAGAAGAAGTTTTCGGTAATCACAAAACCTTGACTATTGCACAAATACAAAATGCCAAAGGCCACTGCAAAAGCTGCAGCGAGGGAAATATAGCTTTTTTCATTCCTTCCCTTTTCACCGGCTTCACGGAAAAGAGACGGCATGATACCAATGGTCATCCCCACAAAAACAGAAAGGGACTGGGTTTTGTAATTTTCCAGCAATTCTTCCAAAAGAAGAGAAGTGGCCAGATAGCCAAGAACAAAGCCAGCCAGAATGGGCCAAAGTTCCCGGATGGTATTCTTCAGTTCCTTCACAGGATGGGCCAGCAGGCGCATTAAAGGTTTATATACGCCAAACAAAACAGCCAATACACCGCCGGAAACACCGGGGAGCAAAGCACCGGCGCCGATCAAAGCCCCCTGAATCATTTTGAAAACCAAATTCATTGTATCTATCCTCCTGAGCATTATTCACACAAAGCATATTATACAGGAAAAACCTTCATTCGTCGAGTATTTTCAAAAAGAAAACCAGCGTAACATTTCTGCCCGCCGGTCCATTCTTATTTCACTTTCAGCAATTCCATATTATCCATCATGAACTGAAGCATGTCTTTATTGATCTGATACAATTCCTTATACTTCTCCTGCGTGGAAAACCATGCCACACAGATCATCTGATTGCCGAGCACCACATAGGGCAAAGCTTCTTTTTCTTTCTCTGTCAGATGCGCCGTGCGGTCATATCCGTTCACTATATCCTGATAGACACGGAACCATTCTTCTCGTTTTCCCTTTGGAAAGGTTTCGGACAGAACAGCCGTTGCCGCATAGCAGGGATCAAAAATGCGGATGTTCTTTTCGCTCAGTTCAAAATCAATGAATCCCCATTCCGCGCCATTTACAATGATATTGCCTGGATTGGGATCGCGATGGATGCATTGCCGGGGCAACGAATGTTCAAACTGCATAATGTTTTCCAGAAAGGCGTTGCAGAATGCTTCGTCCAGCTGCATCGCATCTTTAGTTACTTGCAGCGCCCAATTCTTGATGCTCTCAAAGAAGTCTTTTTCTTCTACGGGCGCATCTTCTTTTTCCAAGGTTTTGTGCATTAGTCCAATGATTTCACCGGTATAGGCAGCGCGGTTTCCTTCATACATCTCCATGGCATTCATTTGTTTGCCCAGCAGTCGCTTTGTCAGATAGAAATACATTTCCCCATCCTGCACATATTGTATTCCATTCATTGTGGGAATGGAAAGGGCAGATGCAAGTCCAGCCTGATTTAGCAAAACAGCCATTTGCTGATTCTGCTGCATTTTTCCGAAATTGACCGTAAATTTCAACACATAACGATCCCCGACCAGATACGCATTTTCATTTCTGTTTCCGGTTACGTCGTAATAGATATCCTGAAGCCGTTCATTCTCCAGATTCCAGTGTTTCAGGATTTCCGTTGCTTTTTTGTGTGTGATATGCATAGCTTCCTCCTTGAATAAATTGATCCGATATGGTTTCCTGGCCATACCTTTTTTCAGATATTCAGAAGGCGTCATATGAAACATTCTCTGAAAAGCACGATAGAAACCGGCATAGGTTTCAAAACCATATTGCAGGGCAATATCGATTCTTGTGTCTTTTCCATTCATTTCCCAGATAGCATGCAGCAATCTTCTGCGAAGAATGTACTGCATCACAGGCATCCCACACGCATTTTGAAACAGGCGATAGAAATGAAATACGGAATAGCCGCTCATGTCTGCCAGCTCCATGGCATTCAATTCCGTTTTCAAATTTTCTTCAATATAATCAATTGTTCTTTGCAGGTTCTGTTTCACTCATGACACCTCCTTTCGTAGCTACGCATAGACTATAACACGGTATGTCATCGAAATCATTTCCATTTTTGCGAAAAAAACGGGCATCGCTGCCCGCTTTTATATATACCCTTATCCAAGAATGATCTTTTGTTCTGTGGCATCCGAAAGCTTAAATTCTGCCTTCATGCCGTTAGCCATGGCTTCGTAGTGACCTTTATAACCATTCAGCGTTACATAACCATGATCATCCGTCTTCAGTGTTACATCCGTTTTCCATTCGCCGTGGATCAGAGAATGCAGTTTATGATAAATGGGCTTCAGGCTGGAATCTTTGCGCATCAGACCGCTGGGAGCGCCAAGCCACGCACCATCGCCGGGATCCCAGGTGGTAATGCCTTCCACCAAAGGATGGGCAAAAAGTTCAGTGTACATTTCAGCTGCTTCACGGGCCTGGCGTTCTTCCCCTTCGGGGGTGGTGGGCCATTCAGGCACCTGCCAGTCATTCAGGTCCACAATGTGAGCCGGCATCAGATTGCCGGAAATAAGCGTGTTTTCAGTGAAATGAATGGGCAAACCAAAGTGAGAAAACCTCTCCAACACGGCCTGCAGCTTTTCCAGCCCCCAATACCCCTGGTGTTGATGAGATTGAATGCCGATGACGCTGATGGGAACACCGGCATGCAGCAGACCTTCAATCAGGATTTCATACGACTGAGAGGTATTGAAGTCATTGATCAACAGCGTTGCGCCGGGGTTGGTTTCTTTGGCAGCGTCAAATACTTCCTTCACCAGCTGAATGCGGCCCTTTTCCTTGCACAGACGGGTGATGGCATTGTCATACTTATCAAACACAGGCATGATCACCACTTCGTTGATCACATCCCACATATCGATAACTCCTTTAAAAGCGGCCACGTCCCGACGGATGCGCTTCAGCTGCAGATCCATGATGGTTTTGTTGTCGTATTCCATCAGCCAATTAGCGCAGGCGGTATGCCAGCAAAGCGGGTGCCCCTTCACTGTGACACCTTTTTCCTTCAGCCATTTGGCCGCTTTCAACGTAACTTCCTCTTCCGTTTGGCCCTGCACAGGTTCGTAACGGCCCCAATAGAAGGGCAGGGTGCCGAAGTTAAACAGATTCAGCCATTTTTCCATCCGGTCGGCAAAAAAAGCTTTCTTTTCTTCGTCCTGAATTTTCATCAGCGGAATGGTTTCAAAAGCGCCGCAGCCAAACAGAAACTGATGGTTCTTCAGCGTCATTCTCACCTCTGTATTGGTAATCGGCATACCGTCTCTGCCGGTAACGAGAATGGGCGCCTGTGCCTTTTTCGATGCAAATTTGTCCATACTTCTTTCCTCCCGGTAAATAAAATTTATAGCCAGTTCATAATGCCCTTTATGATGTTCGTCAGCTTATCCGCTGTTTTGCGGTGTGTCCGCTGGGAAGGATGCCAATCCGCTGCCCTTCCGTCTTCATCCAGTTGTTCGTTGAATCGGTGAAAACTGATGCGGGTGTCCCCTGTTTCCGCCTTATAGGTTGCCACTGCTTTTTCGGCGTACGGACAAAGATCTTCTCCCATTACCCCCAGCATGCTTACAATATACGCATTGGGATTCTTGCTTCTGATCTTACGGATGAATGCCTGGTAAGCGCTGCAATACTCTTCACACAGCTCTTCTATATTTCTGGTAAAGCTCTGATCGTTTGTTCCCAGATTGATGACAACCACGTCCGGCTGCCTTTCTTCAAAATTCCATGCCACATCCTGCGGATAAACGCCTTGCATGCTACCATAGCTGAACCCCATTTTTTCATAATAGGTGGGCAACAGCTGATCCGGCCGGCGGATACCATCCCCGGAATAGCCGGAAATAATGCCGTATCCGCTGAGCGAAACCAGGCTGTGATCTGCTTTCAGCGCCTGTGCGGTCAGGTATGCATATGCTTTTGTGGCATCTTCGGTGGCGGTTTTGAAGCTATGCTCTGCTACTTCATCATCCACACCATAACCGCATGTAATAGAATCACCGGAAAATTCGATGCATCTTTCCTTCTGTTGGGCCGGCCTTACCACGGCATCTTCGTCCGTTTCCATGCTGCGGATTCCGCAGGTAGACATGGCAGACTCGGAAACCTTTATGATCTCAACGAGATGGTTCTCTTTCGTTTGCGTTCCGATAATGGAAATCTTTTTTTCTTTTTCATCCATCATCAGGTCATGGGTGCAGTTGCCGTCCACAAGCACTTTCACTCGTGCCAGATTTTCGTTCATATTTTCTTGTTCGCATCGGTCATCACCGATCAACGTGACCTGCAACTGTTTTCCTTCAAACTGAAACGCTGCACCGGATGCAGAATAGCACATCCATAATTCATTGTTTATTTGACCAGCTCTGCCAAGCTTTTTCACATAATCGAATACCGGATATAGGGTATGCATGGTATTTCTCCTTTTGTTTTTGTGTAATTATCATATCATTGTTTTTGAATCGTTGCAAGCGTTTTCGCCTTGACTTTTTTCGTTTGCAATGCTATAAATGATGATAGAAAGCATTGTGTTGATAAGGAGACAATATTATGAAAACATTTTCAATTCGAGATACGAAAGAAATCCGTCTCAATGGGCGTTTTGACAAAAACGAAACCAATTTCCCGCTCATGTGGAGCGGTGCTTCCATGGAATTGAAAGCAGAGGCAAGCCAACTGGAAGTAGAAATTGAATGCCGTTATACTTCCATGCTGCCCTATCTTTCCTTTACAGTAGATGGCGTACGCAGCCAGAATTTTGTGCCACAAAAGGGCAAGCATTGGTACCCCGTTTTCCTCGGCTTGAGCCATGCTGAGCATGCCGTACGCATCGCCAAAGAAACGCAGCCATTTGGCGGCGATTGGAACGCTTTCATTTCCCTGTGCCGCATTCGTACCAATGGAAAACTCATTCCAATGGAACAACCTCAAATGAAAATTGAATTCATCGGCGATTCCATTACAAGCGGCGAAGGCTGCAAAGGCCCCGTTTCCTTTATGGAATGGGTACCCATGGTCTTTTCCTCTTCCGATACTTATGCCAGGTTGACGGCTGATGCACTCAAAGCGCAGATTCATGTGATCAGCCAGAGCGGCTGGGGCGTACTGGGCGCTTGGGATAACAATCCCTCCGGCAGCATTCCCAGGGTATATGAAAAAATATGCGGTCCTATGGGTGCACAGGGGGCACAGAAGGATTATGATTTTTCCTTCCATCCGGATAAAATCGTCATTGCCCTTGGCACCAACGATTCCGGCGCCATGAACAACGCCCCCTATACTGATCCGGAAACAGGCATTGTCTACAAATTAACAGACAGCGAGGAAGATCAGAAACGGCTGGAAGACGGCGCGCTTGCCTTCATTCACCTCTTGCACGAAAAGAACCCCCATGCTGACCTTTACTGGATACTGTTTTTTGATAAGGGTCCTGTGTATGAACCCATCAGCAAGGCAGTTCAACAGGCCCGAAACGAGGGAATTCACATCAAATTTGCCGTTCCCCTCACTTTGGATGGCATGACAAAGCAAGATATGGGCAGCCGTGCCCATCCCGGCCTGAAAGCCCACCAGAAAATCAGCAAAGCACTGCTGAAGCTTTTGAAAGAATAATTCAACCCAATGCCTGTCCCTTTGCGGCAGGCATTTTTCCGTTCAATACAGCCGCCAGCAGGAATACAACCGGAGAATTCCAGTAGATTGTGATTTCGTTCAAGGAATAGCAGCGCCAGTCGTCCACAAAGCATTTCATGGGCGGCGTTCCCGCCTGCAAAAGTTCCTTGGAATGGTCGCGGTCATTCAAATGCCGGTTGGGCCCGCCGCAGACCATACCAGGCATGCAAGCATCAATACCATCCGCACAAGCAGGCCGCAAATGCGGATGATTACAGGCATAATCGCCGTTTCCCGTTACATAGCTGATGCCAAGGGCATTCACGCCCATCAGCACATGCAGCTGCGCAAGGGCGTATTCTATATATTCACTGCTGCCATTCAGCATGTCAGCCATCATCAGGATCATCCCATGATGCATGAGCCCCATATTGCTGCCCCAATTATATTCGTGCTCTTTCATGGTGCAAAAGTAACCATTATTGTCGGCATTTTGTTTTAAGTCAGCTGCCTGATCGATGACGGCTTTCTTTACACGCTCTTTTATCGATTCGTCCACTGAATAATCAGTTGTCAAAAGCGCCATGCTGCCCATGCCGCCCACTTCGCCCCAGCCAAGCGCCGTGAGGAAAATATCATGCTGCGCAAGCTGCATTTTCACATCTTCAAGATATCGCGCTTCGCCTGTAGCTGCATACATTTCGGCTGCAGCCCAGAAGCGATTGGAATGATCATCCCGTTCACCGTATCCGCCCGTGCCGCAACCCTCCGGATTGCGGAAACCAAGGAAGTTTGGATTCTCATTCAGCCACTGATATGTTTTCTTTGCCGCTTGCAAAAACGTATCCGCGTATTCGGCATCATACTCGCGATATACCCGGCTGGCAAGGGCGCAGATGGCTGCAAAATCCGCTGCCGCAATGCTGGAAACAGGCAGTAGGAATTGTTCAGCTGTGTCCTCTTCCGGCATAATAAAGCCACAGAAATTCGCAGTTGTCAGTTTATGATACACAGCACCGTCTTCGCGCTGCATTTTCAGAATCCAATCTAGTTCCCAACGGCATTCATTCAGCACATCCGGCTGTCCGTTGCCGCTCTCCGGAATGTTCAGCTGAAGTCCTTTCAGTGCATTGGGATAAAGCATAAAAGCGTACAGCAGATGACTCAGCGCCACAGCGCCCGGTCCCACATAACGGCCGTAATCTCCGGCATCATGCCAGCCGCCAACAATGCTTTTCTTTATTGCCCGGTTATCCCACACCGTGGCATCGCTTGTGTGGCACGCTTTATGGGTATAGCACCCTGCATGCTTTTCTTCCAATTCGCAGCCGCAGCGTAGGAAATAGAAAGCACGCATAACGTCATAGAGCAGTTTATCATATACCTGTTCTCCAATATCGAAAGTGGCAGATACCTGATCTCCCGCATGAATTCTGTATTTGCCCGGCATCGTAAGTTCAGAAAAATCGCCATGATATACCCTGTCCCCGGATAATTCGTCAAAACCAAAGGAAAAAAAACTGCCTTTAAAGCAAGTTTTGCCTTGCATATCTTTTACTGTAAATTCACTGTGTTCTTCCGTGGCAATGCATATTTTCCTCTTTTCCGGCAGATAACCGGCTTGATTCACATAAATCGGAAACATAAGTTTATCTCCTTCAATCATATATACTGATTGTATTTTAGCAAATTATTCTTGTCCGGTCGAGACGAAAGCTACTTGCTTTGTGACAATTACAATGGTAAAATAGAGAAAAATACCGGAAAGCTGGTTTGTTTATGACAAAGTATCTTTACGAAACCCATATGCACACTTATCAGGGATCTGCATGCGCCCGAAGCCGCGGTGCCGAATATATAAAGCCCTATATTGATTTTGGTTACACCGGCATTATCATTACCGATCATTTTTTCAAAGGAAATACACGTCCTGATCGTTCCCTGCCCTGGACGGAATGGGTTCATCAGTTCTGCAGCGGCTATGAAGATGCAAAAAATGAAGGTGACAAGCATAATTTCCCTGTTTTCTTCGGGATTGAAGAGAATTTCAATGGCGATGAATATCTGATTTACGGCATCACCAAAGAGTGGCTTTTGCAGCATCCTGATATCCCCCAGTGGAGCCGCTCCAGACTGGCAGATGAAGTGCACGCCTTCGGCGGATGCATGGTTCAGGCACACCCTTTCCGTTCCCGTTCTTATAATACAGCCATTCATCTTTTGCCGGATTTTGTGGATGGCATCGAAGCAGTGAATTACGGCAATGTGCCCACATGGAACACACTTGCCTTGCAGTATGCCAGGCAGCTGCATCTCCCCTTTTCCAGCGGTTCTGATAATCATGATGCCGGCAATATGCATTATGATCGCCTGGGCGGTATTATGCTGGATCAACCCCTGAACACCATCCAGGATTATGTTTCCGTCATCCTTAAAAAGAAAGCGATGGAAATTAAAACGCCTTCAGTGGAGATTCTTCCTCCCTGGCAGGAAGGCTTGCCCATTGATTTACCGGTACAGATTCATGGAAAGAATGACACGCGCATTACTGGCGACATACGCAGATTTCTGGAACTGGGGAAATTTTGATTCTGCAAGCAAAAAGCCCGGAGAACACGATGTTCCCCAGGCTTATTCTTATAGCTTTTCCTGCCATTTTTTGAAACTGGTGTAAAGCAACACAATCACAGCAGCTAAAATCACTGCGCATAAAATAATGGCTACAGCATCCGGAACATTGGCGTCAAAAGCATTTGTTACGGCAATTATCGCATTGGCAAGGCTGATTGCAATCAGGCTGATACTCCACAGGAAATTGATTTTCTTTTCGTCCAATTCAATTCCTCTTTTCAAAACACAAGGGAAGCCGACACAATTGCCAGGCTTCCCTTATGTTATATCAGAACAAACCGGTAATCTTACCGTTTTCGTCCACATCAAT
The DNA here is from genome assembly GCA_017434775.1 of Clostridia bacterium. Classification (GTDB taxonomy): domain Bacteria; phylum Bacillota; class Clostridia; order Christensenellales; family Aristaeellaceae; genus RUG563. The sequence goes on from JAFSGG010000042.1 coordinate 145,830, forward strand.
CCGCTCGGCAGCGGGCACTTTGGGCAAGCCGGGCATGGTCATGATATCGCCCGTCAGCACCACAATGAAACCTGCACCGGCAGAAATCTTTACATTGCGGATGGTTACGGTGAAGCCGGTGGGAGCTCCCAGCTTGCTGGGATCGTCCGAGAAGGAATACTGTGTCTTGGCTACGCAGATGGGGCACTTATCAAAGCCCAGAGCCGTCAGAGTATCAATCTGTTTTTTAGCAGCAGGCAGAATGTTAATGCCGTCACCACCATACACCTTCTTGACGACCGCTTCGATTTTTTCTTCGATGCTCATGTCATCGGTGTAAGAGAAGGTGAAATTGCCCTTTTCTTCTTCGCACAGGCGCACCACTTCCCTGGCCAGTTCTTCGCCGCCCTTGCCGCCATCGGCCCAGACCGTGGAAAGAACCGTATTCACGCCCAGTTCCCGGCACTTATCGATGATGAAATCAATTTCAGCATCCGTATCCGTGGGGAAACGGTTTACAGCCACTACGCAGGGCAGCTGATACACGTTCTTGATGTTGCCCACATGACGCAGAAGATTGGGAACACCCTTTTCCAGCGCTTCAATGTTTTCAGCGGCCAAATCCGTCTTGGCAACACCACCATGCATCTTAAGCGCACGAACGGTAGCCACCACAACCACGGCATCCGGGGTCAGCCCGGCCATGCGGCACTTGATATCCAGGAACTTTTCAGCGCCAAGATCCGCACCGAAACCAGCTTCGGTCACGGTATAGTCCCCCATCTTGAGTGCCATCTTGGTAGCCATCACGGAATTGCAGCCATGGGCAATGTTGGCGAAAGGACCGCCATGCACGAAAGCAGGGGTACCTTCCAGCGTCTGCACCAGGTTCGGCTTCAGGGCATCCTTCAGAAGGGCGGTCATAGCACCGGCAGCCTTCAATTCGCCGCAGGTAACGGGTTTATCATCGTAAGTATAACCAACGATGATGCGAGACAGGCGTTCCTTCAAATCGCTCAGAGAATTGGACAGGCACAGCACGGCCATGATTTCACTGGCCACCGTGATATCAAAACCATCTTCACGGGGTACACCGTTGATTCGGCCGCCCAGGCCGTTGACGATATAGCGCAGCTGACGGTCATTCATATCCACGCAGCGCTTCCAAGTGATCTTTTTCACATCAATATTCAGCGCATTCCCCTGCTGGATGTGATTGTCCAGCATAGCAGCCAGCAAATTATTGGCAGCACCGATGGCATGGAAGTCGCCGGTAAAATGGAGGTTGATATCCTCCATGGGCACAACCTGAGCATAGCCGCCGCCGGCAGCACCGCCCTTGATGCCGAAAACCGGACCAAGGGAGGGTTCACGCAGGGCAACGGTTACGTCCTTGCCAATACGGCGCAGGCCGTCAGCCAGGCCAATGGTGGTGGTGGTTTTGCCTTCGCCGGCAGAGGTGGGTGTAATAGCGGTGACCAGAATCAGCTTGCCGTCCTTTTTGTCCGTTTCATTCAGCAGGGCAAGGTCAATCTTGGCCTTATAATTTCCATACTGCTCCACATATTTTTCATCCACATGGGCCCGTTCAGCGATCACGCGGATATGTTCCATTTCACATTCCTGTGCAATCTGGATATCAGTTTTGTATTCCTTCATGTTCTCATCCTCCTGAACAGATCACTTGAAATACTTCACAGCAGAGGCAAACAACTTAATCTCGTAATCGCCGGGTACATTCTTGTACAAGCCCTTACCCACACGTTCGCTATGGCCCATCTTGCCCAGCACGCGGCCATCAGGAGAAGTGATACCTTCAATGGCGCAGAGGGAATTGTTGGGGTTGAAATGGATATCATCGGTGGCATTGCCGGAAAGATCCACATACTGCGTGGCAATCTGTCCGTTTTCGGCCAGTTTCTTTACCATTTCATCGCTGGCCAGGAAACGACCTTCGCCGTGGGAAATCGGCACAGTGTACACATCACCCACATTGGTCAGCTGCAGCCAGGGAGACTTATTGGAAGCGATCCGGGTATGCACAATGCGGCTCTGGTGACGGCCGATGGTATTGAAGGTCAGCGTCGGGCAGGAAGCATCGGTATCGATGATCTTGCCAAAGGGCACAAGGCCCAGCTTAATCAGCGCCTGGAAACCATTGCAGATACCCAGCATCAAACCATCGCGGTTTTCCAGCAGGTTTTCCACCTGTTCTTTGATAGCCGCATTGCGGAAGAATGCCGTAATGAACTTGGCACTGCCATCAGGCTCGTCACCACCGGAGAAACCACCGGGCAGGAACACAATCTGGCTTTCCTTCATTTCCTTGGCAAAGGTATCGATGGAGCGGGAGATGCCTTCGCTGGTCAGGTTGTTCAGCACCACGATCTTGGCATTGCAGCCGGCATCCTCAGCAGCCTTGGCGCTGTCAAATTCGCAATTGGTACCGGGGAAAACGGGAATCAGCACACGGGGCTTAGCCACACGAAGCGCGGGTTTTGCCCATTCGTTGGCGGTGTAAGCAAAGTTTTCGATCTTCTTGCCTTCCGTCTTGATATTGCAGCTGTATACGCTCTCCAGCTTATCTTCGTACGCTTTCTGCAGCTGAGCAAGGCACAGGCATTCACCCTTGTAGCAAATGGCGGCCTTTTCGGTGATTTCACCGATCACGGTTTCCTCGCCGGCATCTTCCACTTCCAGCAGGAATGCAGCATAATTGTAGCCGAAGATATCGTTCATGGAAAGGTTTTCAGCATACTTGAAGCCAAAACCATTACCAATGGCCATCTTCATCACAGCTTCAGCAATGCCGCCCATGCCAGGCGTATAGCAGGCTACAGCCTTACCGGAATTGAGCAGTCCAAATACCTTATCAAACACCTTCATCAGGGATTCCGTTACAGGCAGACCGTTTTCATCCATTTCGGGACGGATCATGATCAGTTTGTTGCCGGCTTTCTTGAATTCAGGCGATACGATATCCTGAGTCTTGGCGCAGGTAACAGCAAAGGAAACCAGCGTGGGCGGAACATCCAGCTTTTCGAAAGTGCCGCTCATGGAGTCTTTGCCGCCGATGGAGCCAATCCCCAGTTCTTTCTGTGCCATGAAAGCACCAAGCAGCGCAGACAGAGGCTTTCCCCACCGCTTGCCGTCCTTACCGGGCCGTTCAAAGTATTCCTGGAAGGTCAGGTATACGTCTTCAAATTTGGCACCGGTAGCAATCAGCTTACACACAGATTCCACAACCGCCAGATAAGCACCGTGATAGGGGCTCTTTTCGGCAATAAAGGGATTGTAGCCAAAGCTCATCAGGCTGCAGTCATCCGTATGGCCTTTTTCCACAGAGATCTTCTGCACCATGGCCTGAATGGGCGTCTGCTGATTCTTACCGCCAAAGGGCATCAGCACAGTACCGGCACCGATGGTGGAGTCAAAGCGTTCGGACAGGCCGCGCTTGGAGCAGATGTTCAGTTCCTGAACAAGGGTGTGATAGTTATCACCGAAGCTGCCTTCCACCTTTTTATCATAAGCCTGGCAGTTTTCGGGTGTAATATCAATGTGCTTGGAAGCGCCGTTGGAATTGAGGAATTCACGGCTCAGGTTCACAATGCAATTGCCGTTCCAGTACATCTGCAGCCGGGGATTTTCCTGCACCACAGCCACCTGGCATGCCTGCAGGTTTTCCGTTTCGGCAAGGGCCAGGAAACGTTCCTTATCTTCGGGAGCGATCACTACGGCCATGCGTTCCTGGCTCTCGGAAATCGCCAATTCTGTGCCGTCCAGACCATCGTATTTCTTGGGCACAGCATTCAGATCAATTTCCAGACCGTCAGCGAGTTCACCGATGGCCACAGACACACCGCCGGCACCGAAGTCGTTGCAGCGTTTGATCATGCGGCTGGCTTCTTCATTGCGGAAAAGGCGCTGCAGCTTGCGTTCTTCGGGCGCATTGCCCTTCTGCACTTCCGCACCGCAGGTTTCCAGAGATTCCAGCGTATGAGACTTGGAAGAACCGGTGGCGCCGCCGCAGCCGTCACGGCCGGTGCTGCCGCCCAGCAAAATCACGATATCACCGGGGGCGGGACGTTCACGCCGTACGTTCTTTTCAGGGGCTGCAGCGATCACAGCGCCGATTTCCATACGCTTGGCGGCGTAGCCGGGATGGTAAATTTCGTCCACGATACCGGTAGCAAGGCCAATCTGGTTGCCGTAGGAAGAATAACCGGCGGCAGCGGTGGTCACAATCTTGCGCTGGGGCAGCTTGCCCTTCATGGTTTCGTTGACGGGCTTCAGCGGATCAGCAGCGCCGGTCACGCGCATAGCGCCATATACATAACTGCGGCCGGAAAGCGGATCGCGGATGGCACCGCCGATGCAGGTAGCAGCACCGCCGAACGGCTCAATTTCGGTGGGATGGTTATGGGTTTCGTTCTTGAACAGCAGCAGCCAGGGTTCCTTCACGCCGTCCTTTTCGATTTCGATCTTCACCGTGCAGGCGTTGATTTCTTCGGATTCATCCAGCTTGTCCAGCTTGCCGTACTTCTTCAGATACTTGACGGCAACGGTGGCCAGGTCCATCAGGCAGATAGGCTTGGTGCGGTTCAGGTCCTTGCGCACAGCCAGGTATTCATCGTAAGCCTTGGCCAGCAGCGGATCATCGAATTTTACGCTGTCAATTTCCGTAAGGAACGTAGTGTGACGGCAATGATCGCTCCAGTAGGTATCGATCATGCGGATTTCAGTAATGGTAGGATCCCGATCTTCGCTCTTGAAATAATCCTGGCAGAAAGCGATATCGTCTGCATCCATGGCCAGACCATAGTTCTTCACAAAAGCTTCCAGCCCCGCACGATCCAGCTTGGTGAACCCATTCAGGGTTTCCACGGTTTCGGGAATATCATACTGAATCTTCAGTGTTTCAGGCAGCTCCAGGGCAGCTTCACGGGCTTCCACGGGATTGATAACGTACTTTTTAATTTCGGCCAGTTCATCTGCAGAAACATTGCCTTCGATCACATACACTTTCGCCGTGCGGATCACAGGACGGTTGCCCTGGCTGATCAGCTGAATGCACTGGGCAGCAGAATCGGCACGCTGGTCAAACTGACCGGGCAGGTATTCCACGGCAAACACCGTGGCGTCACCGGTTTTAATTTCCGCGGAAATATCGTCCAGCTGGGGTTCTGAAAACACGGTGTTGCAGGCGTAATCAAATAGATCTTTTTCCATATCTTCCGCATCGTAGCGGTTGATGATGCGCACATTTTCCACACTCTGAATATTCAGAAGGCTGCGGATATCAGAAAGCAGCGCATTTGCCTCCAGGGTTAAACCTTTTTTCTTTTCCACATAAATCCGGTAAACCATATTAATTCTCTCCTCCTGCCTGCAAGGCACGCTTACCGATATCTCTGCGATAGTATGCGTTTCTGAAATGTACCTGATGGGTCATGGCATATGCGGTGTCAATGGCTTCTTTCAGGGTATCGCCCTTCCCCACTACACCAAGCACCCGGCCGCCATTGTTGACCAGCTTTCCGTTTACCAGCTTGGCACCGGCTACATACACATTGGGCTTCACTTCGTCCGGAATGGTAATTTCATAACCCTTTTCGTAGCTGAGCGGATAACCGTCAGAAGCCACAATGACGCAGCAGGCATTTTTGTCTTCAAATTCCACTTCCACCTGATCCAGCGTGCCGGCTTTGGTAGCCTGCATAATGGTGAGCAGATCGCTTTTGAGCAGAGGCAGCACTACCTGGGTTTCCGGATCGCCGAAACGGCAATTGTATTCGATCACCTTGGGCCCATCCTTGGTGATCATCAGGCCAAAGAACAGGCAGCCCTGGAACAGACGGCCTTCTTTTTCCATGGCACGGATGGTGGGCAGGAAAATCTTTTCCATACATTCCTGAGCAACGCTTTCCGTGTAGTAAGGATTGGGGGCCACGGTACCCATGCCGCCGGTGTTCAGGCCTTCATCATTGTCATGAGCGCGCTTATGATCCATGGAAGAAACCATGGGCTTGATGGTTTTGCCATCAGTGAATGCCAGCACGGACACTTCGGGGCCTTCCATAAACTCTTCCACCACAATGCGGCTGCCGCTTTCGCCAAACTGTTTATCCAGCATCATGGATTTCACGGTTTCCCTGGCTTCTTCCAGGCTGTTTACGATCACAGCACCTTTGCCAAGAGCCAGGCCATCGGCCTTGATCACCGTGGGATAGCTGCTTTTTTCAAGGTATAAAAGCGCTTCTTCCGCATCGGTAAATACTTCATAAGCAGCGGTAGGAATACCGTACTTTTTCATCAGGTTTTTGGAAAAAATCTTACTGCCTTCAATGATGGCCGCATTGGCCCGGGGACCGAAACAATTGAAGCCCTCTGCTTCCAGCGCATCCACGCACCCCTTCACCAGCGGATCATCAGGTGCTACCACTACATAATCCACCTGTTTTTCCTTGGCAAAGCGAACGATGTTTTCCACATCATCCGCAGCGATGGGTTCGCAGATGGCCACGTCCGCCATGCCGCCGTTACCGGGCAGAGCATAGACGGTTTCAACTTCTTTATTTTCACGCAGCTTGCAGATGATGGCATGTTCTCTGCCGCCGCCGCCCACAACCAGAATCTTCATTCGGTTTCTCCTTTAATGCCTTACTGATAGATGGGGAATTTTGCACACAGTTCCTGCACTTCTTTGGTGATGCGTTCCTTGCTGTTTTCAAAGTCTGCAATGGCATCCTTGATCCAGCCGGCAATCTTCACCATTTCCGCTTCCTTAAAGCCGCGGCTGGTAACAGCAGGCGTACCGATACGCACGCCGCTGGTCACGAAGGGGCTCTGAGGATCATTGGGGATGGTATTCTTGTTGGCGGTAATATGCACTTCGTCCAGCCGATGTTCCAGTTCCTTGCCGGTGATGCCGAAATTGGTCAGGTCCAGCAGCATCAAATGGTTGTCGGTGCCGTTGGAAACGATCTTTACGCCAAGCTTCTTCATTTCATCGCACAGCACGGCAGCGTTTTTCACAATCTGCTGCTGATAGCTTTTGAATTCATCCGTCATGGCTTCACCCAGCGCCACAGCCTTGGCAGCGATGATGTGCATCAGGGGGCCGCCCTGGGTGCCGGGGAACACGGCCTTGTCAATCTGCTTGCCGTATTTTTCCTTGCAAAGAATCATGCCGCCACGGGGCCCGCGCAGGGTCTTATGGGTGGTGGTGGTGACCACGTCGGCATAAGGCACGGGAGAAGGATGCACACCGGCAGCCACAAGGCCTGCAATGTGCGCCATATCCACCATCAGGTAAGCGCCCACTTCGTCCGCAATTTCACGGCACCTGGGGAAATCGATGGTACGGGAATATGCGCTTGCGCCCACGACAATCAGCTTGGGTTTGCATTCCAGGGCAATGCGACGCATTTCTTCATAATCGATCATTTCGGTTTCTTCATTCACGCCGTAAGGCACGATGTTGAAATACTTACCGGAAATGTTTACAGGAGAACCATGGCTCAGATGGCCGCCCTGCTGCAGGTTCATGCCCATCACGGTGTCGCCGGGATTGAGAAGGGCAAAGAACACAGCCAGGTTGGCGTTGGCGCCACTGTGCGGCTGCAGGTTGGCGTATTCAGCGCCAAAGAGCTGCTTGGCGCGCTCGCGGCCGATTTCTTCCACGATATCCACGCACTGGCAGCCGCCATAATATCGCTTTCCGGGATAACCTTCTGCATATTTATTGGTCAGCACACCGCCGGCAGCCAGCAAAACGGCCTTGGACACGATATTTTCAGAAGCAATCAGTTCGATATTATGCTGCTGGCGTTCCAGTTCCAGCTGACAGGCATCAGCAACGGCCGTATCATAGTTTTTCAATTCTTCAAAGAAATTCATTTATACTCTCCCCTGTCTTTCAATTAATGATGGAACAGACGCATGCCGGTGAAGGCCATCACCATGTTGTGCTTGTCGGCAGCTTCAATTACGATGCCGTCACGGATGGATCCGCCGGGTTCGGCTACATAATCCACGCCGGAACGCCATGCGCGTTCAATATTGTCATCAAAGGGGAAGAAAGCATCGGAACCCAATGCAATGCCGCGGATGGAAGCAATGTATTCCTTCATTTCTTCAGTGGTGAAGGGTTCGGGGCGCACGGTGAAATACTTCTGCCAGTTGCCTTCAGCGCACACATCTTCTTCGTTCTTGTTGATGTAGCCATCAATCACATTATCGCGTTCAGGGCGGCCCAGCGTGGGCAGGAAGGGCAGGTTCAGCACTTTGTCATGCTGGCGCAAGAGCCACGTATCAGCCTTGGTGCCGGCAAGACGGGTGCAGTGAATGCGGCTCTGCTGGCCGGCGCCCACACCAATAGCCTGGCCATCCACAGCGTAGCATACGGAATTGGACTGGGTATATTTCAGGGTGATCAGAGCAACAATCAGGTCGCGTACGGCAGATTCGGGCATTTCCTTGTTGGCTGTTACGATGTTCTGCAGCAGTTCCCTGTTGATTTCAAAATTGTTGCGGCCCTGTTCGAACGTAATGCCGAACACTTGCTTATGTTCCACTTCGGTGGGCACGTAATTGGGGTCGATCTTGACGATATTATAGTTGCCCTTGCGCTTGGTTTTGAGGATTTCCAGCGCTTCGGGTTCATAACCGGGAGCGATCACGCCGTCGGATACTTCCCGCTGGATCATCTTAGCGGTGGTCACGTCGCACACATCAGACAGAGCCACCCAGTCACCGAAAGAACACATACGGTCAGTACCGCGGGCACGAGCGTAGGCGCAGGCCAGAGGAGAATCGTCCAGGCCTTCCACATCATCCACGAAGCAAGCCTTCTTCAGCTTATCGCTCAGCTTGATGCCAACGGCGGCGGAAGTGGGACTCACATGCTTGAAGGAAGTAACGGCAGGCAGGCCCAGTGCTTCCTTCAGTTCCTTCACCAGCTGCCAGCTGTTGAAAGCATCCAGGAAATTGATGAAGCCGGGACGGCCGGAGAGAATTTCGATGGGCAGATCGCTGCCGTCATGCATGAAGATCTTCGCGGGTTTCTGGTTGGGGTTGCAGCCGTACTTCAGTTCAAATTCTTTCATGGTCTTCTTCTCCTCTTCTTATATGTTCAGTTCAGCTTTTACATCGTTGGAAGAATATTTATTGATCATGGGCAGGGAAACATTCTGCAGAAAATCTTCCACCTGGGATACGCACCGGCCGATGAATTGATCAGGATCCATATTAGCAAGCAATGTTTCTTTATCGCAGGGAATGTTTTCATCCGCTGCCAGGCGGTCAATCAGCTCTTCGCCGGATTTGATATTCTGGCTCACATGGCGGTATTGCTTGAATACATCGGCCCCATTGGCATCTCCCGTCAACCGTTCGGCGGCCATCAGCGGCAGTTTCTGCATCACACGGGTATTCACCACATCCTCATTCACGATAAGCCCCTGGGTGATATTGATGTACACATTCAGAATGGCATCCACAGCCAGGAAAGCTTCTGGCATCGTCAGGCGGCGGTTTGCGCTGTCATCCAGCGTTCTTTCCAGCCACTGGCTGGATGCGGTGAAAGCCGGGTTCAGTGCTTCCACCATCACATAACGGCTGAGCGCACAGATGCGCTCCGCCCGGATGGGCGTATGCATGTACGGGATGGAAGAAGCAGCAATCTGTTCTTCTTCATAGGGTTCTTCCATTTCGCCAAAGGCCTGCAAAAGACGCAGATCATTGGCAAACTTGGAAGCGCTCTGGGCGAAGCCGGATAATGCAGACAGGATATAGGCATCGGTCTTGCGGGAATACGTCTGCCCGGCAACCGGCACGCAGGAAAGGAATCCCATATCCAGAGCAATCTCCTGCTCCAGCCTGCGCACTTTGTCTTCATCCCCATCAAACAGCCGCATGAAACTGGATTGGGTTCCGATATCACCCTTGCTGCCCAGCAGTTTCAGTTTGCTCAGCTGGAACTCCAAATTTTCCATATCCATGCACAGTTCGTACATCCACAGCGTGGCACGCTTACCGACAGTCGTGAGCTTGGTGGGCTGCAGATGGGTATAACCAAGGCAGGGCATTTTTCGATAGTTATAGGCAAATGACGCCAGATTCTTGATCACTTCGGCAGCCTTTTTCAAAATCACCTTGCAGGCTTCCCGCAGAATCACCACATCGGCATTATCTCCCACATAGCTGACAGATGCTCCCAGATGGATAATGGGCGCAGCCTTGGGGCATTGCAAACCGTAAGCATAGACGTGGCTCATCACGTCGTGGCGCACCACACGTTCCCGTGCTTCTGCCACTTCGTAATTCACATGGTCCACATGGGCTTCCAGTTCAGCAATCTGCTCTTTGGAAATATCCAGCCCCAGCATTCTTTCAGCCCGTGCCAGGGAGACCCAGAGCCTGCGCCAGGTTCGGAATTTAAAATCTTCCGAAAACAGGTACTGCATTTCCTGACTGGCATATCGGGTGGACAGCGGCGAAGAATATGTTTCCTTATTCATTGCCATGGAATAAAACCTCTTACACGTTTTTGTTGATCGTACGTTCGTCCTGTGCACCATTTTCCAGATCGGTGTAGCGCACATAGAGGGAAATTTTGTTATCCTGATCCAGAGCATTCCACAGTTCATTGGTGAACGCATCGATATCGTTACCGATGTTTACCCGTTCGGGTTCACCTTGGAACGTGGGAATGGGATTGCCGTCGCAAACATAGGTGTGAATGAAGTGACCCAGGCCTTTCAGGGCGGGATAAGAGAAGGTGTAGCGGTTGCAGGCGGTCCCTTCCCGATCGGCACTCTTCAAAATGCTCATTTCATAAGTAAAATCATTTTCACCGAAAGTGATCATGCCGCTGATGCGGGGGGTGAAGTTGGGGCCGTCGGGCTCAAATTCACGCTTGGTCAATGCCTGAGAGAAAGATTCACCCTTTTTCAGACCTTCCCAAATGGTATCGGTCTGGTCGCCGTTGGTAACGATCAGTTTATTTTCATAATTGCGCAGGGCAGCGTAGATGATGAGGCTGGGATCTTCCACTTTGGAAGCATCATAGGGTTCAGTATAGAGCACGTCGTCGCGCTTGACGAACACACGATTGCGGCTGTTGGCGCTGCGGCCCATGATGAAATAGGCGGATACCGCTTTTTTGCCATCTTCGGTTTTGCCGATCACAATGCCGCGGCCCACATAGGAATTGCCTTCGATGAGCTGACCGATGTTTTCCTGCTTATAGATATCCATTATGCTTTCCCTCCTGCAATCATCATATCCTGACATACTTTTTCCACCGCACGGGGCAGTATCTTCCATTCAGCCTGCTTCATCACACGCTTTTGCAGCGTTTCAGGCGTGTCCTTTTCCAGCACCTGCACTGCTTTTTGGAAAATAATCTTGCCGCCATCCGGAATTTCATTCACAAAATGCACCGTGGCCCCCGTCACTTTCACACCCTTTTTCAGCGCTTCTTCATGCACTTTCAAGCCATAATAGCCTTTGCCACAGAAAGAAGGAATCAAAGACGGATGCACATTGATGATTCTTTCTTCAAACTGCTTTACGAAATTTTCGCTCAGAATGCTCATAAAGCCGGCCAGTACGATCAGATCAATCTGCTTTTCACGGAGCTTGGCAATCACCTTTTCTTCAAATTCTACCTGACCGCCGGGTTTCTTTTCGATTACAGCGGTTTCAATACCGGCACGCTCTGCTCTTTCCAGAGCGTAAGCACCAGCTTTGTTGGAAATAACAATCTCGATGCTGCCGGAATGGATGATTCCCATCTGCTGCGCATCAATCAAAGCCTGCAGATTGGTGCCGCCGCCGGAAACCAGCACGGCAATCCGCTTTTGCATCTGGCTCATGGGATGTCCCTCCCCTTTTACACGATTTCGATCTTCTGGTCAGCCTTCACAATCCGGCCGATCACATAAGCATCTTCCCCATTTGCACGCAGAATTTCGATAGCCTTTTCGGCTTCGTCTGCCTTTACAACCACACTCATGCCAACCCCCATGTTGTAGGTATTGAACATATCGCGTTCAGGGATGTTGCCGTCTTTGGCAATCACATCGAAGATGGGCAAAATCTTTACTTTGCTTTTTTCGATCCGGGCACAGAGGCCGTCGGGACTGGAGCGCGGAATATTTTCATAGAAGCCGCCGCCGGTAATGTGGCTGATACCCTTTACATCCACTTCCTTGAGAAGGGCCAAGATGCTCTTCACATAAATGCGGGTAGGCACCAGCAGCGCTTCAGCAACGGATTTGCCGCCCAATTCTTCCCGGGCTGCATACAGAGAATCGGGATTGTGATCAATATCAAACACCTTGCGGCACAGGCTGAAGCCGTTGGAATGGATACCGGTGGAGGCCATGGCGATGACCACGTCGCCTTCTTCCATGCGCTTGTTGTCGATGATCTTTTTCTTATCCACAATGCCCACGGCAAAACCGGCCAGGTCATAATCTTCCACAGGCATAAGCCCGGGATGCTCCGCTGTTTCGCCGCCGATCAGCGCAGCGCCGGACTGCACGCAGCCTTCCGCCACGCCGCTTACGATTTCAGCAATCTTTTCGGGAACATTCTTGCCGCAGGCGATATAGTCCAGGAAAAACAGAGGCTTGGCGCCGCAGCAGATAATATCGTTCACGCACATAGCAACGGCATCGATACCAATGGTGTCATGCTTATCCATCAAGATGGCCAGCTTCACCTTGGTTCCGCAGCCGTCGGTTCCGGAAACCAGCACCGGTTCTTCCATGCCGGCCACAGGCAGGCCGAAGCAGCCGCCGAAACCGCCCACATCATCCAGGCAACCTTCGTTCCGCGTGCGGGCAATATGCTTTTTCATCAGTTCCACGGCTTTGTAACCGGCCGTAATATCCACACCGGCTGCTGCGTAGCTTTCAGAACGGGAATTTTCGTGCATTGTTTCGTCCTCCTGTTTATTCTTTGCCATTCCAGCAATATGTGCACAGTTTGCAGGGCTCCACTCCGATGGATTCTATCAGCCCTTCCAGCGTCTGGAATTCCAGGGAAGCAAAATGGATTTTTTCGCAAATCGCCTGACGCATTTTCTTACCGCGTTCGGTACTGCCGTCGGCATATTCATCCAGGTGCTTAAACCCTTCTTCCCCTTCCAGTTCCATGATCACAGAACGGGTAATCAGTTCCATATCGCTGGTATTGCGGGAAAAGTTCAGGTATTTACAGCCGTGCATAATGGGCGGGCAGGCCGAGCGCATATGCACACTCTTGGCTCCGTTTTCATACAGAAATTCAACGGTTTCTCTCAGCTGGGTACCGCGCACGATGCTGTCGTCCACGAACAAAAGGTCTTTATCCCGGATCAGCTCGTTTACAGGAATCAGCTTCATTTTCGCCACCTTATTGCGATCCATGGCGTTTTCCGGCATGAAACTGCGCTGCCAGGTAGGCGTATATTTGATGAAGGGACGAGTGAAGGGGATTTTGCTGCCGTTGGCATAGCCAATGGCATGGGGCGTGCCGGAATCGGGCACACCGCCAACAAAATCAATCTTCGGCAGGGTGCCGTTTTCTTCTTCGTTCCGCGCCATGATCTGGCCGTTGCGGTAGCGCATCACTTCCACATTGACGCCTTCATAATTGGAAGTTGGATAGCCGTAATAGCTCCACAGGAAGGAGCAAATGCGCATTTCCTTCAGCGGCTTGCGAAACACTTTAATTTCATCTGCAGTGATCTCCACAATTTCGCCGGGCCCCAGTTCCTTCTCGTCCATATAGCCTATTTTCTGATAGGCAAAGGATTCGAAGGAAACGCAATAACCCTCTTCATTCTTGCCAATCAGGATGGGAAGGCGGCCCATTTTATCTCTGGCAGCAATGAGGCTACCATGATCCGTCAGGATCAGGATGGAAGCTGTGCCTTCGATCTGCTCCTGAGCAAATGCAATGCCTTCCACAAAATTGCTCTTCATGCCAATCAGCGCTGCCACCAGTTCCGTGCTGTTGACTTTGCCGCCTGTCATGGCGTCAAAATGCACACCGCCGAAATCCATGCATTGTTTGATCAGCGCATCATAGTTATTGATCAAACCGATGGTGCACAGGGCGAATACGCCAAGCTTGGAGCGGATCAGCAGCGGCTGGGGATTGGTATCATTAATGCAGCCGATGGCAGCATGGCCCTTCATTTCACCAAAGATGTGTTCAAACTTGGTGCGGAAAGGCGTGGATGAGATGGTGTGAATACTGCGCTGCAGCCCGATCTTTTCATCATAAGCTGCCATACCGCCGGTTTTGGTGCCCAGGTGAGAATGATAGTCCGTTCCAAAGAAAACGGTAGAGATGGTATCCTGCTTGGATACTGCACCGAAGAAACCACCCATAAAGAATTTTTTCCTCCGTATTAATGATTGAATTCTGCTGCAACTTTCCGGTCTTTTTCAAGAACTGCCTGTGCATCGGCCTTGCGCTTGGCATCCAGCTTCTGGGCCAGTTCCTGATCTTCCACCGCCAGGATCTGGGCAGAAAGCAAAGCGGCATTGGCGCCTCCGTCTATTGCAACAGTAGCCACCGGAATACCGGAAGGCATCATTACAGTAGAAAGCAAGGCATCAATGCCGTCTAAATATGTGCTTTTGCAGGGAATACCGATCACAGGAAGCGTGGTGTTTGCAGCAATAGCGCCGGCCAGATGGGCGGCCATCCCGGCAGCTGCAATGATCACACCGAAACCGTTTTTGCGTGCGTTAACAGCAAAATCCCGGGCTTCTTCGGGGGTACGGTGGGCGGAGTACACATGTACTTCAAAGGGAATCTCCAGTTTCTGCAGCATATCCGTGGCCTTCCGGATGATGGGAAGATCGCTGTCGCTGCCCATGACAATACCTACTTTGCGCATCGTCTTTTCCTCCTTAATTCCTAAAAAGTAATAGGCGCACTTAACGGGTCGATTTGTTAAGTGCGCCCAGACGGTCGGCTTTTAAGTCAGTCAGTGTTGATCCCGGCCCGTTGCTCCCCTGTGGTCATTCCACATTACTTCCGTCAGTCGCAATGAACCTGTTCAATTTTCGTTTTGAATTATATCAAAATGCAAGAATTCTGTCAATATGACTGTGCAGCGTTTCCTTTGCTTTTTGTGTTGCATTTCTATTAATTTTTGCTTTATAGGTTTATTTCCAAAGAAACAGGGCAATGATCCGACCCAAATACGTCCGGATGGATGGCTGCATCGATCAATTTTTCATTCAGTTCATTCGAAACTATGAAATAATCAATGCGCCATCCTGCATTTTTCTCTCTGGCTTTGAACATATAACTCCACCAGGAATAGGCCCCTTCTTTGTCCGGATAGAAGTAGCGGAAAGTGTCCGTAAAACCGTTTGCAAGAAGATGATGAATCTTCCCTCTTTCCTGCTCGGTGAAACCCGCATTGTTCTTGTTTGAAGAAGGATTCTTCAAATCGATCGGGTTTGTGGCAACATTCAGATCGCCGGCAAAAATTACAGGCTTGGTTTCCTCTAATTTCTTCAGATACGCAAGAAAGGCATCTTCCCATGCCATACGGTAATCCAGCCTTGTCAGTTCACGCTGTGCATTGGGCGTATAGACGGTTACAAACCAGAATTCATCAAATTCCAGGGTAATGACCCTGCCTTCCTTATCGTGTTCTTCTATACCGATACCATACTGTACAGAAAGCGGTATTTTCTTTGTAAAAACGGCCGTGCCGGAATAGCCCTTCTTTTCTGCATAGTTCCAGTACTGATAATAGCCAGGCAAATCCATTTCAATCTGCCCTGCCTGCAGCTTCGTTTCCTGCAGGCAAAAAATATCCGCATCAAAGGCATGGAAAGCCTCCATGAACCCCTTGCCCATTACAGCCCTCAGACCGTTTACATTCCAGGACACCAGCTTCATTTCTTTTCTCCTTTGCTAAAAATCTGCAATGTAAGCATTTTAGCGGTAGGCGTAGCCGCAATACCGCCCTGTGCCGTTTCACGCAGTGCACAAGGCATGCTGTCCCCCACTTCCCGCATGGCTTCGATCACTTCATCGGCAGGAATCACACTCCGGATACCTGCCAATGCCATATCCGCCGCAGTAATGGCAATCATCACCCCGGAGGCGTTCCGCTTGATGCAGGGCACTTCCACCAAACCGGCTACCGGATCGCACACCAGGCCCATTTGATTTTTCAGTGCAATAGCAACCGCATGAAGCACCATTTCCGGCGTTCCGCCGGCCATTTCCACAAGGGCAGCCGCCGCCATGGCCGATGCGCTGCCGCATTCTGCCTGGCAGCCGCCGGCAGCACCGCTGAGGCTGGCTTTATTGGCAATCACCATACCGATGCCGCCAGCACATACCAGCGCTATCACGGCAGCCTGCCTGTCAATCTTCTTTTCCTGCATCATAGGAATCAACACACCGGGCAGAATACCGCAGCTGCCCGCCGTAGGGCTGGCTACAATCCGGCCCATGGCAGCGTTGTATTCCGCTACCGCAATGGCCGTTGCCATGGCTTTGCTACAAAAATCACCGCTGATGGTATTGTTCTTTTTCCCGTATTCCAGCATTCGGAAGGCGTCGCCGCCGGTAAGGCCGCTCATGGATCTGATACCGGGAGCGCTACCGTTTACAGCTGCCTGTTCCATAACGGTCAGTTGCCGGTCCATCACTTCCAGAATCTTTTCTTCTGCTGTTTCCATCTGCATTGCCTGATCCTTCAGCACATAAGCCCCGATGGAAACATTGTTCTTCATCGCTTCGTCTGCGATCTTCTGCAAAGAACGATACTTTAACATTTCCATCCCTCCTTATTCATTGGCATGCAGGTATACGGCATGCAAAACATTGGGAAGCGCCCGAAGCAGTGTCAGCAGTTCTCGGCTCACGTCCCCATCCACTTCCAGGGTCATAATGGCCTGATGCCCTTTTTCCTGGCGTGTCAGACGGAAATTCCCGATATTGATGCGGAATGCAGCCAGTGCCTGGGTTACCCCGGCAATGACCCCGTACGTATCATTGTGCGGAATAATCAGCGTATTGTACTGCCCGGTGAAGGCGCTTTCCATACCGTTGAGTTTGGTAATAAGAATATTGCCACCGCCAACGGAAGCCCCTTCAATTTCCGCCGAATCTCCGTCGGCTGCCCAAAGCCGCACCACAGCTGTATTGGGATGACACTTGGGTATCTTCACCGTGCGGATGGTATAGGGAAAATGGTTTTTTTCCGCTATCGCAAGGCTTTGGGGCAGTCTTTCATCATCCGGCTTCATGCCCATAATGCCGGCAATAATCGCCCTGTCAGTACCATGTCCGCGGTACGTTTCGGCAAAGCTTCCAGCCAGGTCAATCTCTGCCCGGACAGGTTCTTTTGCCAGTATTTTTCTGGCCACATAACCGATTTTTGCAGCCCCTGCCGTATGGCTGGAGCTGGGGCCGATCATTACGGGACCGATGATATCAAAAATATTCATAAAGGCGTTCCTTTCCCTTTTCTTACTGATTTAAATATAATACAGTTTCCCTGTAAAATCAAGCCCTTTCAGACCATTCTGTTTTTTTGCTGTTTCTGTGCATTTTTCGTATTGACATCGGTAAAAGACAGGCATATAATAGGCACGAATTCAAAAGATTGGAGTTCATGAAATGCGTTCTAATTATGCGGCTTACAGCTTTTACTTTTACTTTATTTACGATTTGTGAATAAAGTTGTTTTGCTGCATCGCCAAATACAGAATCGTATTTCTTCCCGAAATGCTTCGCAGTAAAACAACTGCGAAGCTTTTTGTTTACCAAATTCATTGATACAGGAGGATACAGGCCATGATCATCTTGCTCAAACAGAACGCGAATCCCAAACAGGTGGATAACCTGAAAAACTGGCTGACAGACAGCGGATATTCCCTCCACGAATCCCAGGGCTCTCATCATTCCATCATCGGGCTGATCGGCGATACATCCCGTCTGGATATTGATCTGATCAGTTCTCTGGATGTGGTGGAGGCTGTGCGCCGCATTCAGGAGCCTTATAAGAGCGCCAACCGCAAATTCCATGAAGATGATACCGTCATTTCCGTGGGCGATGCCAAAATTGGCGGCGGGCATTTCATGATGATTGCCGGCCCCTGCTCCGTGGAAACGGAAGAACAGATCACCTGCGTTGCCAAAGCCGTCAAAAAGAGCGGTGCCAATATGCTTCGCGGCGGTGCTTTCAAACCCCGCACTTCCCCCTATGCTTTCCAGGGTCTGCACGGCAAGGGAATCGATCTTCTTCTGAAAGCAAAGAAACAAAGCGGCCTGCCCATCATTACCGAAATTATGGACATCAATCATCTTCCCCTTTTCGAAAATGTGGACGTGATTCAGGTCGGCGCCCGGAATATGCAGAACTTTGAACTGCTGAAGGAACTGGGCCAGACCAGGAAGCCCATCCTCCTCAAGCGCGGCCTGGCAAATACCATCGAGGAATTGCTCATGAGCGCCGAATACATCATGGCCGGCGGCAATGAAAACATCATTCTTTGCGAGCGCGGTATCCGTACCTTTGAAACCGCTACCCGCAACACCATGGATCTTTCTGCCGTGCCGGTTCTGCACAAGCTGTCCCACCTGCCGGTGGTGGTTGACCCCAGCCACGGTACCGGTATTCGGGATCTGGTAAAACCCATGGCGCTTGCAGCCGCTGCCGCCGGTGCCGACGGGCTGATTGTGGAAGTGCACAACGATCCCGTGCATGCCCTGTGCGATGGCAAGCAGTCCCTGACGCCTGAACAATTTGACGATCTTGCCCACGCCATCCGGGCCATTTTGCCCCATTGCATCCGGGAGGCGAAGTGGTAATGAATATCGGCATTGTGGGCCTTGGTCTCATCGGCGGTTCCCTGGCCAAGAGCATCAAGGAAAATACCGGTCATACTGTATGGGGATTTGATATCAATCCCGCCGTCATTACCAAAGCTTCTCTTTGCGAGGCCATTGACGATCCTCTGATTCCTTCCCGTCTCCCCCTTTGCGATATTGTGCTGATTGCCCTGTATCCTTCTTTGTGCGTGGATTATATCAAAGAAAATGCGGCTCATTTTTCACCCAGCGCCATTATCGTTGATTGTGCCGGTGTGAAACGTGCCGTTCAGGGGCCCATCAGTGAAATCGCCGCTCATTATGACTGGCAGTACATCGGCGGTCATCCCATGGCCGGCCGCGAATTTTCCGGTTTCAATTATGCCAAAGGCGACCTTTTTGAACGCGCATCCATGATCCTGACGCCGGACGGTGAAATCACGCTGGAAACCCGCGCCTTTATCAAATCCTTTTTTCTGGAGATCGGCTTTGCTTCTGTTCGCTTTACCACGCCGCAGGAGCATGACAGCATGATCGCCTATACCTCTCAGTTAGCTCATATCGTTTCCGGCGCGTATGTGAAAAATCCCCTGTCTGATCACCATAAAGGTTTTTCTGCCGGCAGCTTTCAGGATATGACAAGAGTGGCCCGGCTGAATGAAAACATGTGGACGGAACTGATGATGGACAATGCCGATTTACTGGTTCCATCCATTGATGACCTGATTAACCGTCTCACCCAGTACAGGGATGCGCTTGATTCCAGAAACACAGAAACCCTTCGCGCTCTTTTGAAAGAAGGCCGCATCATGAAGGAAGCCCTGACCAAATAACAAAGAAGGTGCATTTGTGTATACCGTTCACCTGAAAACATCCACGCCCTATGATATTCTGATCGGCCCCGGTTTAATTGCACAATCCGGTAATCTGATTGGCAAAGTGTTTTCGCCCTGCAAAGCAGCTGTTATTACAGACAGCAATGTTCATCCCCTGTATGCTCCTACGGTGATGCACAGCCTGTCAAACGCCGGTTTTCAGCCCGTGGAATATGTTTTCCCGGCCGGTGAACAGAGCAAAACCCTTTCCACACTTTCCGATATACTGGAATTCCTGGCCGAACATCAGCTGACCCGCAGCGATATTGTTGTGGCGCTCGGCGGCGGTGTAACGGGTGATATGGCCGGTTTTGCAGCGGCAGTATATGCACGCGGCATTTCCTTTGTCCAGATTCCCACCACACTTCTGGCAGCCGTGGATTCCTCCGTCGGCGGAAAAACAGCGGTGGATCTGAAAGCCGGTAAAAATCTGGCCGGTGCCTTCCATCAGCCCAGCCTTGTGCTGACGGATACGGATGTGATAAAAGCCCTTTCCGATCAATTGCTGTCGGAAGGCGCCGGTGAAGTGATCAAATACGGCGTGCTCCGAGATCCGGAACTTTTCTCCCTTATGTGTGAAAAGGACTGGAAAGAACACCTGGCTGAAATCATTCTCCGCTGCGTTGAAATCAAAAAAGACGTGGTTTCCTGTGATGAATATGATAATGGGATTCGCAAACTTCTGAACCTTGGCCACACGTTCGGACACGCCATTGAAAAATGTTCTGATTTTACCGTTCCCCATGGGTTTGGCGTCGCCATCGGCATGGCCATCGCCTCCGGTGCTGCAGGAAAGAAAGATGTTTGCAACCGAATTATTCAGGCAAACACCAATTGCGGTCTTCCCTCCTCTTTTGATTGTGAACCTTCCATTCTGGCCGCTGCCGCTTTAACGGATAAGAAGCGTTCCGGTGAAACCATCGATCTGATTTTCCCGGAAAAAATCGGCAGCTGCTACATTAAAAAAACGCCTGTTGATCAGCTGCCATTCCTTTTTGAAACCGGTCTCAATACCATCAAGGAGATACTGGCATGAATCGTTGTATTCAACAAAGCAAATTGCAGGGCACGGTTCTCGTTCCTTCTTCCAAATCTTTTGCACATCGCCAATTGATCGCCGCCGCCTTATCGGACAAACCCACTCAAATCATTGTCAATACTTTGTCCGAGGATATTTTTGCCACCATGGATTGTGTCCTGAGTCTTGGCGCAGACATAACAAAAACAGAAGAAGGGATTCTCTGTATCCAGCCCGCTGCTGCGATGCCAAAAAAAGCACATTTTTCTTGCAAGGAGAGCGGCTCCACCCTGCGGTTTATGCTGCCGGTTGCAGCAGCGCTTGGTATAGACGCTACATTCACAGGTACCGGCAGGCTGCCGGAGAGACCCAATGCGGTTCTGACAGAGGCTCTCCGTCAGCACAATGTTCAAGCCGATCGTGATTTTCTCCCTCTGCATCTTTCCGGCAAACTTACCGGCGGCCTTTATGAAATTGCCGGCAATATCAGCAGCCAGTATATCACAGGTCTTCTGCTTGCCCTTCCCCTTTGCCAGCAGGATAGCCGCATTCGATTCACCACGCCTGTGGAATCCGCCGATTATATTGAAATCACCCTTCAGGTTCTTTCCCAGTTTGGCATCAAGGCGGAAAAGGAAGTGGACGGCTATTCTATTCCCGGAAACCAAGCCTATCGTACACCAGGCGTTATCATAACCGAAGGTGACTGGTCGTCTGCCGTTTTCTGGCATTGCGCCAATCAAATGGGCAGTCGCATTCAGATAGACGGTTTAAACCCCGCCTCCTGTCAGGGGGATCGACGGATTGTTGATCAGCTGCTGCATCTTGGCGGCGTGATTGACGTTTCTCAAACGCCGGACAGCCTGCCCGCATTGGCAGTTGCCGCCTGCATGCATCCCGGCACTACACATTTTGTGGGTGCCGGTCGCCTTCGCATAAAGGAGAGTGACAGGCTTTCTGCCATCACCTTCCTGCTGCGTGAACTGGGACAAGATGTTACGGAAGAGCCGGATGGGCTGATCGTGCGGGGCGGAACCCCTTTTACAGCCGGTACAGTGGACGGATGCAATGATCACCGCATTGTCATGGCCGCTGCCATTGCTGCATGCTTCGCAAAGGAGCCCGTTACCATCCTGGGCACGCAAGCCGTAAACAAAAGTTACCCCCGCTTTTTCGACGATCTGATTTCTTTGGGAGGAAAAATCCATGGCTAATCATTTCGGCAATCGCTATCACATCCAGATTTTCGGCCAGTCTCATGCCCCCTCCATCGGAGCTGTGATTGAAGGTCTTCCCGCGGGTTTTTCGCCGGATTGGGAACGTGTCAGGCAGTTTATGGCACGCCGTGCGCCCGGGCAGGATGCTTTTTCCACCAGCCGGAAGGAAGCTGATTTGCCGGAAATTCTCTCCGGGCTCGATGAAAAGGGCCGGACCTGCGGTGCGCCGCTTGCTATCCGTATTGTCAACGGTGATCATCATTCCACTGATTATGATAAGCTTCGTGATCTGCCAAGGCCCGGTCATGCAGATTTTACTGCCTATACCAAATTCAATGGCTTTCACGATATTCGGGGCGGCGGTCAGTTTTCCGGCCGTCTGACGGCTCCTCTTTGCTTTGCCGGTGCCCTTGCCCTGCAATTGCTGGAGCAGAAAGGCATTCGTGTTTCCGCCCATATTGCCGCCATCGCCGGTGTATGCGATAAACCTTTCAATCCCATTTCTCCGGAATTCACCGAACTGAGGGACGATCGATTTACCGTGCTGGATGCCAATAAAGGTTCGGAAATGAAACAAAAAATTTCAGAAGCTGCCAAAGCCGGCGATTCTGTCGGCGGTATCATTGAATGCTGCGCCATTGGTCTTCCCCCCGGCCTTGGCGATCCCATGTTTGACGGCATCGAAAACCGCATTGCCCAGATGCTCTTTGCCATTCCTGCTGTGCGCGGTGTAGAATTCGGTGCAGGCTTTGCCGCATCTGCGATGACCGGCAGCGCTCATAACGATCCTTTTGTCATTGACAATAATACCGTCAAAACGTCCACCAATCATCACGGCGGCGTACTGGGCGGCATCACCACCGGAATGCCCCTGATTGTGCGCATGGCTGTGAAGCCTACCCCTTCTATTTCCAGAAAGCAAAAAACCATTTCACTCAATCAAATGTGCGAAGCTGACCTTTCCATTACAGGCCGTCACGATCCCTGCATCGTTCCCCGCGCCGTCCCTGTAATGGAAGCGGCAATCGCCTGTGTCCTGTATGATCTGCTTGCATAAAAAAGGAGAAGTAATATGAATCTGAATGATATCCGTGAAAAAATTGACACCATTGATGATCAGCTTGTACAACTGTTGACCGAACGGATGAATACCGTAGCCCAGGTGGCTCAGGCCAAGAAGGAAACAGGAAAAGCCATCCGCGATCACGCCAGGGAACGTGACATCATCAACCGTGTTACAGAGCGGGCAGGCGATGAACTGGCCCCCTATATGAAGAATATGTTCAAAACCATGTTCAATCTCAGCTGCAATTATCAGGCGCAGAAAATGGGCTATACATCCGAACTGGGCGAACAGCTGAAGGAACAGCTTGCCAATCCGCCGGCACAAAAGCTGCCCAACCGGGCCATTGTTGCCTGCCAGGGCACGGAAGGCGCCTATGCCCAGCAGGCCTGTGAAAAAATGTTCGAATACCCCAGCATTCTCTATTTCAGCAGTTTCAATGATGTATTCAATGCTGTGGAAAGAGGCATGTGCACTTATGGCATCCTGCCTTTGGAAAATAGTACGGCCGGTTCCGTCACCCAGGTATACGACCTGATGGAGCAGCACCATTTCCACATCGTCGGCGCCTGCAGGCTGCGCATTGATCACTGCCTGCTGCGTAAAAAAGGTGCGCAGGGTGCCGTGAAGAAGATTGTCTCTCACGAGCAGGCCCTCCGTCAATGCAGCAATTATCTGGAAACGCTGAAAGATGCCCAAATTGAGCCCATGGACAATACGGCTGTGGCTGCTGAATATGTTGCCAACAGCACGGATGACAGTGTGGCCGTCATCGCTTCCGCTTCCTGTGCAGATATCTATAATTTGCAGATTGAGCAGGACAACATCAGCAATGTTCAAAACAATTTCACACGCTTCATCTGCATTGCCCGGAACATGCAATGCTATCCCAATGCCGGGAAGGTATCCATCATGTTCAATCTTCCCCACGCTCCCGGCGCACTCAATGATATCATTTCCCGCCTCTCTCTGGCCGGGGTCAACCTGACCAAACTGGAAAGCCGCCCCATCCCCGGCCGTGAATTTGAATTCCGTTTCTTCTTCGATTTCGAAGCGGATATTCACGATCCGGCGCTTGTGGATCTGATCTGCGAATTGCAAAACAGAACCGAGCATTTTGTTTTCCTGGGTGCTTACGCTGAACACTGATAGGAGTGGTCTTCATGGAATACGGCCTGATTGGCGAAAAGCTGATCCACAGCTATTCGCCGCAGATTCATGCCCAGCTTGGTCCTTATGAATACAAGCTTTTTCCCATGCCGCCGGAAAAACTGCATGATTTCATGCACAAAAAGCTTTTCAAAGGTATCAATGTAACCATTCCGTACAAAAAAGCTGTTATCCCCTACTGTGATCATCTGTCACCCGAAGCGGCTGAGATACAGTCTGTCAATACCATTGTGAAAAATTCCGACGGTACCCTGACCGGGCACAACACCGACATCTTCGGCTTTATGACCATGCTGGAAGCAGCCGGCATTGAGCCAAAGGATAAAAAAGCCGTTATCCTTGGCAGCGGTGGCACGAGCCTGACAGCGCAGATTGCGCTGAAAAGAATGCGGGCCAGAGAGATTGTTGTCATTTCCAGAAATGGTCCTGATGATTATCAGTCACTGTACGAAAAACATGCTGATGCGCAATTGCTTGTCAATACCACCCCGGTGGGTATGTATCCCCGGAACGGAATATCTCCGGTTGACCTGAATCTTCTGCCGAATGTGGAAAGCGTGGCGGATGTAATTTACAATCCTGAAAAAACCTCCTTGATCCTCCAGGCAATGGAAAAAGGTCTGAAAACCGTCTCCGGCCTTCACATGCTGGTGGCACAGGCAAGGAAAGCCGCCGAACTTTTCACCGGCACAGCCATCGATGTCAAAAAAGATCTTCAGATTGTTCACAAAATCAAAGAACAGATGCTGAATCTTGTGCTCATCGGCATGCCGGGCTGCGGTAAATCCACCATCGGAAAAATGGTAGCCCAGGCTATGAACCGTCCCTTGATCGATACTGATCAGGAAATCGAAAAACTGGCCGGCAAAACCATTCCGGAGATTTTCGCACAGGATGGCGAAGAAGCTTTTCGGGCAATGGAAGAAAGGGTCGTTCTGCAAGCGTGCTCACAACAGGGCGCAGTGATCACAACCGGCGGCGGCGCCGTCCTGCGCAAACCGAACCGTTTGGCTATGGCATCTAACAGCCGGGTGTGCATGCTTTGCCGTCCGCTGGATCAATTATCCAAAGAAGGGCGGCCCCTTTCCAAAGATGCCGAAGCCCTTGAATCGCTCTGGCAGGAACGGAAGGATCTGTATTTTCGTACAGCAGATTTCCAGATACACAATACAACCGATCCGCAGCAAACAGCTTGCCGGACACTGGAGGGATTTTATGAAGCTGTTGGTCATTAACGGCCCCAACCTGAATATGCTGGGCATCCGGGAAAAAGAGCTTTACGGTGCAAAGGATTATGCGGCACTGTGCGCTTTCATTCAGCAAACGGCAGAAGAATTACAAGCGGAAGTGGATATCTATCAGTCCAATCATGAAGGGGATCTGGTGGATTGCATCCAGAATGCATACGGAAAAGTGGACGGAATCGTCATTAATCCTGCCGCCTATACTCACACAAGCGTAGCCATTTTGGACGCGTTGAAAGCTGTTTCCATCCCGGCATGTGAGGTACACCTCACCGATGTCAATGCCCGGGAAGATTTCAGAAAAATCTCCTATGTGCGCCTGGCTTGTGAAAAGACGTTTTCCGGCTATGGATTTGAAGGATATGCCATGGCCATGCGCCATTTATGCAGCAAATGAAAAGCGCCTCATGCTTCACTGCATGAGGCCTTTCTTTTATTCAATAAACGTGCCGTTTTCCAGTTTCACAATCCCGGTATCCAGAAAGCTTTCCGGCAGATTATCAAAGTGTTTATATACATTCTTTTTGAATGTCAATTCCTTAAACACAGCTTTTCTTTCTTTTTCGTCCGTCAGTTCGTAGGGACGAAAATCCGGGCTCAGCTGCGTTTCGCAAGGAATCACCTGCAGCTGCGTCACCTCCACCTTTCCATCCGCATTCCGCTGGAATGTTACCTGGAAAATGCCTGTAGACGGGTCCACATGGGACATGGTGCCGAAAGTGAAATTGCCGGTACTATACATAATAGGCTTGCCCTGATAAAAATGAATGGGCTGAATCACATGGGGATGATGGCCCCAGATCACATCGGCTCCGGAATCCATGACAGATTTTGCGTACTTATACTGCCAGCTTTCCGGCGTCATATGGGTTTCACGGCCCCAGTGAAGGCTGACGATTACCACATCGCAGTTTTCCTCTGTCTTCAGTTTTTCAATTCGGGAACCAATACGCTTGAGATCGTTGTCCTGCGGATAGGAAAATCCCACAAAACCAAACCGGATTCCCTTTGCCTCCGCAACCGCCAGGTAATCGTATCCGTTATCATTAAACACCCGGTAGGATCCGAAATGCTTGATACCGGCATCCTCCAGCACCTGCAGGCTTTCCCGATAGCCTTTATCCATAAAATCCATGCTATGGTTATTGATGGTATTCACCACTTCAATGCTGCCAAGGGTCAGTGCCTGCACATTTTCCGGCTTTCCTTTGAGGTAATACGCCTTGTCGGCATGCTTTTTTTCGTTTGTGAACACGACTTCCAGATTGGCAACCGTCAGGTCGTCTCCGGCCAGATAATCCTTCACCAGGCTGAAAGGCCATTCATAGCCATTCTTTTCCAGGCAAGTATGATAGCTGGAGTCATACTCCATGTATTGGGCAGAATCACCGATGCTGCAGTCCCCCACAAAGGAAACAACCACTGCCTCATTTTCGGCAAAAGCCATTGGCTGTATTGCCAGAAGACAAATCACAAAGCAAACCAGAAACTTTTTCATAATATACTCCTTTTTACTTCCGTAACAGTTCATACCACAGAGGCGGTATTTTTGTATCAACCCGAATCTTTTCGCCTGTCAGAGGCTGTGTAAACACAATCATGGTGCTTTGGAGAGCAAAATGGCCGGGAAACCGCTCATCCTCTTCCCCATACAGGTAATCACCCCATACGGGGCAGCCCATATATGCCATGTGCACCCGAATCTGATGGGTACGACCGGTTCTGAGCCGCAACCGGACAAGCGTTGCTTTTTTCCCCGTTTCAAGCACCCTGTATTCTGTCACCGCTTCTTTTCCTGCTTCATTTACACACCGCTTGATGCTGTTTTCCATTTGGCCGATGGGCGCACGTATGAACCCTTCGCTTTTCGGCAATTGTCCTTTGCAAAGGGCAGTGTACTCCCTCACAAATCTTTCGGTATGCAATTCCTTTTGCAGCAGTTGCTGTGCATGGGCATGCTTGGCCGCTGCCATCAGGCCGCTTGTTCCCTTATCGAGCCTGTTTACAGGCCGAAACACATAATTGGAAGGACAGCCAAGATAATGATAAAGCCCACTTTCCAGCGTAACTCCGCCCTGCCCCGGTGAATACATGGTGGCCAATCCCGCCGGCTTATTGATCACATAGTAATCATCATCTTCATAAGCAATGCAGATATCGGCTGCGTTTTCTTCCGTATCCGGATAGCTGCTCTTTCCATCTGGAAAAGACACTTGTAAAATCTGTCCTTCCCGAACCATATCCCGTGCATAGGCCTGTTTTCCGTCCAGAGTGATCCCTCCGGAAAATTTCAGGCTGCTGTATGCACCGGATGAAATCCGCATCACTTTCAGTACCATATGATGCACCGTTTTTTGATCATGCTCCCGGCTGATGATCATGCTGAATGTTTTCATTTTCACTCTGCCTTTATCGGATTCGTATATATTATAACTGCTTCCCGGCCAAAAGAAAAGCCGAAAAAACAGAAGAAGTATTCACTATGTAATCAATGTTGCAAAAATGTAATAATTTTACCATTTGTTCTTTCTGGTTTCACTATTGACAATGTATATTCTGGCAAGTAAAATGAAAACGTATATGCAGAAATGGAGGAAAAAACATGGCGGACTCTTTGTTGTTCCAATCCCGCGGCGAAACGGCCCAGATGCCTGCACTTTTGGTGGAAGGGACCCATAATCCGGATTCCCTTGCCAGCGCCAGCGGCGTGTATATTGCTGCTGCCGGTTCTGCCATGCTGCAAACCGGTTCCCAGCAGCTTCGCTCTTTCGATAACTGGCTTTGGATTGCTGTGGAAAACGGCGCCATGTCGCTGACAACCAACGCTAATACCTTTACCCTTTGCACAGGAGACTGCTGCATGCTGCCTCCTGCTACGGCCAATGTGGTTTTGAATATTCCTCAGGAGGCCCGCGTGCTGTGGCTGATGGTGGGCGGCACGCTTTCTGGTGCTTTCCTGCAGCGTCTGGGCGCACTGCCCCATCGCATCATGAAGCAGGGTGCGCTTCCTTCCCAGCTGAATCTGGCCAAGTATATTGTACAGAGCACGGTGCGCCTTGCTGCCGCCGAAGATGCTTCTTCCGCCCAGCTGCAGCAGCTTTTGTGGGCTATGCTGGCATCCCATTCCGGCCAGCCTGTGGCCATGGATGCCGTGCTGTCCCACGAAATTGCCAAGGTTGTGGATGCCATGCGCAAAAACCAATACCGCGACAGCTTCTCCCTCAGTGAAATGGCTGCCCTTTCCCGTATGCCGGTGGAAACCTTCCGTAAGCGTTTTGTGGCGGAAGTGGGAATGCCTCCGCAAAGCTATCAGCTCTTTTGCAAAATGGAACGTGCCAAGCAGCTTTTGAAAGAAGGATATACGGTACGGCAGGCGGGTGTGGAAGTAGGCATGGCGGATCCTTATCACTTTTCCAAGACGTTCAAAAACATTGTTGGCATGAGTCCTTCCGCTTACAGCAAAACCGCACTGAAATGATGAACCAGGAAATACTGACTTTCGAGCAGGCACGCATGCACTCTCCCTTACAGCTTGCCTATATAGGCGATGCCGTGCACGCGCTGATCGTGCGCAGGCATCTGCTTTCCAGAAATATCCCGGTGAAAAAAATGCACCAGCTGTCCGTTCGTGCGGTATGCGCCGTCAGCCAGAACAAAGCCGCGGAAGCCGTTTTACCCCTGCTTTCCGATGAAGAGCTTTCCATTTTCAGGCGCGGTCGCAATGCCCATCCCCATCACGGCGGCCCCAAGGGTGCCACCACCTCTGAATATGCAAACGCCACCGGCCTGGAAGCACTGATCGGCTTTCTGTACATCACCGGAAATTCGTCACGTCTGACCGAACTGACCCCTTATCTTTTACCGGAGGATTGATCCATATGCCTTCTGTCCCTTTGAAAGTATCCCTCATTGCCCATACACCGGATCCTGAAAAGACCTGTGCGCTGGCTGCACGCACCTGCTATTCCGGGCTGGATATGGAAAGTCTCAAGTCCCGTGTGGACGAAAAAGATCAGGCTGATTTCCTTCGTCTGGTGGTGAGCAGCGGCCATTTATCCGTACTGGAACACGCTTCCTTTACCTTCTCCATTGAAGGAGTCAGCCGGGCGCTTTTGGCGCAGGTCACCCGTCACCGCATCGCCAGCTTTTCCGTCCAGAGCCAGCGCTATGTTTCTTTGGAAAAGGGGTTTGGCTATATCATTCCCCCCCGGATTGCTGCCCTTGGAGAAGAAGCGATAAAGACTTATGAAGACCAGATGAACACCATGCACACCTGGTATAAAGATTGGCAGGACAAGCTGGGCAGCGGCGAGGGCAGCAATGAAGATGCCCGATTCGTTTTGCCCAATGCCTGCGAAACCCATATCACCATGACCATGAACGCCCGGGAACTGATGCACTTTTTCTCTCTGCGCTGCTGTGACCGCGCCCAATGGGAAATCCGCGCCATGGCCATTGAAATGCTTCGCCTTTGCAAGCAGGCTGCACCGGTCATATTTGAAAACGCCGGCCCTTCCTGTGTAAAAGGCCCCTGCCCCGAAGGCGCCAAGAGCTGCGGTAAGGCCATTATCAATCGTTCTTTATTCAAATCAATGGAATAACAACAGCCAAGAAAGGAAACCATTATGGCATACTATCAGGATTTCACCAAGAAAAAAATGACCAAAAAGGATCATTTGCGCCAGGATAGCACCTGGGAAGAAGAAGGCACCCGCTACAAACGTGCCAATCGCGATCATACCGAAAAGCAGAACGATCGTTTCTCTTCCAACGGCAAAAAATTCGACAACAAAAAATTCGACAACAAAAAGCCTTCCAATCCCCGGAATGATTTCCATCCGGCCCCTGTAAAGCCCTCCCGTCCTGCTCCTGCAAAACCCGCCCGTCCCGTATTTGAAGAAAAAGACGAGGCTTTCCTGCCGCCGGAAAACCTGCTTTCCGGCCGCAATCCCATCCGTGAAGCCATCCGGAACGGCCGTGATATCGAAAAGCTGCTGGTGGCCAAGGGAG